>PKSX01000140.1 GCA_002869435.1 Marinilabiliales bacterium | reverse complement strand
TGTATTCTCAGGAATTCTTGCCATAGTAGGGTCAAGAAAAAGGCCCAAAAAGCGTGAATCTAAGTTCACAAAAAGGAAGTATAATCTTTTTGAAGATGAAGATTAGTTTCCTACCCTCGGCTTAGAGTCCGTCTACGCAGAGGGTATTACCACAACGCTTAAAAACAAAAAAAGCAGCCCAAATTGAGCTGCCTTAAAAAAAATATTCTTCAGTAATTAATCCTCGGCATCTTCAAATTCTTCAGCATCTACATATGCTTCCTGCCGGCGACCAAAGATGGAAATTATTTTTCCGGATACAAATCCGAAAATAAGTGCGGAAACGATGGTGATAAAAATTGCAGATAGTTGAGATGAAACATTAAGTCCGTCTACAATAATAATAGCAGCAAGTCCGCCAATAATTCCGGGAATTCCATGAAGGTTTGTTACACCACAGGTATCTACTGAACGAAATGCCCGTTGTTGTTTTGACTGAATGCGAGCAAACCCGAAAGTAGAAACGGCACCTGCAATAACACCTATTAAAATTGCTCCTGAATGGGTAGCATAATCACAGGTTGAACCAATGGCAACACCACCGGCAAGAGCAGCGTTTGCAATATCTGCTGCATTGATTTTTCCGCGCAGGCTGATTGATGAAATATAGGTAATAAGTGTTGATCCGCTCAATGCCAGGAAAACATTTACAACAGTATGCGGAATAGCTTCAGCAGGAACCAGTGCAGCACAGAAACTGGGCCAGAATACCCAAAGCACCATTGACCCCAGTAATGAATAGCGATCGCTTGTTGCATCGGCCTCAATTGGCTTTTCAAGTTCTTTCTTCGTCGTCATTGACATGGCTACACCCAGACCAAATAATGCACCATAAGCATGAATTACAATAGAGCCACCCGTATCGGCAATCATTCCTTTCATCAAATCGAGTCCGTTTTCAACAATAATCCATTCGTTCAACATATAAAAAGGAATAAAAAGTAAACCTAAAATGATATATTGAAACATTTTCAAACGACCCAATACTGCTCCTGCAGCAATAAGCAAACTGGCTGCTGCAAATTCGGCTAAAATCAGCAATTCAATTTCTCCTTTAGATTCGCTGAAAATCTCAAGACTATTGATGAAAAAATACAGCGGAAGTGATACACTTACCAATAAAAAAGTGGCGGTCAGAGCAGAACGACCATATTTTTTCACAAAAACCATCAGAAATCCGAATCCGATGAGCAACATGGCCATAATATGAATGGCTCGATTGTATTGTTGTACTTCAAGAACTGAAGACAAATCAGATGCCATTGATTTTGCCGGCAAAAGCAATAAGAATAGCATTGGCAGCAGCATTAACTTTATTTTTCTCATGATATTCACATTGGTTTTTAACAAATTGAAGCGGCAAATCTACGTATTTTACGTATATTGATATACGTGTTACACGTATTTGTTTTCATTCTACATAATGGATAAGATACCAAGTAATTTTACAGAGAAATTAAACTAAAAATCACATGAATTAATCTGGTACTTTCTGTAAAAACATTATATTTGAAAATCCTTATCATCTATTAAGCATTTCCTTTATGAATAGATTCACACGTCATGCCGCATTAATTCGTTCCGTACTTTTTGTATTAATTCTACTTCTGGTTGTAGCAGAAGCATACGCGCGCGCCGGTGGTGGTGGCGGCGGCGGTGGCGGCGGCGGTGATGACGGAATCGTCGGTCTAATTATTTACCTGTTAATGGCTTTACCTTTCCCATGGAATATTATTGCCATTGGAGTTTTACTTTTGTTATTATACCTTGGGCGCAAGAAGCGCAAACAGGCCTCTGTACTCAATAAAATGCCTCAGCAAGGTGTTGTAAAAACCGATCCAAGTTATCAGAAGTTTCTTGCTGCCAATCCGTCTTTCAATGAAGAAGGCTTTAAGAAAAAAGTTGAAATTGCCTTCCACGGAATACAGAAAGCCTGGATGGAACAGGACATGAAATCGGTTAGAAAGTTCATATCTGATGGTGTATATCAACGTTTCCACACTCAGTTTGTAATGATGCAGGAGCTCGGACAGAGGAATGAACTGAAAGATATCAAGCTGCATAGCATGACCATGACCAAAGTTCGTGTTGATGGATTATACGATGTGATTGATGTGGCCATTCATGCCAGCATGACCGATCATTTTAAATCAGAGAAATTCAAGAATCTGGGCAGCGGAGGTTATGAGAGCTTTGTAGAATACTGGTCTTTCCTGAAAAAACGAGGTGAGAGCAAAGGCGATTTATACAGTGGACAACACTGTCCCAATTGTGGTGCTGAACTAAGCGATATTCAGGGTGAAATAAGCAAATGTAAATATTGCGGCGCCATTACCAATAGTGGTGAATACGACTGGGTTCTGAGCGAAATAACACAGGCCGATGATTATACTTTCAGCACAGCCATGGCACATAAGCAGGGTAATTTGGATGCAAAAATTGCAAAAATGCTTTTTCTTGACAAGAATATCAGCATGCAGCTGCTTGAAGATAAAGCCAGTAATGCATTCCTGCAGATTGAAACCGCCCGTGTAAAACAAGACGCCAGCATGGCCCGTCGTTTTATGACAGATGATGCCTATAATAGCTTCAGAACAGGAATACAAACAGACAAATTTGTTTACAACAGAATATTCCTGAACGATGTAAGCACTATTGGGGCATGGACCGAGAACGGTATGAACAGTGTGGCTTTTTATATCAGAATGAGCGCACAGAAAGTGCGCATCGTTACAAACGAAAAAGGTACACAGTTCGCCGACTTGCTTGATCCGACGGTTAGAATTAATGCCAAAGTGCTGGTTCTAACGCGTGCCGCAGATGCTGTGAAACCTAAGGGCTCACTTTATACACATCAATGTCCAAACTGTGCCGGTATTCTTAAAGACACAACCGATCTGAAATGTCCGTATTGTGGAGCGATAGTTAATAGTCCGAAAACAGAATGGGTGGTAGAAGGCGTATATTCTATTGGACAGTACAAACAGAAAACTTCAGGCCAGCAAGTTGATAACATGGTTGGAATGGGTGCCGACACATTTGATAAATTGCTTGATGTACGCGATTACGCATTCAACAATGCCATGCTGATGATGGCTGCCGATGGAGTATTTACCGAAGAAGAAAAAGACATGGCACATAAGTTGGCCAAGAAGTTTGGATATAAGCCTGAAAAAGTTCAACCCGTTATGGAGATGGCACTAAACAAGAAACTGGTATTGCGCATGCCCGATGATCCCAAAAAACACGGTAAGATTATCAAACTTATGGAAAAAGCTGCCATGATTGATAACGATATGCACCCGAAAGAAAAAGAGCTGCTTGATTTTGTGAAGAGTAATTTTGGGCAGAACTAGGTAATCCGCTTCCCAAAATACACCTACCCCACTTCTATCCCATCGAACTCAGCCACCAGGGGCAAATGAGCCCATTGGGTATAGCCACGTTTTTTCATCAACTCAATGTTGGGGGTATTGGTTTCTATGATGATTCCGAATATATTCTACAGCGAGGTTTCGGCAATTTTCTTTTCTGTCCTTCATAATGAAAATTGCCTACATTTGTCTGGATTGAACTTCCAGAATATTTTGTATTTCCGATTTCAAAAAGAATATCTAAAGTTTTAAAAGCAATCGTAAGCAAATAACACAAAAGCATATTAATTGGCTTTTGCCCTTCAAATGATAAATAAAACGCTCAGAAAACAAGAAGAGATTGTAAATTCTCTTACACACGGTATTGGATTCATTGGTGCTATTGCCCTTACAGTACTATTAGTTCATAAAGCTTCTCTTCATGGTGATGTCTGGCACATTGTTTCATTTTCCATTTTTGGAATTGGAATGATGTTGGTTTATTTATCCTCTACCCTTTATCACAAAGAACGAAATCTAAGAAAGAAATATCGCTTAAACATATATGATCATAGCACCATATACATTTTAATTGCAGCCACATACACCCCTATTACGCTGGTTTCTATTCGTGGTGGTTTTGGTTGGACTTTATTTGGCTTAGCATGGGGAATGGCAATTTTTGGAATAATTTTCAAAATATGGTTTTACTCCCCTAAATTGCGAAAGCTATCACTATGGCTATACATTGTTATGGGCTGGTTAATATTAATTGCCATAGTTCCCATATTAAAAAACGTACCTGAAGTATCGCTATGGTACTTATTAATAGGTTCTTTAAGCTATTTTAGTAGTACATATTTTTATCTTTACAAAAAAATTCCGTTTCATCATGGGATATTCCACTTACTAATATTAGGTGGTAGTATTTGTCATTTTTTTGCTTTTTATTTTTTGATCTAATGAATTACTCCCACTCAGCGTAGATACCGTCTCCGCCGAAACTATCAAACAAAAATATTTTCATGATCGCCAGATTTTAAGACAAGAGTTGATTT
>PKSX01000036.1 GCA_002869435.1 Marinilabiliales bacterium | reverse complement strand
TTTGTTGATCCTTCAGTGAAAACAGACGAGACTCATTATATCGGCGAGTTTGCTGTTGTTCAAAAAGGTGTCGTCCTGGGTAATAATGTTCAGATTAATGCACAGGTTTTCATTGGCGAGAATGTTAAGATTGGAAACAATGTGCTGATTTATCCCGGCGCAAAAATTTTGGAAAGATGTGAAGTCGGAGACAACTGCATAATTCACTCAGGCGTGGTTATTGGTAGCGATGGTTTTGGCTTTGCTCCGGATGAAAACGGGGAGTATAAAAAGATTCCTCAAACTGGTAATGTAGTACTGGAAAATGATGTTGAAATAGGTGCCAATACCACAATTGACAGAGCTACAATGGGTTCTACTGTTGTGGGTCGGGGAACGAAGCTCGACAACCTGATTATGATTGCTCATAATGTTGAGCTTGGTGGACATAATGTATTTGCTGCTCAAACAGGAGTTGCTGGCTCAACAAAAATTGGCAGTTACAACATGTTTGGCGGTCAGGTAGGTATTGCCGGCCATCTTAAACTGGGATCAAAAATAAAAATTGCTGCACAGTCGGGAATTATGGATAATATTGAGGATGGAGAGTCTTTAATGGGCTCACCCGCCATGCCCGCTGCACGCTATTTCAGAATTTTTGCTTTATTTCGCAAACTGGATGACATGGCAAAACGCCTGAATCAACTGGAAAAGAATCAGAAATAATTGGAAGATGATTAAGCAGAAAACCATAGCCGGAGAGATTTGTATAAAAGGGAAAGGTATTCATACCGGTTATGAAACTACATTGTGCTTTAAACCTGCTGAAGAAAATACTGGATATACATTTGTCAGGACAGATTTGCCCGGAAAGCCTCAAATTCCTGCACTTGCAGATAATGTTTTCGACACAAGCAGAGGATCGTCTCTGAGAAACGGTGAAGCTGTGGTCAGAACGATTGAGCATGTTCTGGCAGCTGTTGTTGGGTGTGATATCGACAATATTATCATTGAGCTTGATCATGAGGAAACCCCAATTATTGACGGAAGTTCAAAGCATTTTACCGAGGCACTTCTGAAAACGGGAATTCGTGAACAAAATGCTGAACGTAAAGTGTATGAAATTCCAACCCGCTGTTATTTAAAAGATGAAGAAAAAGATGTGGAAATGTACCTTATTCCGGATGAGGAGTATCGTATCACTACCATGGTTGACTATAACAGCAGCGTGCTGGGTACTCAAAACGCTAAGCTGAAAAATGTTGCAGAGTTTAATGAACACTTCTCTGCAGCACGTACTTTTGTTTTTCTCTCTGAGGTTCAGGCTCTGCTCAAGCACAATCTTATTCAAGGGGGCGATATCAAAAATGCCATTGTTTTTGTCGATAAAATTCTGTCGCAGGATGAACTCGATTATCTGGCTACTGTTTTTAATCAACCCCGCGTTTCTGTTCTGGAAGAGGGGATTTTGAATAATGTTGAATTGAACTATCCCAACGAACCGGCTCGTCATAAAACACTCGATGTTTTGGGTGACCTGGCACTGGTGGGACTGCGTTTTACAGGTCATGTAATGGCCAATAAACCCGGTCATAAGACTAATGTTGAATTCGCAAAACTCATTCGTAATAAAATTCAGGAAACCTATGGAAACACCAGTCTCCCACATTAATTTAAGTGATAAACCCCTTTTCACGGTTGAAGATATTCAACGCTTTTTGCCACACAGACCGCCATTCTTGTTTGTGGATAAGATTATGGAAATGACTGATCAGCACATTATTGGCGTAAAGAATGTCACCATGAACGAGCCCTTTTTTGTTGGGCACTTTCCCAAAGAACCCGTTATGCCTGGTGTGATTCAGATTGAAGCCATGGCTCAGGTTGGCGGAGTACTTATTCTCAACTCTGTTCCTGATCCCGAAAACTATATTACCTATTTCATGAAAATATCTGAAGCAAAATTCAGACAAAAGGTAGTTCCGGGAGATACATTGGTGTTTCATCTTTCACTTGCTTCCCCGATACGTCGTGGAATTTGTCATATGATAGGTAAGGCATATGTTGGGGATAAAGTTGTTATGCAAGCCGAAATGATGGCTCAGATCGTGAAGAAATAAAAACAGTATTATATATAACAACAGAGGCTGCCTTTTTGGGCAGCCTCTTTGCTTTGAGCCATGAGCACCAGTTACTTAATCAGAGTTACGTGTCCGATAAACTGATGTTCTAATCCTGTAATATCTTTAAGAATAACAAGGTATACATAAACATCCTGCTGCACAATCTCGCCTTCACGATTTACTCTACCATCCCAGGCATCATTGATATCATGGGTCTCAAATATTTGTTTACCCCAACGATCAAAGATAAACATGGTATATTCAGAATAATCAATATTGAATCCGTAAGGTCTGAAATAATCGTTGTTTCCGTCACCATTTGGTGAGAATGCTGAAGGAATAAACTCATCCCATTTTGGATTAATGATAATTCTGTTGGAAACTGAATCAAGGCAACCCCATTCGTTTTCTACATGCAATGTAGCCCAATACTCTCCCTCAGAAGAATAAGTGTGGGTTGGGTTTTCAGACACACTCATGTTGTACAGGCCACTTCCCGGATCATCAAAGTTCCAGAGAAGACTCTTAACACCGAGAGACTGATTGTAGAACTGAATTGTTGGGTTTTCCATAGTAGTAATATCTGGAGTTCTTGAGAAGCTGGCTATTGGGTTTGGATGAACGACGATGAAACTTGGCTTGTAAAGGTTGTTTGCACAGCCATCCTTGCTAACCACTTCAAGTCCTACAGTATATGTTCCTGTTTCAAAATAAGTATGAATAGGATTTTGTAAACTTGAATTATTTGAAGAACCTGAAGACGGATCGCCAAAGTCCCAATGCCATGTCGCAATATCTCCGTCACTCTGACCCGAGAAGTGAACTACATTGGCCATGCAGATATCATTGAGGTCTGCTACGAAGTCAACACTTGGTGTAGGGCTAACCTCTACTTTAACTGTGTCTGCACCTTCACATCCGTATAGGTCTACTCCGGAAACAATATATGTTGTTGTATTTGCCGGTGATGCAATTACAACGGCACCAACGGTTGTGTTAAGTCCTTGTGCAGGACTCCAGTCGTAGAGCGTTGCTCCAGTGGCTATCAGTGTTACAGATTCTCCTTCACAAATTACCGGATCAGAAGGAGTGACTACAACATCTGGTGCATTCCTTACCGTTACCACTACTGATGCAGTTCCAAAACATCCGTTGTCGTCTGTTCCTGTTACAGTATATGTGGAAGTAAAGGCAGGTGTTACACTAATGGTTGGTGTGTTATCTCCGGTGTTCCAGTTATAAATACTTGCAGTTGGTGATGTTGCAGTAAGATCAACACTTTCTCCCGGGCAAATTGTCAAGCCGTTAGGGCCAACACTTACATCCGGATTTGGATTAACCTGAACGGTTAAACGATTTGTTGCTGTACATCCGTTGGCATCAGTGCCCGTAATATAATAGGTGGTGGTTGCCGGAGGTGTAACAATAATACTGTCGGCAGTTATTCCTGTGCTCCACTCATAATTTGTGTTAGGATTAGTACTGTTTCCATATAAGGTAATACTGTATCCCTGGCAAACCTCAGGGTTTGTGGAAGAAATATTCACATCTGGAAGTGGATGAACAGTAACAAGGAATTCAGAAGTATCCTGGCATCCATTCTGATCAGTTCCTGTAACATAGTATGTTTCAGTTGAAGGAGGTGTTACAGTGATAGTATTGGTGTTGTCTCCTGTACTCCAGCTGAACGTAGTACCCGGATGATCACTTTGAGCTGTAAGCTGGGCAGATTCTCCGAAACAAATGTCGCTGTTTGCAGAAACGATTGAAACATTTGGAAGATCGTACACATCAATTAAAATTTCTGCCGTTCCTGTACATCCATTTACCGTAGTAGTAGTTACAGAGTATGTGGTTGCGGTAGTTGGTGCTACTACAATTATAGGCGTTGTTTCAGCAGTGCTCCATAAATAACCGGCTACCGGGATATCTGTTTGGACTTCCAGGCTGGCATCACTGCCATAACAAACATATGAACTACTCGGAATGATGTTCGCAACAGGATTTGGATGAACCGTAATAGTAATATCCTCTACACTTGTACATCCTTCCGGGCTTGTTACTGTAACAAAATATGTGGTTGTGTTGCTTGGTGTAACCATAATTTGGTTTGCAGTTGAACTCGTGCTCCACAGATAAGTAGAACCCGGAATATCACTGTCTGCAGTAATGGTAACACTTTCTCCATCACAAATAATAGAATCTGTTGCTGTAAGAGTAACAAGTGGTAATGGATTAACTACAATATTGATACTTGCGGTCCCTGTACAACCATCTGGGGTTGTTCCGGTTACAGTATATGTTGTTGTTGAACTTGGCGCTACATTAATAACCGGAGTGGTTTCAGAAGTACTCCAAAGGAAAGTCGTTCCCGGAACT
>PKSX01000170.1 GCA_002869435.1 Marinilabiliales bacterium | reverse complement strand
TACAGCAGTATGACTTTGCTTCAGGATCCGGCAAATAAAAATCGTTATAAAGTAAATCTTGTTCCTGCAGCAAATGGATTGAATGTGAGAACACAAATCCCTTTCTACAGCCCGTGGAGAGTTTTCTTTTTTGCCGATAATGCCGCTGATCTTGCGGAAACCATGCTTTTGTATAACCTAAACGAACCCTGCAAAATTGAAAATACCGAATGGATCAAACCGGTAAATTATGTGGGAATATGGTGGGAAATGCACTTGGGTATTTCAACCTGGGCTATGACCGAACGCCACGGTGCTACTACCGAAAACATGAAAGCCTATATTGATTTTGCTGCTAACCACGGAATCGATGCAGTTCTGGCTGAAGGCTGGAATAAAGGCTGGGAAAACTGGGGCGAAAAAGATGCCTTTTCTTTTACCGAAGCCTATCCCGATTTCAAACTGAAAGAGCTGGCTGAATATGCTGATGAAAAGGGAGTAATGATCATCGGACACCACGAAACTGGTGGAGATATTGAATTATACGAGCGCCAGCTTGATTCTGCATTTGCTCTCTATCAATCGTTGGGTATACACCATGTGAAAACCGGCTATGCCGGACCCACACCTGACGGAGAGCATAAGCACGGGCAATTCATGGTAAACCACTATAATTTGGTCATGCAAAAAGCAGCGGAATATGAGATTTCACTTGATGTGCATGAGCCGGTAATGTTTAGCGGTTTGTGCCGCACCTATCCAAATCTAATGACTGGCGAAGGTGTTCGCGGCATGGAGTGGAATGCATGGAGTGAGGGCAACATGCCTTCACACACCTGTATTATTCCTTTTACAAGAGGTATGGCCGGCCCTATAGATTATACGCCGGGTATTTTCGATATTGATCTTTCAGCGCACAAAGAAGATCGTGAGAAATGGAACAGCGAAGACCGCGGAAACACAGCTGTGCACGCAACACTCGCGAACCAACTGGCCCTAATGGTGGTATTATACAGCCCCATGCAAATGGCAGCCGATCTTATTGAGAATTATGAAGGACACGAAGCATTTTCATTCATTGAAAATATGCCTGCTACATGGGATGAAAGCATATATCTCGATGCAGAAATTGGAGAATACATTGTCGTGGCACGCAGAAGCGGAACCACCTGGTATGTGGCTGCCATTACAAATGAAGAAAAACGTGACATTGCATTCATTGCTAATTTTCTGAATGAGGGAAAAACCTACATAGCACGCATGCTATACGACAGCCCCGAATCACACTATGAAAATAATCCGGAAGACTACCAAATACTTGAAACAGAAGCTCAGCAACTGGATGGATTTAATTTGAAACTTGCACCCGGTGGTGGCGCAATTATTGTATTTGAACCTGATTAATTTTATATCTTTGAGAAAATTCAACCATGAAACTACTTATCATTCCTCTTATCATTATTATTTGCACATCTTGTGTCAATAATGGAGAAATTGAATCTTCTGGTTCAAAGAGTAATAGTAAAGAAGGTATTAAAATAACATACAGGGGAATTATTAAAGCAGATCTTCATGATATCCCACATTTACTTACACCAGTTATTGGAGAGTATTATATAAGTTCCATTTATACTTTTGCTACTTTAACATGGATGGACTTCTATGGAGATATAACTGAAACTAATATTGAAAAAGAAAACGGAGAGTGGATAAAACAAGTAGAGGTTACTCGGCATCCTGATGGTAGTATTAACAACTACACAAGTGCTCTTACACCTGGTGAATTAAATAAAATTGAGTCCATTAAAATTAAAATTGATAAGGACTTATCATTCAGCTTATATATTGGTTCCGAAAAGCTCTTGTATGCACCATACAAAGATACTACTGATGGTGTTGTGAACTATGAAATTAGTCGTTTCTATTAAAATCTGACTTTATTTGAATCGAAGTCTATGCCGGATGATATTGCTAAAAAGATAAATGTGTATGAGTATTTTGGAAATCATTTTCAAGTAAAGTATTTTTATGCAGAGCAATACTTTCTAATGAATATTGAAAACACAAAGGACTATACCGCTATAAGAGCAGTGTACACTTTCGAATAATTATCCTAATCCAGCTTCAGCACCGCTAAGAATGCACTCTGAGGCACCTCAATATTTCCTACCTGGCGCATACGCTTCTTACCCTTCTTCTGCTTTTCGAGTAGCTTACGCTTACGGGTAATATCACCTCCATAACATTTTGAAGTAACATCTTTGCGGTAGGCACGAACCGTTTCGCGGGCAATAATTTTTGCTCCGATTGCAGCCTGTATGGCAATTTCAAATTGCTGGCGCGGAATAAGTTCCTTCAACTTCTCGCACATTCTGCGCCCAAACTTATAGGAATTATCTCTGTGAATTAATGTAGAAAGAGCATCCACCTGCTCGCCATTCAATAAAATATCTAAGCGTACAAGATCGGCCTGATGATAACCGCACTCGTGATAATCGAACGATGCATACCCTTTTGAAATACTCTTCAGCTTATCGTAAAAATCAAAAACAATCTCAGCCAACGGCATTTCGAAAGTTACTTCTACGCGGTCGGTTGACAAAAACACCTGATTTTTCAGC
This sequence comes from Marinilabiliales bacterium, assembly GCA_002869435.1. Taxonomy (GTDB): domain Bacteria; phylum Bacteroidota; class Bacteroidia; order Bacteroidales; family DTU049; genus BM518. Next base: position 1,947 of record PKSX01000170.1, on the reverse strand, counting down.
ACGCCCCTCTTCTCAATGGCCAGATTCATAATAGAACCCAGATAATCAGACTTGGTAATAACATTAGCTTTTATATATGGCTCTTCGATATAATCAATCTTAGTAATCTCCGGAAGACCGGAAGGATTGTGCACTTCAATCAGTTCTTCCTTTTTAGTATACACCTTATACGAAACGTTTGGAACAGTTGTGATCACATCCATATCAAACTCACGGTCCAGTCTTTCCTGCACTATTTCCATATGCAGCAGCCCAAGAAAACCGCAGCGAAAGCCAAAACCAAGTGCGGCAGAAGATTCAGGTTCAAACATAAGCGATGCATCATTGAGCTGCAATTTCTCCAGCGACTCACGCAAATCTTCATAATCGTCGGCATCTACAGGATAGATTCCGGCAAAAACCATGGGCACAGCTTCCTTAAAACCCGAAATAGCTATATCGCATGGTTTTTCAACATGAGTAATGGTATCTCCAACCTGCACCTCCTTGGCCACTTTTACCCCTGAAATAATATAGCCTACATCACCGGCATGAAGTGTTTTTGTGGGTTCATAACCCAGGCGTAGCACCCCAATTTCGTCAGCATCATACTCTTTGCCGGTATTCATGAGTTTCACAAAATCGCCTTGCTTTATTGTGCCGTTAAAAATGCGAAAATAGCCCACAATGCCGCGGTACTGATTAAAAACAGAATCAAATACCAATGCCTGTAGTGGTGCATCCACATCACCTTTTGGCGCAGGAACCCGCTCAAGTATGGCATCCAATATCTTATCCACACCATAACCGGTTTTGGCACTGGCTTCAATAATATCGCCCTCGTCGCAACCCAGCAAATCAATAATCTGCTCCTTCACCTCATCGGGCATGGCGCTGGGCATATCCATTTTATTCAGAATCGGAATAATTTCCAAATCATGATCTATGGCCTGATAGAGATTGGAAATGGTTTGTGCCTGTATGCCTTGCGTGGCATCTACCACAAGCAGAGCCCCTTCGCATGCAGCAATGGAGCGCGAAACTTCGTACGAAAAATCTACGTGTCCGGGTGTGTCAATCAAATTCAGTTTATACTCTACATTTTCCGGCTTGTATATCATCTGTATGGCGTGGCTCTTAATGGTAATTCCCTTCTCACGCTCCAGTTCCATATTATCCAGCACCTGTTCCTTCCGGTCGCGTTCCGACACGGTGTCCGTAAACTCCAGCAAACGGTCCGCCAACGTCGACTTCCCGTGATCTATATGGGCAATAATGCAAAAATTGCGAATATTCTCTAACATGGTGCAAAGATAGGGATTTGCGAGAATTCTGAAACAAAAAAAGGGACCCCCATTTCTGAAAGCCCCTGAAGATATATATCGTGATTTAGCGTTGCAAAGCAATATCTGCCCTGCGGGATGCACGCAGCTCGCGCCATCTTCTGATTTTAAGTTTCATGGCATAATGTATCAGATACATGGCCGGAATGAAAATCAGGGTAAGGAAAGTGGCCATCACCAGTCCAAAAACAATGGTCCAGGCAAGTGCGCCCCAGAAAGCTACCATGTCGCCACCAAAGAAGATATGTGGATTCCATGATGATAAGAGCGTTCCAAAATTGATGTTCATGCCCACAGCGAGCGGAACCAGTCCGAAAATCGTAGAAAGCGCAGTGAGCATTACCGGTGTTAACCTGGTTGTAGCTGCCTGTGCAATAGCTTCGCGTGTTTTTATACCCGCTTCTTTCAATTGATCGGCAAACTCTACAATGAGTATACCGTTTCTAACTACAATTCCACCCAGTGCCACAATACCGATACCGGTCATAACAATGGTTACGGGCATATTAAAAATAGCAAGCCCAAGCATTACCCCAATAATAGAAAGCACCACTTCACTCAAAATAATAAGTGTTTTTCCAATGGAATTGAATTGCGCAATCAGGGTAAAGAAAATAATTGCCAG
>PKSX01000193.1 GCA_002869435.1 Marinilabiliales bacterium | reverse complement strand
TTTACTTTAGGAATTCCCGGAACGAACTCTTTCAGGTAGAAAGGTTCACAATAAGCTGTATCTTCAAATTCCTTATCATTGAATTTTCGCCAGCTTTCTTCTATTCCATTTGAGGCCAAATGAACTGTATCGGTAATAAAAACAATATCGTTTCTGTAATGATATAGCTCTTTAAGTTTTGATGCACCATTGCCGGAAAAAACAATTCTTTCGGCATCTATCTCATTCAGAGAATCTTCATCCATAATAATGGCAGACGCTTCCTGCAATTTATTCATTTCAGAATCAAACAACATTGTATATACTTCCATGCGTCTGGCATCGATTACCGGCATCAGAATATCGCCCTGAGAAATTTTAATAATCTGCCCTGCCCCGAATGCAGCAGATCTGAGTGATGAAACACCAATTAAGGGAATGTTTTGCGCATAGGCCATAGCTTTTGCTGTGCTTAACCCGATTCGCAAACCTGTATAAGATCCCGGGCCCATGCTCACAGCTACCGCCGAAAGATCATTTGGGTTCAGATTCTCCTGTGAGAAAAGCCCGTCTATGAGAGGCTGCAAACTGGTAGCATGAGATAACTTTTCTTCAGCAAGAAACTCTTTAATCAGCTTCCCATCAGCACTTAAAGCCACCGAGCAATCCTCGGTAGCCGTCTCTATGTGTAAAATATAATTCACGTTAATTCAGTTCGAACAGTTCTTTTCGGGGAACAATTTTTACACTCTCGCCTCCCTGCAGTTTTTTTGCAATGGCGCTGTAAGGAGCAACAATAACTTTTTCCTGTTCTTCAAGACCTTCAATAATCTGTATGTACTCGTTATCCTGAATTCCCGTTTTCACTTCACGCAGTACAGCGGTACCATTATCTATCACAAAAACATATTCAAGCAATTCATCTTCCTTCTCATCTTCATCTTTAGCCGTATCTTTTTTTGCTTCACGGGTAGTTACCGACTGCACCGGTACAGCAATAACATCTCGGGCCTTTTCAGTAATTATATCAACGGTAGCCGACATTCCCGGGCGAAACGGACTAAATTCCTTGTCATCCTCTGGAATCATATTCGCGTATGATGATGCCAGGATCCTAATCGTCACATCAAAATTACTTACCTGATCAACAGATGTACCACTAACAGTTGCCGAATTGGCAATTTCTGTTACAATTCCTTTAAATTCCTGATCAGGATATGCATCTACTTCAACATTGGCAGTGTCACCAAGTTCAAGTTTAACGACCTCATTTTCGTTTACACTTACTACCACCTCCATTTCCTGAAGGTCTGCAATTCGGAGTATTTCAGTTCCCGCTGAAAACTGCGAGGCACCGGCAACACGCTCCCCTACTTCAACATTCAGCTGGGAAATTGTTCCATCTACGGGAGCAATAATAATGGTTCGGGTCAGGTTTTTATTGGCTTCAGTCATACTTGCCAGTGCACTGTATACATTATATTTTGATGCATTCACAGTTTGTTTTGCCGCTTCCACATCAGCCTTGGCCACCTGATATTGAGCTTCTGCAGATTCATATTCTGCTTCAGAAATAGCTCCTCTCTCATACAATTGCTTATTTCTGTTGTATGTTGCTTCGGCATTTATATACTGGGCTTCTGTTTGCGATAATCTTGCTTCAGAATTTGCCAGATTCGCACGCTGTGAGTTAACTGAAGCAGCGACCTGATCATAATTGGCCTGATAAATATCGGTTGTAATGCGAGCTAAAACATCTCCTTTTTTTACGCGGTCTCCTTCTTTAACCAAAAGCTCAACTATCTCACCTGATACATCGGGACTTAGCTTCACCTCACGAACAGGATATATTTTGCCACTCGCCGAAACAGTTTCCACAACCTCATGTCGGGTAACATCTTCCACAGCCACTTTAATAGTGTCGGATCCTCCAATCACACCTGTGCGGCGTAAAACGATCAATAAAATCACAAGGCCAACAAGACCCCAGATTATATATCTTCTATTTTTTTTACTCAATTTTGCCATAGTGAAGTATTTTCAGAAGCCAATTATATTTTAATTTCCTTTCCAAGATAAAAATCCAGAATTCGGGTGCGAAAAACATATTCATATTTTGACTGAAGCAATTGTGATTCTGCTTCAATAAGTCTGTTTTTGGAGTCACTGTATTCTACCGGAGTAGCCATTCCCACATTATACCTCTCCTCCATATATATAAACGCTTCCCTCAGCGCTGAAACCTGTTTTGCAGCCGCCAGATAATTTTTGAACGCGGCCATAGCATCTGCATGAGCCTGCTGAATAGTTTGTCGCAGATTTAATTTCGACTGTTCAAAATTTATCTGTGCAGTTTCCAGAGAAATCTTTGCCAATTGAATATTGGTATGGGTTGACAAACCATTAAATAATGGAATAGTGAGGTTAAGCCCAACCGTTTTATTCACATTGTCTCTGATCTGATCTGCAAAAGGAGTAACCTCATACTCATACGAATATGCAGGAGTATATACCAGTTCTGTAGGCGATTCACTCGTATATCCAATGGTGTCAATCCCATCAATGTTAAACCCTGAAATAGACTGACTACCGCTGGAATATCCTGTACCCCAGGATCCACTTAAAGTCAGAGAGGGATAACGTGCTCCGCGTGCAATTTGCAAACTCTTCTGAGCACTTTCAACCCTAAGTTCAGAAGCTTTTATCTCCGGCTGGTTATTTAACGCGTAGTTATATATATTATCCGGACTTTCAAGAGTCATTAAGTTGGAATCGGATAATGCAATTTCAGGAACCGCAATATGAAATGAGTTCACATCTTCGAGATAAAGCATTTGAGCCAGAGTAAGATATGATAAATCGAGCTGGTTTTGTGCACTAATAAGTGTTGCTTCTTCCGATGCAAGCTGTGCCTCCATACTTAACAGATCTCCTTTAGAAACCGATCCTGCCTCATAAAGCATTGTGGTTCTTTCCACCTGTAGTTTAGTAACCTCTAGCTGACGCATGGCATTATCCACCATTTCCATATTATATAAAATCTGCAAGTATGCCGAAGCTATATTCAGTGATATATCATCCTCAATCTGCTCAGCGTCAAATTGAGAAGCCTGCAGGTCAATCATTTTTTGCTTCCAGGAGTTTAGCAAAATAAAGCCATTGAAAACAGTTACATTTCCAGATACATAAAAATTATTGGACTGCACCCGGTCATTTACAAACTGGTTTGTAAACCTATCAACAGTCTGGCCATAATTATAACTATGCGTGGCACTGGCATTGACACCCGGGAGCAATGCTGCTTTGCTTTGTGTAAGTGATAATTTTGCCATATCCACATTCAGCTGTTGCAGGCGAATGGTGAGATTGTTCTCGCGGGCATAGTTAATGCACTCCTCAAGTGTCCATTCTTTTTGTGAATAAACCTTAAAAAGCGAAAGAAATATGACCAGAAACGTTATTGTATATTTCATGAATACCGACCAAATATTATTCTCTGTCAAAAGTACGAAATATTGTAGAACACACTAATTTCGCATTGCATTTTTCTTCTACTGTCTAATATGCCATTTATCATTTTTTATGTTTTGAGTAAAAAAAATCATCTACTTTTAAATAAAAAATGAAACGAAATATCGATTTAGGGCTTCTGGTTTTAAGAATTAGTATTGGTGTGCTAATGCTACTTCACGGAATTGCGAAAATAGGCAAGCTAGACTTCATTAAAATGATGCTTACAAAAATCAATTTACCCGAATTTATAGCCTATGGTGTATACCTGGGTGAGATTCTTGCTCCGGTTTTAATTATAATCGGCTTCAGAACACGGCTTGCTTCAGCAATATTTGCTTTCAATGCATTAACAGCCATTTTATTGGTACACTCATCCGAGATTTTTACAATAACTGAACATGGCGGCTGGGGAATTGAGCTTCTCGGGTTATATCTCTTCGGTGCAATTGCTTTAATCTTCAGTGGTGGAGGCAAATATGCATTGTCTCAAAATAACAAGTGGGATTAACCTAGTACAACCCATACTTATCAACCAAATAAATCAATGCGGCCATTGCCGCAGACCCCAGTTGCATTTCCCTTCGGTTTACCTGATTCCATGTATCATTAGCCGAATGGTGAAAATCGAAATAGCGCTGCGATTCGGTGACCAGTGCGGCAAGCATGGTTCCATGCTTTTTCAGAAATGAGATATCAACACCTGAACCGCCTTCATAAAATCTGTGCAATCCATAGGGTTCAAATAAAGGGGCCCATGACTTGAGTTTTTTTACAACCATATCCGGACCATCGAACGAAAAGCCGGTTGGACATGTAACACCCCGATCAGATTCAAGAGCAAAATAATGCTGTTCAGAAGCATTTAACGGGTTATCGGCATATGCTCTGGCACCCCTCTGTGCCATTTCCTCATCCAGAAACATAACAATACGTATAGTATTCTGAGGTATATATCCAACTGCATAGAATAACCTGGCAACTTCAAGCGACTGAATACATCCGCCACCATCATCATGAGCCCCCTGAGAGTTGAACCATGAATCGAGGTGCCCACCAATA
>PKSX01000236.1 GCA_002869435.1 Marinilabiliales bacterium | reverse complement strand
GTGCCAATAAATTTATCAACATTTATTATTATTACAGTTGTTACTGAAGTAATAATAAACGGCCATGAGAAAGACAATAGCTTTCTTAGTAATTTGCGTGAAAAATATTTGATATTTACATATAGGGCCGGTATTTTAATAAAAGAAATACTTACGATAAGTCTGGCCAGAACCTGCGACAATACAACACTAACAATCCCCAGCTCGAGAGCAACTAGAGACACCAACACAAAAACCAATGTGAATGATGCTTCCAGTGCAACGATAATAACAACCTTCTTTGGCTTGCGCTCAATTCTGAAATAATTAATATTGGTGATATTGAAAATATAGGGAAACAATTGAATGCCCAGAAGCACAAGGCACCACTGAATTTGAGAAGAATTATCAGAACTAACTATAAAAAATTCTGATAATGTTGGAGCCAGCAAGAATATCAAGCCCAGTAGAAAAACTGCAATGGCAATTTGATAATAAAACCATGAGGTCATCACTATTTTTCGATATCTGAGGTTTTCATACTCATAATAGTAGAAAAAGACGCCTGAATTCAAGGCAAGTAGAACAGTTAAGATGCCAAAAACCGATTGCAGCATCACCAGATTTGAATAGTCAACCTTTCCAAGGTATTGTGCATAGAGAGGTATAAGCAACATGGCAAAAAATCTGGAAAAAACATTTCCAAACCCGTATATCATGGTTTCACCAATGAAGCCCTTAATCTTGCTCATTGAGCAAATTTACTTTTTTATTAGTAAATAAGCTATTGTGCGCTGTCCCAGACCAGCTTTTTTTATTACTCTCCAAAACGACCAAAGAGCATATATCAATGGTAATGAAGGATAAAAAAGCTTCTTCTTTAAGACTGGCATACGTCTACGGGCTGCGTCATAGATTTGCTTTCGCTTAATATTTACAATCTCAAAACCGACATTTCGGGCATATTTTCTGATTTTTGCCGGATTAACTGGATGGAAGGTTGCCAAACCTGCTGATGGACGCCGGCGAAGTTTCAAATATAACCTCGCAAAGGCAGAATCAGGTCGAAGCATCGGAAACCAAAACATGCGATAATGACCTTCGTTAAAACACCAATAACTGGGCCCCTGAAGTATTCCAGAACCACCCGGCTTTAGCACCCTGTATAATTCCATAATACACTTCTCCTCGTTTTGAACATGTTCAATGGTTTGCCAGCTGTCAAATACATCGAAAGTCTCATCCTCGAAAGGCAGGTCCTCACCAATACCCTGCACAATACGTGAGCGCCACGCTTCGGGATAATCATTTTCCTTAAATTTCAAGTCTATTAGGTCCTGTTTCCACTGTTCGGGCTCAACTCCATAAGTATCATAGCCATTACGCAAACCCTGAATTACAAATGAACCACATCCTGCTGCCATATCAAGTATTTTTTTTGATTTGGCTTCAGGAATCATGATGTTCTGTAAATTAAAACGATGATTTTCCAAATTTAAAGAGTCATCACTCCATCTTTCCAGAATAGAGTTAAAAATTTCCTGATTAAGATCGGAAAGTTTTCTTTCGTACATCAGCACTTCTGCTTCCAGCTTTCTCTTCAGAAACTCTTTTGCCGTCATATTTTCTTTCGTGTGATTCTGGGTTTTACCCTGTACATAATTTTTGTAATAAAACGATGAAAACTATTGTTCAGGCTTTTCTCCCATTTTACTGCAAAGGTATTGAACAATTCATAATCAGTAAGCTGAAACATGATTTTCATCAGTGGAATATGTACATTTTTCTGATAATAATAGGTTACTAATTGTTTTTTCAACTGATCGTAAACTGACCAGTACCAAACATCGTACTTATGCAGGTTCTTTTTCAGTGTTTCAACGCAAGAATTCCACAGCTTTAAAGCTTCTTCCGACTTTGTTACTCTATAGTAATCAAGTATTCCAAACATAGAATAAATGAAGCCATTTAAAACAAAAGAAGGCGTTGAAGTCGGGTATTCCTCGAACCAAAGACAGTTTTGCTCATCATTTCTGCGAAAACCGCCATCTTTAACGTCAATTTCAAAAGATTTCAGTATGCCTGTTACTGTTTTCAAATATTTATTATCATCGAATTGCTGGTAAGCTCTCAAGTACACTGAGAGAGCCTGACCCTGATACATGCCGGAAATCCATCCATCTGGCAGATTGTACTGTTTATTGGCTTTGCTTCGCCAAACAATTGAACCATTGAAATCTTCCTTGTTATCCTCCAGCCAATTTACACATTTGAAAAAAACCTGAATATAGGATTCTTCTCTTGTGTCTTGGAAAAGATCATAGTTCATAAGAGCATACTGAATAACCAGCACCGGTATATAAACAATATTACCATCTCCAAAATAATATGGGATTCCTTCGTCATCGAGTTTTGCAAAAACGCCATTTTCTATATGAACAATTGCGGGAGAAATATTCTGATAGTACTTACCCAACACAGAATCCATTGAGATATATCCCGGACCAAGATTCAAAGAGTTGTCAATTCCCGCCATCTGATAATTGTTTATAGGTTTGAATAAATTCAGGCAAAACTGATTTCCAAGAAGCAAAAGTCATGATCAAGTCTTTATTGTTTTTACATTTTGACTTATGCGCATCAAAACTACTGATTATTTCTATGAAAGAATCAAACAGTTCGTTTATCGCTGATCTGATAATAAAAACACCCATATCTTCATAGATTTTGTATGGCAACCAGTCTCCAACCAAAACAATATCCTGGGCAACCAGCGCTTCTTTAATTGAGCTTGAAAGAGCATCTGTTTGCTGAATGTTGACAGTAATATCGGAAATCAACTTTGTTTCCGCCAGCTCTACATCATCCATCCATTTATCATAGAGAGTATACGAAATTTCAAGCGATTCAAGTTTTTCCTTAACTGTAGTTATATATGCCGGGTTTTCATTCTCTCCATAAGTCATTGGTAATATTAAATGTAATTGCTGTTTTATCTTATGATCAACCCCCTGAAGCATCTCAATAAATAATGAATGTTGTTGTTCTTTTTTTGCATTATAACCCAGCGTAACTACAATTTTATCTTCTGCAATATTGTGCTTTTTTCTTAGTGCCAATGAGTTACCCCGACTCATATTATCAATCAGGTCAAGCCTTGAAGAACCATATTGATTAAACCTAAGTTTTGACTCTAATCCGGGGAACATCCTATTAAAGTCATCTTTCATATTTGGACCCAAAACGATTATATGTGCTTTAGAAAACAGTTCTTTTTGCTTTATTTTGTCCTCCGCTGAATTTCTGTATATATCCGATCCGAAAATAGTTGTGACCAATTTACCTCCGCTTGACATTAATATATCAGTGTACCTCGAATAATTGGAGTCACACCAGTGTATATCAACAATATCATCGTTCGACAACAATTTATTAATAAATCTCTTTCGAAGCAGGTTTCTAATTATTCTTAAAGTAAGGCCCCTGAATATTGAAGGAATTGCGTTTAGTATTTCACCATTTTCACCAATAGTTCTAAGCGTCCAAATATCCGCCAATTTAATATCCAGCCCTTCTTGTTTAAGCCTTTCCGCTAACTCAGTGGTTGCAGGGTGCCAGAGCGGTATTGGTGTTAAAACTACAACTCTCATATTTATTTTCCGATCAATTGAAGGTATTCTCGCCAATCACCAATGTCTTTCCAACTGTTTTCTAAAACCGGAAAAACTCCAACTCTTCTTGATTCAGATTGCAGTTTTTCTATAAGACTGGTCATATTATATGACGTGTTTTCGGGAATCTCATCTATCAAGTGTGGCTCAAGAATATAGAAGCCAGTATTTATGTGCATGTGAAACTCCGGCTTTTCCTGCATTGAGTCAAGGAGCCCATTTTCTCTGGTTTCAATGGTACCATAAGGAATTTTAAAACTTTTCAAAGCGGCAGCCACTGTCAATTCATTTTTGTTATCACGATGGTAATTCAGGATTTCAGCATAATCCTGCTCAATTATTATATCGCAATTTGTGACAAAGAATGTTTGGTTAATCTTACCTTTCAGCAACCTCAGACTACCTGCTGTTCCCAGTGGGATACCCTCCTGAAAATAGCTGATATCATAGTTTCCTTTTGAATATTTGTCAAAATAATATTGAATACGATCTGCCATATAGTTAACACTAAACCAGAATTTTGTACAACCGTACTCAATAAAGCTGTCCATTATATCTTCTGCAATGGTTTTATCCCCAATTGGTATCATTGGCTTTGGAAACACATTGGTTAAAGGTTTTAACCGGCTACCCTTACCTCCAGCCATAATAACAACCGGCAAAGCGATCTCTTCTTTAGTTTCAGAAACCACCTCAGTTGTAATTTCATCCCATTCAACAATACGAACAAGGTAGCCCTTTTCGTCTATAACGGGCATTGATTCTGTTCGGTTGGCCAGCATCACACTTTTAATATCATCAAAAGATTGTGACGTTGATGCTGTGGTAATTATTTTGCGAAGGATAGAATGTATGGGCTTATCAAGAGGAGTTTTATTGATTATAGCTCTTTGAATGTCGCCAAGACTAAGCACACCCAGAAACTTATT
>PKSX01000244.1 GCA_002869435.1 Marinilabiliales bacterium | reverse complement strand
ATTGCTGCAGCGGTCAGAAAGTAATGCGCTCGATTTCCTCGATGATTTCAAACTGACCCTTTTTACAGACGAAATATTTGTTTATACTCCGAAAGGTGAAATGCGAAACTTGCCTAAGAACAGCACTGCGCTCGATTTTGCCTATCATATTCATACGGATCTGGGAAATAAGTGTATAGGTGCCAAAGTAAATCACAAACTTGTATCACTAAATCACGGATTGAAGAGCGGCGACCAGATTGAAATTCTGACCAGCGAGAGACAAAATCCCAAAGAAGAATGGCTTGATTTTGTTATTACAGCCAAGGCTAAATCACAAATTAAACAAGCGGTTAAGGAAGATAAAAAGAAATTGCTTTTACGCGGAAGAAATATCCTGGAACGAATGTTCACTCAGGTAAAGGCAGAGATTGATGATAAAACTCTGAAGGAATTCATTAAATATACAGGAATGAATTCTGAAACAGAATTATTTCTGGAGGCAGCAAAAGGGAAAATTGAGGTAAAGACTGTAAAGTCTTTTGTAACACTGAAAGAACGAAGTGGCTGGCTTAATTATTTGCGAAAACCTTTTGTGAGGGGGAAATCAGGGTCACCAGATGATGCGAAGTCTGTTCAAAACTCTGACTTAAGCAATTTGAAAACCATTGAACTGTATACCAACAGTAGCATTGAATATAAAATTGCTGAATGTTGTAATCCAATTCCCGGCGATGCAGTTATCGGCTTTGTAAGTTCCGAAACTTCACTCGAAATTCACAGGGCAAATTGCCCGTCGGCAATCAGGCTGAATTCTCGTTATGGTGAACGTATGAAAAAAGTGAAATGGAATGCAGCCAATAATATCACTTTTAAGACCGGTGTTCAGATATATGGTATTGATAAGCAGGGTATTGTTAGTGATGTCAGCAGGGTGGTTTCTGAAGAACTTAATTTAAATATCAGTGCATTTCACCTTGAAAGTACAAGTGCCAGCGGAACCTTCGAAGGTACAATCCTTCTTTATGTGAATGATACTGAAAATCTGGAAAAGTTGATCAGTAAAATTAAGAAGGTTGACGGTGTTCGTAAAGCTTATAGAATCAGACAATAAGCTTATTTTTTTTATTTATTCTAAATAACAATAAAATTTTTTTTAATTTTACGGCAAATATTTTCGGATGAACAAGTCAGGCAGAGTTCAATCAAATCAGGATACATATGAAATGGTGAAACAGATATTTACCGAATATCTGGAAAAATCAAAGCATCGTAAAACCCCTGAGCGTTTTACCATTCTGAAAGAGATTTATGCACATGACGGTCATTTTGATATTGAATCATTGTATATCAGAATGAAGAATAATCGCTATCGTGTTAGCCGTGCTACTCTTTATAACACTATGGATCTGCTTCTCGACTGTGGGCTTGTTGTGAAGCATCAGTTTGGTCAAAATTGTTCGCATTACGAGAAAAGCTACAAGTTTCATCAGCATGATCATGCAATTTGTACACAGTGCAATGGAATTATCGAATTTTGTGATCCCCGCATTCAGGAAGTTGAGGATAGCCTCAAAAAAATGTTTAACTTTGAACCGATAAATCATTCACTTGTTTTTTACGGAATTTGTGAAAAATGCCGTACAAAGAAATCATAATATAACAGGTGTTTGATTTACTTTTATTTGACTTATTTACAGTTGATACTGATGAATATGAATGTTGATGTTATATTGGGTCTTCAATGGGGTGATGAGGGCAAAGGAAAAATTGTAGATGCAATTGCAGATAATTACAATGCAATTGCCAGATTTCAGGGTGGTCCCAATGCTGGTCACACTATTGAATTTGATGGTAATAAGTTCATTCTGCACACCATCCCGAGTGGAATATTCCACAGAAACATTACCAATGTGATTGGCAATGGCGTTGTGCTCGATCCATTCATCTTCATGAAAGAGATTGAAAAAGTACAGTCGGCCGGGTACGACCCACATAATAACCTCATCATTTCCGATAAGGCAAATCTTATACTTCCGGGACACAGATTGCTTGATGCTGTTTGTGAAGCAGCGTTGGGTAACAGGAAAATCGGAAGTACTTTGAAAGGGATTGGCCCTGCATATACTGAGAAATACCAGCGAAAAGGATTCAGAACAGGAGATATTTTCTATGATGAATTTGAGGCCAGATATAAGTTGCATCGGGAAGAACAACTGAAAAGAGCCAAAGAGATACATAGTTCATTTGCAGATGTGCAGATAGATGGGCTTCCTTTTGAGGAATATGAGGAAAAGTGGATGCATGCCCTGGATCAGCTTCGTGAATTCAAGATTGAATCAACGGAAATATTGCTCAATCGCATGCTTCAGGAAGGGAAGAAAATTCTTGCTGAAGGTGCACAGGGCTCTTTACTTGATGTAGATTTCGGATCATATCCATTCGTTACTTCATCCAATACAACTACTGGCGGTGTTTGTACAGGTCTGGGGGTGCCCCCATCCTCAATTGGTAAGGTTTTTGGTATATTTAAGGCATATTGTACTAGGGTGGGTAATGGCCCTTTCCCAACAGAATTACACGATCACATGGGTGAAGAATTAAGAAAAAACGGTCATGAGTTTGGATCCACAACAGGTCGTCCGCGCCGCTGTGGATGGCTTGATCTGCCTGCATTGCGTTATACTATTATGATTAACGGAGTCACCGATTTGGTAATGACCAAGGCCGATGTACTTGATTCTCTGGAAACCATTGAGGTTGCAAATACGTATAAATCTCAAAACCATGAGTTTATGCTTCCGGAGTTCAGACTAGGTATGAGTTTTCAACCTACATATTTATCAATGAAAGGGTGGCAGACAGATATTACTCAGATTACTGAAAAATCAGATTTACCTGAGGCTTTTCTTCATTATTTTAACTTTATTCAGAAAGAGTTGAATTCAAAGATATCATATGTTTCCGTTGGTCCCGGAAGAAAACAAATCATTAAAACTAATTAACATGAAAGCACATATTTTTTTTCTGGCTGTTTTGTTTTTCCTGAGTGGTACATTGATAACTAATGCACAGGAAAACATTGACGAAAAAGATGTTCCCGAGGTTATTGTAACCAAACTTGGGAATCTGTTTCCGGGAGTGAAGGATGTTTCATGGCAAAAATCAAGCGAAGAATATTATGCAAATTTCACATATGAGGAGAACCCTTCATATTGTGCATTTCATTATACAGGACGATGGATAGTTTCAAAGACACATGCAAAGCTGGAGGATATTCCGCGTTCATTGCAGAGGTCATTGAGCAATGATTTCGGTCAGTGTAAAATTGAGGACATTCTTTTAAAGGAGGATAAAGACATCTCTGAATACATAATCACTCTTAATGATACAGCTGAAGAAACAACTATTCTGGCATATTTCGATATTGCCGGAAATTTTGTTAAAAAGACAGATACCGATGGTAATGACCTTGATCTGGGATTGAACAACAATAACAATAATGATAACAATAGCAATACAGAAGATAAAGGCCTGCCGGTTCACCCGAAAGAGCTTCCTTCTTCAATCAATTCATATATAATTGTAAATTATCCTGAATATAAGATAAATGAAGCCTTTTTTCTAAACAACGACGATTATACAAATACATACTATGTAATACTTGGTGAAGATCTGAGTGCAAAAACTATTGATCTGTGGTTCGATTTTCAGGGAACACTTGTAAAATCGAGTGATATGGCTTCCACAAATGACGGCAATGAGGGAGATCCTGATGATAATAACGGTCGTAAAAACGGAAAAAACAAAGATGAAAGACCAGCATTTCCTGAAAGTAAAGTTCCAGCAAAAGCAGTTGAGTTTTTTAAGAAAAAAGAAAAACGTGCTGAAGAGATCCACTGGGATACACTAGGACCCGGGCAGGAATATATTGTGTATTATTATAATCCTAGCCGTGACTGGGATTGCAGGATGCATTTTGATAAAAAAGGTACGTGGTTGAAATCAATTTCAGGTCGTGATCCAAGAGATGTTCATCCACTGATTCAGCGCCATCTCGATGAAAACTATTATGATCACGATGTTCATACCGTTGAGTATTTTACTTTTCCTGATAAAACCAAATATTATCTGGTAAAAGTGTATAAAAGAGAATGGCTGAATGAACCAATGGTATATACTGAATTGTATTACTCAATTTCAGGTCGTTTGGAAAATGAAATACTTGCCGATTTTATTGATCCTGACGATGAGGAATATAAAGAGCAAAGGCAGGATGAGCTTGAGAATCTTGAGTATGTCCTCGAAAATGATAACCTTGATCTCGATGATGATAATATGATTGACGGGCAGATGATTAGTGAAAAGGAATTGCCTAGCAGTGCAACTGCTTATATCAAAGATAATTATTACCCTGAATATCGTTTTCTCGAAGCCATGACTCTTGACGAGGATGGTGAATATATGTACAGTGTATTTCTGAAGCGGGAAGGTTATGATGATCGTAAGCGTGTTCTTTTCGATCTGAAGGGAAATTTCATTAAAGAGGAAGACATCTGATAAATTCTACGATGCAACGCATCTTTCTTATTTTATTATTATTAGTTCCTGCTTTTTCATTACAAGCGCAGGAAAAGAAAAAGATTTTGCTGAAGTCGGCAGAAGTACTTGAATACGACAGGGAAATAAATCCAAATGTTCAAATGCTGAAAGGCAACGTAGTATTTCAGCATAAGGAAACCTATATGTATTGCGATTCAGCTTATCTTTATATCAATCAAAATACAATGGATGCTTTTGGGAATATTCACATAAAAGCGTCTGATACAACGAACCTGTATGGCGAAAAGCTGCATTACGACGGAGATACCCGTATTGCTGTGATCGAAGAAGATGTTGAATTGATAGATAATCAGATAATATTACGAACTGACAGGCTTACCTATGATCTGGAAGAGCATACGGCATATTATCTGGAAGGTGGAGTTATTGAAGACCCAAACAATCGGCTAACCAGTACAAAAGGGTATTATAATAGCGACAGTAAGGAGTTTTTCTTTAAGGATGATATTCTTGTCGAAGGCAATAACTTTAATATGGTATCTGACAGCCTGATGTACAATACCATTACTGAGATTGTTGATTTTTATGGCAATACTAAAATTATTAGTGATAGTACTACTATTTATTGTCACAGCGGATGGTATGACACTGAAAAAGATATTACCAGACTACACGGCAGGGCAATAATGTATAACGGTTCCTCGGTTCTGGAGGGAGATACTCTTTATTATGAGCGTAGAACCGGTGCAGGCCAGGCGTTCAGAGATGTCACATTTCGTGATACAACCGAAAACATTATGCTTGTGGGCCAATATGGTGTTTTTAATGAGGCCGATAGTTCAGTGCTTGCTACTGATTCAGCTGTTTTTATGAACTGGGAAGGTGCGGATACACTTTACCTGCATGGTGATACTTTGTATAGTTATAAAGATACTTTATCAAACAGAAATATTCGCGTTCATTATAATGTTCGCTTTTTTCGAAGTGATATGCAAGGTGTCTGCGATTCATTGTATTATTCAGAGAATGATTCTCTGATGCGTATGTATGTAGGGCCTGTTCTATGGTCAGATTCGAGCCAGCTTAGTGCGGATTATATGCACTTCAAGGTTGACAGGAGCGAGATTCGGAATCTCTTTATGGATGAAAACGCATTTATAATATCCCATGTTGAGAATGAAAATTATCAGCAGATAAAAGGTAAGCGCATGTACGGGTATTTTGTCGATAGTGAACTGGATCGTCTTGATGTGAAAGGCAATGCAGAAACTATTTATTTTATCGAGGATGATAACGGGACAAAGACCGGGATTAATAAATCTTCATGTGCAGAAATGAAAATTCACTTTACAGACAGAGAAGTTGATCTATTAACCATGATAGGTTCTCCGGATGGTACCATCTATCCTTATGAAAAACTAGCCGAATCAAGCCGAAAACTTGCCGGATTTTTATGGCTTGAATACCTCAGACCTATAAGTCCCGAAGATGTGATACGTGGTATGGATTCAAATAACATAAAAATTGGCCTCAATAGATTAAGAGGAGGCGGAAATCAGGATGATGAAACACCACCGGTTGAAGATGCAGTTCCGGAACAATAATTATTGTTTTCTGGGAGTGTAGGAATTTCGTTTTCCACTGCGCCCGAATATACTGAAATGCATGTATCTGCGTGGGTTAAGCCTTAAATCTTCCATGAGCAGATTGAGTTCATAAGCAGAATTATTCAGATTATTATATAACGAATCGTTATTGATCAGCATCCCAAGACTTCCTTCGCCATTCTCAATTTTTGTCATTACAATATTGAATTTCTCAAGAGATTCATTGGCATTGGTTACAATTGAAGTTATTGGAGCTGCAGCAAGCGAATCACTTACTGAGCTAATATTAGTGAAAATATTACTGATCTTCTCGTTATTGTCTTTTAAATTGGTGGTGATGGATTCCACATTGGCAAATATCATAGCTAGCCTGTGTCGCTGCGATGTCATCAGTGTATCAATGCTGTAACTCGCATGTTCAAGGCTCAGAATAGTATTTTCAATACTCTGGAAAGAACGGGAAAGATTTTGACGGGTGTTTTCATTGAAAATGGTTTGCAGAATCACAAGAACAGAGTCGAATGATGACAACAGTTCTTCGGCTTTGTTTTTCAAAGGAAGAATCTGCATGCTTACTTCTTCTTTCAGATCACGTTCAATTTCCGGCACAAGATAATCTCCATTATCGGCCATTTCTTTTGAATCGCCAAGGTAAATGACCACCGCCTTACTACCCAATAGATCACTACTCTCAATTCGTGCAATTGAATTTACAGGGATGTCTACATCTTCAGTAATGAGCAGACTGATTCTAAGCCGTCCGTTACCGTTTTCAATAAACTCAATGGTTGAAACCTGACCGATTTTAAAACCATTAAGATAGACCGGATTAGCTTCCTGAAGTCCTGCTACATGATCATACTCTGCATAAAATACTTCCTGACTGGAAAACACATTTTTCCCTTTCAGGTAGTTTATGCCCCAGTAGACCACAAACATCCCTACAATAAAAACAATCGCTATTCTGATCTCTTTTTTCTTCACCCTGTAACGAAATTTTTACAAACCTACATGAATTTTCTGAATTAAGCAAACACAGTTATTAACGACGATGCTATTGTCCGCTTATTCTGCGTGCTTCTGAAACGCTTATGCGTTTTCCGTTTTGGTAGGCTACTAAAAATGCATCTTTATACCCGTTGCTCTGAGCTTTGGTTAGCTCCTCTTTTGCTTTGGAGTAAGATGCATTTGTACCGCACATATATTTGAAATACGACCCGTCTTTAACGTAATGAACGTCAGTCATTCCACTAAAACGAGGATCGTCAGCCGAAAAAATCTCCTTAAAAGAGGCAAATTGAACTTTAAAAACAATATCTTCTGCCGAAGCTGAAGTTCCTGAGGATGAAGAACTCCCGGTGCTTTGTGATGCATTTCCCATTTGCATGGGTTGATAATTGCTTCCGTCTACAGAATTTCTGTACTCCACAAATGCTTTATAAATAGAATAGGCCATTGAATTCTGGCCTTCAGCACTCATGAGATAGGTCTCGTCTTCGTAATTGGAGATAAATGCAGTTTCAATCAAGATGGAAGGCATGGTGGTTTTATACAACACAAAAAATGGAGCCTGTTTTATTCCCCGATCGGCTCTCTTAACATGTGTATTGAATGCTTCCATGGTTTTTTGAGCCATTAATAAGCTCAGATCAAGGTGCATATTGGTATATAGACTGAAGGTGATATATGCCTCACTGGAATTTGGATCAATGCCATCGTAGTTCTCTGTGTGATCGTCCTCAAGTAAAACTGAGTTGTTTTCTTTTATAGCCACCTGTAAATTGGCTTCCGTTTTATTCAGCCCCATTACAAATACTTCGGTGCCATTTGGACTGGTTCTTGAATTGGCATTACAATGTACAGATATAAAAAGGTCGGCATTTGCCTGATTGGCTATTTCTGCTCTTCGGTACAATTCAACAAAACGGTCGGTGCTCCTCGTATAAACAATCTCAACATCCTTAAAGTGTTTCTGAATATACTCACCTGTTTTCAGAACTATATTCAGGGCAATATCTTTTTCATGCGAGCGTTTTCCAACTGCACCGGGGTCTTTACCACCGTGGCCGGCATCGAGAACCACAACCCAGCTTTTCTGGTAAGGAGCCTGTGCAAAGGCGGCACAGGAAATAAGCATGACTAATATGATGAAAAATATACGTTTCATGGCTGAATTAACTATTTTTGTACCTTGTTGGTCAGATACAAATGTATAACGTATCGGCATGCATTAATTGTACCAGTTTGAAAATCTTTCAACAATATAGTGTTGTCTTTTTATTAATTCTGCTGCCATTGCTGGGGTTTGGACAGGTAGATTCGCTGCAGATGAAAACCGATTCCATTGGAAATGACAGCATAAATGCTATTGTAAATGTTGAAAAATCTCAGCTGGAAGAGGAAATTGATTATCAATGCCGCGATTCACTTTTATACCATGTCAAAGATCAGTATGTTGAGCTTTTTGGGGAGGGTATTGTTGATTATGGCACCATTCATCTGGAATCAGCCTATATCAGAATTGATTTTCAGAAGTTCATGATTCTGGCCTTTGGTATGCCCGATTCAAACGGAGTAGTGCAGGGAACACCCTTATTTACAGACGGGGATCAGACTTTTGAGTCGGATACGATTCGATATAACTATGAAACAAAGAAAGGAATCATTCAGCATATCTTTACTACCCAGGGCGATGGCTTTCTGCATGGTGATCGTGTAAAGAAACTTGAAGACAATACAATCCTGGTGCGTGATGGTTCATTCACTACATGTTCATTGCATGATCCACATTTCGCGATATGTTTTAATAAAGCTAAGGTTATTCCAAATGACAAAATAGTAACCGGGCCTGTTTGGCTTGTTATTGAAGATATTCCAACACCCCTGGCACTTCCCTTCGGGTTCTTTCCGAATAAAAAGGGCCGTTCCTCAGGTATTTTGATCCCTACATATGGTGAAAGTGCAACCAGGGGCTTCTATCTTGAGAATGGTGGGTATTATTTTGGAATCAGCGATATGTTTGATCTTACATTACGCGGTTATATATATTCGCGTGGTTCCTGGGCTCTGAAAACAGAAAGCAATTATAAAAAACGATATAAGTTCGAGGGGAACTTAAACCTTTCTTATGCCGTGAACCTGTTGGGTGAGCGAAACACCAATACTTTCGAAAAAAGTAAGGCATTTTTTGTGAAGTGGAAACATGTACAGGATCCCAAAGCCCGCCCAAACAGCAGGTTCTCAGCAAACGTGCAGATGGGAAGTTCCGATTATAATACATTTAACCCGTCGAGTACTCAGGACTATCTTAGTTCTAACTATTCCTCAAGTATATCGTACAGCACTACTATTGCTTCGTTTTTTAATCTCACTGCAAACCTGAGTCAGACTCAAAATACGCAAACAAATACATTTAGTATCAGTCTGCCGGATATAGCAGTAACATCCAATAGGTTTTATCCTTTTCGGTCATCCAAAAAATCGAGAGGAAAATTTCTGGAGAGTGTGAATATGTCGTACTCACTGTACTCAAGAAATTCTCTTAATACAATAGACTCGCTGCTTTTTGAAAATCTGGACTGGGTAAATTTTAATAACGGAGTAAAACATACCATACCTATTTCAAGTAGTTTTAAATTGCTCAGGTATTTCAATTTTACAAATACATTCTCATATAATCAGCGATGGTATTTTAAACATATCGAAAAGCACTGGTCTAACCTCGATTCGGCATTGATCACCGATACTATACAAGGCTTTCGTATTGCACATGATTTTGTGTACTCAACAAAGATGAGTACAAAGTTGTATACATTCCTGAGTTTTAAAAGAGGACCGGTATCAGCATTTCGTCATGTGCTGACTCCATCTGTTACATTTTCGTGGCGACCTGATTTCAGTGATCAGCAATGGGGTTATTACAAGTATTATATCACTCCGGGGCAAACCGAAGCTACAAGGTACTCGGTTTTTGAAGGAGGTATTTACGGAACACCATCTGCCGGTAAGTCGAGTAAGCTCAATTTTGCCATTACCAATAATCTTGAGATGAAAGTCAGAAACCGAAAAGATTCGACGAGTGGATTTAAAAAAATAGCTCTTATTGATAATTTTACACTAAGTACCGGTTATAATTTTGCGGCCGATAGTCTCAACTGGGATAAACTCATTATGTCGGGACGTACACGCTTGTTTCAAAGTCTCGATTTGCGTTATGCAGCTACATTTGATCCCTATATTACCGATTCAAATGGTGTTAATCTGAATCAGTTTGAGTGGGATGTGAATAAGAGACTGGTTCGTCAAAACAGTGGTGAATGGGGGATTAGCCTGAACTGGAATCTTACTCCGCAAACCTTTAAAAAGAAAAATGCCGGAACTGATACAACAGAATCAAATGGCATGTATAAAATTCCTTGGAATCTTAATCTGGCATACACGATGCAGTATACACGCAATTATCAGATTACAGCTATTGAAGAAAAAGAGTTTTTGCAGACACTTAGCATCAATGGCAGCATTAATCTTACTCCTAATTGGCGTGTCAGTGTCATGACCAACTATAATTTTGTGGATCACGAGTTTGTTTACACTTCAGTAAATATTTACCGTGATATGCACTGCTGGGAGATCAATTTCAACTGGATTCCAACCGGATTCCGAAAAAGCTATAACATGACCATTCGTGTTAAATCAAGTATTCTTCAGGATCTGAAGATTGAGAAGAAGACCGACTGGAGGGATTACTATTAGAACTGAAAAGGATTCTATAAATCTACATCCTTATGTCTTTTCAAATGTTAGCAATTCTGTTCCGTTGTCGCTGTCATCGCTGAGCTCAATTTTGCTATTGCTTTGGCTGTCAATTACCCAGTCGTCTGAAATCTCAATCAGTAAAGCAGGTGATGAGAAAGTCAGGTAAAATTTTTCTTTGCTGTCATCATTTCCGGTACTCCATGTACCACTGTAATTTAATGTGCCTGAAACGACTGCAACATCTCCGTTATCGTTGAATGTAAAAGTCATTCCAGCATAATCGGATGTTTCGTCTTTGTCTTTGTCGTAATAGTAGGTAATTCTCCAGTCACCATTTACGATATTATTTGAAACCTGAGTTGAATCATCCTTACAGGATGATATAATAAATGAAGTTGCAATAAATGCAAACAAAACCAATATGTGTTTCATGATTTTAATTTTTATATGTGTAAAGATATATCAATTTGAGTGTTAAATATCAATATATATGATAAAAAACATATTTATAAATTGTAAAATTATGCAAAACATTGATTGTGATTATCCATATCAGGACCAGTTGAAATAATTAATATCATATACTTTCAAATTATCTAAAGCCCTTTTCAGGAGCTTGATGTTGTGAAGGCTTATTTACTCACTTTTACCTTGTCCTACCAAACTGTTTTTTTCTTTTTTCTTGCCTGAAAATACTCTTGTCTTTTTTTGTTCTTCTCTTTTTCAAAAGCTTGTTTTTCTTTTGTCGTCATGGGTTTATCCGTTTGTGGAAACGGATTGTTTTCAACGACTTCAATCTTTTTTCTAATTAGCTTTTCAATGTCTTTTATATATGCATTTTCTTCGGGTTCGCACATGGAAATTGAGATGCCTTCATCTCCGGCTCTACCTGCTCGACCTATTCGGTGTACGTATGTTTCGGCAATATTTGGAATGTCGTAATTGATTACATAATGCAGTTTGTCGATATCGATGCCTCTTGCCGCAATATCGGTAGCCACCAAGACCCTGACTATTCCGTCTTTGAATTCCTGCAGCGCTTTTTGCCTGCGATTTTGAGCTTTATCACCATGAATGGCTGCTGCTTTTATCTTCTTTTTGGCCAAAACACGTGCAATTCTGTCGGCACCGTGTTTGGTTCTGGAGAACAATAAAACCTGATTAATTCTTTGGTCTTCCAGAATGTATAAAAGCAAATCCTTTTTGGTGTCTTTATTAGTGTAATAAATGTATTGTTTCAGTGTTTCTGCTGCAGACGACACCGGGCTTACTTCCACCTTCTTTGGGTTTTTTAAGATTGTTTTTGAAAGTGCAACAATATTATCGGGCATGGTAGCCGAGAAGAAAAGCGACTGGCGCTTTTTTGGAAGTAAGGCAATGATTTTCTTAATATCATGAATAAAGCCCATGTCGAGCATGCGGTCGGCTTCGTCTAAAACAAAATACTCAATATCTCCAAGCTTAATGAAACCCTGATTAATTAGGTCTAGTAATCTGCCGGGGGTGGCTATTAGTATGTCAATGCCTCTTTTAACCGCTTGAACCTGAGGGTTCTGATTTACACCGCCAAAAATAACTGTGTTTTTTAAGCCTGTGTATTTCCCATAAGTAGTGAAACTCTCACCAATTTGAATAGCAAGTTCACGGGTTGGAGTTACAATCAGTGCGTTGATTTTTCTAGGGCTATTGTTTTGCCTGCGATCGTAAAATAAGTGCTGCAGAATCGGAATGGCAAAGGCTGCAGTTTTTCCCGTGCCGGTTTGTGCACTTCCTAATACATCATGCCTGTTAAGTATGAGCGGAATGGCTTTTTCCTGAATAGGAGTTGGTACAGAATATTCTTCTTCTTTTAACGCCCGTAATATATGCTTATTAATGTCCAGTTCTTCAAATTGCATTCTACACGTTTTTGTATCTCCGGACAAATCTTATTGCGCGATGATATTTTCGTGGTGCAAAGGTAGTGTATTTACAATTAGATACATCTATACCTAAGCTCTTACTCCCATATTCCCTTCAAAATGATCGGCCAGTTTTGCCAGAACCTCAAGTTTCTTTTTGCAGTGCTCTACGTCTTTATCATTAATCAGACCATGGTAATTGGAGGTGTATAAGACCTGTTTTTTGAGTTTGATAATATATATCCCGGTATCCAGATAGAGTTGAATCAGGTCTTTTTTAAGTTCATCGCTAAAATTTATATTGAGATCTTGACTACTGATTCTGGTTTTGAAATATTTTCCAAATTCGGCTGGACTAATCGGCTCTTTGAAATTATTGAAACTCATAAGTTCCATGCTTAAGTTTTGTGCAATATGGATTTTGGTCGATATTTTTAAAATCCATTTAGTGCGACTGGAAGATCGTTTGGAATAGGAGTTATAACGTCTGCCTTTACCATCTGCAGCTTTGCTTACCACAAAAAAACGTTTTCCTATATATCCTTTGATAACCGGGAAGTTGGGTGCTAATTTTACCCTCCCTGCATTAATCTCAAAATTGAGCATTTCGCCTAATTTTTTGAATGCAGAAATCTCTTTTTTCTGAAAATACATCATCGGAATGGCTGCAAAAAGATATAATATTATTCCTGCGGCCAATACAAAGCCGATCATCATTATCCATGTCCAGCTTTCGCCCATAGTTTTAGGTTTTATTTATGGCTGTTTATCTTTTTATTGATGAATCTTTTAGGTCCGCTCAAAATTTTACCGGTTTTTTTATCCACTTTCGACATGGATATTTTATGCGGACGCCCGTTCATAAAGATGAATACAAGACTGTCCTTGAGCTCAATATACCTTATTGAAGTGTTGTCTCCAATTTCAGGATTAATAAAAAGTTCTTCAAAACTACAACTCCACAGTACCTGACTTTGTCCATACACAGCTGAAATAATCAATTCTTTACCGTCAGGGTTAAATCTTGGGGCGTGAACCACAATCAGAACCGGATATCCAATGTCAACATAGGGAAATGCACTGCACTCATAACTTAAAATATGTTGGCCCATAAAATCAGTCTTACCAGCTGACACATCTGACGGATTAGATTCATGTTTTATATGTATGAAATACCGGTCAGAGTTTTTTTCTTGTACAAAATCAACCTTGGGTTCATCATTAAAATAATAGGTTTGTGGGTAGTCTCCCGAAAATGTAACCGAATTTATTTCCAGCACGGGCATGTCATTAAAGGAGGGTAGTGCCATTCTGGTATCTTGTTTTTCAATCTTCTTTTTGAAGGGAGTTAATTTTAGTGTATTCGGATCGAGTATGTAGCGTTCTCCGGTATTATCGTTGACAACCAATGCCATATGCGTTGATGAATACACTGAATCCAGTACGTTGAAATTCTTTATCCCGGGATTATGTTTTAGAATCTTTTTCCGTCCTGCAACTTTCTTCCCGGTCTCCATATCTACAATGAGTAACCTTTTTTTATTGATGAAATAGTAGAAAAAATTACAATCGAGCCCGATGGCTTCTCCAATGTCATCAAAAACTGAACGCACCACGTAAAACGAAAGTTTTGTGGTGAATCGGTGTTCCAGCGTTTTTAAGTCATATTTTTCAAGCTTGTATTGATGGGTCTCATAACTGCCCTGTCGTGACCATTCCCATGATGAATAATTATTGAGTAAATACAACTCCTCTTTTTCAGCGCAATAATACCCTCTTTTTACCTCGCCTTTAATAAAGAGTTTCTTGAACTCACTGTATACGAAAGTTAAAACAATTATTCCACCAAGAATATACAAGAATGACATGTGTAATATTTTCTGCCAAGTTAGGAAAATTTGTCGATACGCATGTATTATTGGCAAATTAAGCCTTAAGAAATCTGCGGTTGATACTCCTCACAGGACCCTGCAATATCTTGCCTGTTTCTTTATCAACTACTGACATGGAAATTCGATGAGGTTTTCCGGTTTGTAAAATAAAGAGAATGCTGTCCTCGAGTTCAAAATAAGAGAGCTTGCTTTCCTTACCATATTTGGGTTTGATAAATAAATCTCCAACTTTCTTACTCCATAAAACCTTACTGCCCTTTTGAACAAGGGAAATATTAATTTCACGTGCAGGGGCATCAAGCTCCGGTGTATGGGCAACAATAATTGAAGGAGTATCCACATATACACAGTAATAATCATCATTGTGATATCCAATTATATTTGGATAAAGGAAGCTTTTTTTCTCTCCTCTTGGTACGGCTCCCTGGAGTCCTTTATATGAGAAATCGAGGAACATGCGAACAGTTCCCGGCTCTTCTGAATAATGAAATTCTAGATCTCCGGTGGAATAGAAATCACTGTATGCTAGTCCGCTGAAATTCAATTTGTAGAATTCCGTTGTAGCAATATCCTTGAGCATTGGTAATTCAATATCATTTTCTCTTGTTTCGGGTTTTTGGTCTGTTTTGCTCAAAACAAGTGTTACCGGGTCCAGTGCATAATAATCTTTGCTTGTTTTTATCAAAAGCTTTTCCAGAGAACTGGAGTATCTGCATTCGGAAACCAGAAAATTGATGAAATCATGGTTTTTCTCAAGGATGTCTTTCTTCCCGGCTATCTTCTTTCCTGTTTTAAGATCAATAACCCTGAGGAACCTGTCACCAAATCCATAGTATAAATAGTTATTGTTTATGCCGATTATTTTACCGATATCGCTTTTTAAGAATCTACCTGAACTTTTGACCAATTTCCTTTCATAATGCCGCTCAAGTGATTTCAAACTGAACTTCTCAAGATAAATTCGATTGGTCTCACTTGCACCGCTGAACCGACCAAAAAACACACTTTCGTAATTATTAATAAGATAGAGCTCCTGATTTTGTTCATCAATAATGAAATATCCGTTTAGAACTTCTCCTCTGATATACCATGCCTGAAAGAACATGTGGAGAAAGAGAATTCCAAAGACAATAAACAGAATTGTGAAGCCCATATTATTGTTTGTTGAATTTAATTGAGTTATTTACCTTGCCATTAAAGAGTTCCAGAATATAATTACCAGTAGAAAGACCTGATACATCAATTGCTTTTCCGGAATAGTCTGACTCAAGTATTGTTTTTCCATTCATATCTGTAATTCTGAATATGCCCTGATAGTCGCTTTCAAGGACAAGAAAATCTTCACATGGATTTGGATATACTTTTATGCTTATTTCATCTTCAGAAATACCGGCATATTCAAATTGCGACCTTGCAATAGAGAACTCTGAGCTGTTGCCATCTTTATCAGTAGCCAGTGTACATAGAAAATCATATTCATTAAGACCGGAGAGAGTATCAGCCCAGTTGCCCGAAACATCCGCAGAAACGGAAGACAGGTATTGCATTCCTTCACCATAGCCGCATAAATTGGGATAAGCTTTGTAAATTTCAATGATGCAGGAATCGGGGTCAGGTGTGTCGAGTGAGCCACTGATTACCAATTCAGAACTACCGCTAAGCCAAATCACTGTATCAATCTCCGGAAAATTCATTCCCATATTGGGGCCGTTGTCAACATCTCCTATATCATTGGGCGTTACACCCTGAGGGTACAAATCGATACCGATCATGTCATTGTGGTGTATGGAGTTCCCGCTAATGCAGTTTCTAAGGTCTGCAGACGTAAGTATAGTGATGCCGTTGCCTTCATTGAAGGCAATCACATTTCCCGAATCCGGTGCTATACCGATAATATTGTCGCGTCCGCCTTCGGCAACACGTACACCATCGCCACCGTTGGGCAGGGGATTTAATCCGGTAATATCCGTTCCAATGAGGTTTCGCGTAATTTTATGCTTATCAGTTCCGGTAATGTGAATAACGATTCCGTGTTGAATATTTCCTGAAATCAGATTGCTGTCAAGCAAATGATCGGTTGCAATACCGTCTATTACAACACCATTTCCATTAGGCACTGCTTGTGTTCCGGTGTAGTCCGTTCCGATGAGGTTTCCGAAAATATCGTTTTTCGTAGTGCCGTTATTATAAATGAATAATCCGTAACCGGAGTTTCCGCTTAAAATATTGCCTTCACCGTTATTTTTGCCGCCCACGGTATTGTGGTTGGAGCCATCATCGAACAGTATTCCATAAGTATTTGGAATGGCTTGGGTTCCGGTAACATCACAGCCAATATAATTTCCCTGAATGATATTGTATTTGGTATCCGCTCCGATCAGAGGCAGTCCATAGGCTACATTTCCGCTGATGATATTTCGTTCTGAAGGATCATCGCCACCAATCTGATTGTGTTGTGTATAGGCTTCCAGACTCAGACCATCATAGTTTCTAACGGGCAAGGTTCCGGTACGATCTACTCCTATATAATTATTCACTATGGTATTGTGACTCGAATTCAGTAAGCGCAGTCCTATATGTTCGTTTCCGCTGATGATATTCCGCTCAGTGGTAGCAGTTCCGCCAATTTGGGTGTATGAAGCCGAATTCAGAATTTCCACTCCGATATAGCAGCCCATAGTATCTGTTCCGGTATGATTGGTGCCAATATAGTTGCCCTGAATAACACAATTCTGAGCTGTGCTGCCTGATATCTGAATACCGTAAGTGAATTCTCTGATATTGAATCCAATAATATCAATGTTAGAGGCACTCATCACAAAAAAGCAAAAATCGGTATTGCCCCCTCCATCCAGAACGATTTCGGGTCCGTATGGATTAAGGTCTCCGGCATATGTTGTTTGTGTACTTCCGTTTATAGAAATATTTGAACCCAGAATGTATGGAAGTTTAGTTGCAGGGGTGAAATTAATCACCCAAATGCCTTCTGTGGAATTATAACCGCCATCGCTGGTAGGAATATTGAAAACAATGGTGTGTGGACCACCGGGGGCAAAATTAGCAGTATTGATTGCTTCGTATAAGCTTCCGGCACCACTGGTATTGGTGTTTGTTACCGTGTAAGTTGTTGCATTAACCGATAAAGACGCAATCGAAATGAGTATGCAGAAGAGAATTCTCATTAGTATTGTTTTTGAATTTCAATAATGCGGCTTTGCTTTTGGCCGTTGATCAATATGGCAAGGATATATGTTCCTGAGGGAAGATCACGCTTAAGATCGAATCGGAAATCATATCCTTCAGGCACCTTCTCTGACTGAATCAATCTTCCCTGTGTTGTGTACAGCTCAACGAATTCGATTCTTTCTTTACTTTTGATTTGAACAAAACTGTTTGCTGGATTCGGAAATACACTGAAAGTGACTCCTGATTCTTCAATGCCTGCCACAACAATATGATTTTCAGAAAACTCTGATGTGCTGCCGCTGATGCTTGTTGCTGTTGCTGTTGCTAATGTGATATCACCAATTCCATAGCCATTAAACATCCAATTGCCGTTTGAATCGACTGTTGTTGAGCCAATATATTTTTTGCCTTCGCCCCAGGAAAAAATGCTGTCGGGTTGTGCCTCGAATATTTCCACAATACAGCCGTCAGGGTTTTCAGTATCTAAAGTTCCATAAATCCAGAAATTAAAAGAAAGACAATCCCAGGAGGCATAGGAGATCACAGGAGTATTCATTAGCTCATTGGGCCCAATATCTGTGTCTCCTGCATCGTTTGCATTAGGACCTTCCGGAAAAATTTCAATGCCCATCAGGCTATTGCTGTACATTTCGTTTTGAGAAATAGTGTTGTACAAAGTTCCGTTATCTTTTACGGCCACAGCACAGGTGTCGTGGTAGGCAATGGCATTTCGATAGATGTAGTTATTTGAACATCCGTTCCAGAGTACGATGCCAACGGTTCCATTGCTGAGTGGAGTAACACTGTCGGAGCCCAGTCCGATGTAGTTGTTGGAAATCTGATTCGAATCCGCATATTCGAAAAGCAGAATGCCATAATGCGCATTCCCCGATACTACATTTGAGTCGATAATATTGTTTGCAGGGTAGGTGAGCATACTGATTCCGTATTCGTTTGGCATGGATAACAATCCGGTTATATCGGTACCAATATAATTACCACGAATCAGGTTATCACTGGTTCCGATATCAGAAATCTCTATTCCTCCAAAGCGGTTACCTGAAATGATATTACGCTCGGAAGCACTATAGCCCCCAATGGTATTGTATTTTGTACCACCACCAATAAGTAACCCGGCATCATTTGGAACAGTGTCTGTTCCCGAGGCGTTTAGACCGACAATATTTCCCTGAAATGTATTGTAATAGGTGCCGGTGGTTACAATGAAGATACCATAGCTATAATTTCCACTGAGAACATTGTTTAGTATCGGATTATGGTTTGATCCTCCATCCACACATATGCCGGTGGCATTGGGCAGGGGATTGTTTCCGGTGACATCTACTCCGATATAATTGCCTATAACCGCATTGTTATTGCAGTTGCCGTAATAAACCATGCCGTAAACCCTGTTTCCTGACACAATATTTCGTTCCTGAGGAGTATATCCACCGAGTATATTATGGGCAGCAACAGTATTAAATTCAATTCCATTTCCTTGCAATAATGTGTCTCCACCAAGATAGAATGCATCTGTTCCTGTGGAATCAGGCCCGATGAAATTGTTGACGATTACATTGGAGTCGCTGGCCTCGATGTATACACCCATTTCGTAGTTTGCAGAAATAATATTCCGCTCAGCTGCGTTGATGCCTCCAATAGTATTGCTGTGCGCGTTGCTTTTTATGGCAATTCCACCATAATTGGGTAGGGGAGCAACACCTGTTATATCGCAACCGATAAAATTCCCGATAATTGTATTAAGTCGGGTTCCCGTACCGTTAAGCACAATCCCCATTCCGCCGTTTCCCGAAATAAGGTTGCGGTGAGCATAAGTAGAGCCTCCAATAGTAGTGGAGTTAGCATATGAGAGTATAATGCCGCTTTCGTTTGGGAGAGAGTCTAGTCCGGTGAGCGTTGTTCCGATTCTGTTTCCGTATATAGCATTATTTTTACTACTTAGCCCGTCAATTACAATTCCGCCCATGGTGTTTCCACTAATGAGATTGAATTGACCGAAAGTGCTTCCTATATTATTTGATGAAGCATCCTGTATGGCAATGCCAACATTATTTGGAACTGGAAATGTACCACTGCTGTCGGTTCCTATTCGGTTATTATAAATATTGTTTCCGGTTGAACCGGTAATGGCAATGCCGGCTATGGTGTTTCCTGAAATGATATTATCAAAGACTATTGTTCCTGAAGCACTATTTGCCATTGCAATCCCATACTGATTTGGGCTTGCTGCAGCTGTATCGGCTCTGTAATTACAACCTATAAAATTATGACTGATCGTATTTCCGGTTGCTGTGGAGTTGGCAATCATAATTCCGTAAGTCCATCCCGAAATAATGAAACCTTTAATGGCATTTCCAGGAGAAACGAGTAGAAACGGGTAATCGAAAGTGCCACTTTTTGCCAGAATTATTTCATACCCGTAAATATTTCGGTTTCCCTGGTTGGTTTCCTGTGTGCGAGCATCAATGTTGATATAGCCGGTCATGATCATCGGCAACTGCGAATTCAGAGTGATGGTCCAGCAACCAGTACCCGCATCATAATTGGGATCTGTGTCGGGAATATTGAAATAAATATTATCTGCACCAGGAGCGGCATTGGCATCTGCTATTGCCTGTCGTAATGATCCTGCACCACTGTCGTTGGTATTGATAACCGTATACGTAGCAGACATGCCAAAAAAGGCCCACAATGAGAACATAACAATAAATATAATTTTCATCTTTATTCTTTGAAAAACAACGCAATGAAGCAAATATACGTTATTCTTCCAAAGATGCCAAAAGCTGCTTAAGTGCCGATTTTACTGTGGGAAAATGGGTGCAAACTCTTGGATCCATAATGTTTCCACCAAATCCGTTATCCAGATCGGAAGCATCTTCCACCAAAGCTTCAATTTCAGCTTTTTTGTCAACCGGATTAAACTCAGAAAGAGTCCATATGCATATTACTTTCACAAAATCGTCATAATCAGGGTTTGCAATGGCATCGATAAGCAGGTCTTTACATTCTTCGGTGTTATATGCTCTTAGTGCACGTGCAGCTGAAATCTGGTTATGTTGGTTAGATGTGTCTTTTAGAAAATAGGTGAGCTGCTCGTAGAATCCGCCAAGTTTTAAATGATAGAGCATTTCCATTGCAACATGTTGTCCAAAAAAAACATCTGTTTCAAATGCCTCAAATCCGGCCGGGGCTTTATTGAGGAATTCACTGGCCAAGTCAGTTATATATTGAGTTTCGTAAGATTCATTATGATAGTAATGGAATAGTGTGGTCATGGTTTTTTCATATATATCAGGGTCAACCAGCGCCTGATGGTAACTATGCCTGTAAGTAGCGTAAACTATATTTTCCTCCTTGTCAAAATATGCAAACCCGGAGCTTGGTGTTGAAATACAGTAATGTCCGTCTTCATTTACTTTCAAAAAGAAATAGTATTGTTCTCCTTCATCAAATTGAAATTCCGGACCGTGACCATCTGAATAGCTGCAAAGGTGAAGAAGGTAAAAATCGCTGATTAGTATTTGGTCAGGCAGGCGATAACCAACGATGTTTTTTATGATTTCAATGGTTGTTCCTTTTTGGTAATCATTTTTTATAACGTTGCCCAGAATAAAATACTCTGAATTTTTTATGATTTCATCTTGCCAGGGCTCATCCCAGGTCGTAGCTTTACTATAATTATGTGAAACAAGTAAAATACTGAAGAGAAGTAATGGAAGGAATTTCATGCTTTTTCTTTTTCTAACGCAAAATTGCTGCCGGAATTGTTATTGCGAATATACAAAAAACCCCGCCAACGGCGGGGCTAGAAATTCAATCACAAACATAAGTAAAAGTAAAAAGCCGCTTTTCAGCGGCTTTCGTTTTCAGGAGAACCAAACGTTACAATGCTCCTTCATCGTAAGCATTTTCTCCATGAAGTGAGGCATCAAGGCCTGCATCTTCATCTGTTTCAGATACTTTAACAGGTGTGATCAGATTAATAATCACTAGCATTATATAAGTGAAAACAAACGCATAGATAGAAGCGCCAATTACTGAAACAACTTGTTTCAGGAAGAAACCGGAATCACCATCTATAAGACCGGCAGTTCCGCCTACGGCTTCAACGGCAAATACTCCGAGAAGTATAGTACCAAGTACACCTCCGATACCGTGAACACCCCAAACATCGAGTGCATCGTCCCAGCCAAGTTTGTTTTTAAGTTGAACAGCAAGGTAACAAACGGATCCTGCAGCAATACCAATGAGCATTGCGGCCCAAATTGGCACAAAACCGGCAGCTGGTGTAATGGTGGCAAGGCCGGCAACTGCTCCTGTAAGCAGTCCTACAAATTTTGGTTTTCTTTCTCGACTCCATTCAATAACCAACCATGTAATGGCAGCAAATGAGGCAGCAACATCAGTATTCAGGAAGGCTAATGTTGTAATTTCATCAACTGCAAGTTCAGATCCGGCATTAAATCCGTACCAACCGAACCAAAGTAAACCTGTACCAATAGCTACGAGTGGAATAGAGTTGGGAGGAGAAACAGTATCACGGCGTTTACCAACATAAAATACAGAAGCCAGAGCTGCAAAACCAGCTGTGGCATGTACTACAATACCACCGGCAAAGTCTTTAACACCCCATTCAGCAAGGATTCCGCCACCCCAGATCATGTGTACAAATGGATAGTACACAAATACCTGCCATACAATGAGGAAAAGTATGTATGACTTAAAGGTGATACGGTTTACAAAAGCTCCGGTAATAAGGGCAGGTGTAATAATGGCAAACATCATCTGATATGCGATGAAGATGTAGGTCGGATATTCCTGACCTGAGCCCGGATTAAAAGCTTCGTTAAAAGCAATTCCATTCAGAAAAGCCCAGTCAAAGTTTCCGATAATTCCACCTTCGCCTCCACTGAAGCAAAGTGAGTATCCGATGGTAACCCACATAATTGTGGTAATACCAAGAGATACAAAAGTTTGCACCATAATGCCCAGAATGTTGCGTTTGCTGGCCAAACCTCCGTAGAAGAAGGCAAGACCGGGTGTCATCAGCATTACAAGGCTGGTACACAAAATCATAAAAGCGGTTGAACCAGTATTCCAATCCATAATATTAAAATTTAGTTGTTTATAAGCTTAATCCGAATACCAGAAATACATCTTCGGCCATCGGGTTGAACACAAGTTGTGAGAAAACAGGAATTGAGAAATTTTCAGTAATTTTTATTTCTTTTGATGCGGTTACACCCAGGTTAACAACACCCATAGTATATCCATAAAATCCGGCTTCACCAATATAACCGGTTGTTGCATCAGCTTTTCTGGGTTCATTTGGTGTAAATCCAAGGAAAAACTCTAGTTCAGTTTCATCTTTGCAGGTTACACCATAACCAAGTTCAAAATACATCGACATCTGGTTCCCAACAACAGTATTGAAATCGGCACTGGCTGTGTCGTCTTCAATTAGTTTTGCATCTGCACCAAAAAAGTTAACAGCAGCAAGAAATGTAAGTGGCAGACTTTCGGTACCGTTCCATGAAATGGCTCCCTCAAATACATGGCCTGTAATATCACCATCATATTCAAAATAATTATTGAAGGTGCCGTTTACTTCATCCGGGAAGAAATAGTCGGTGAAAGTTAGTGTTAATTTGTCTTCCAAAGTGGTGTAAGACAGATAAATGTCTGCTTCTGCACCATCGAATCCCAAAAATGAATAGGATCCCCATGCACCAATTGCAAAACCGCCTTTGGAAAATTCAAATGTTGGCTGTAAGGCTGGAGCTGTTGAGAAGGCAGTACCACGCCATACATAGCGGCTCACCATGTCGGTGCTGACGGTAAAGCCACCATCTTCCTGCGCTTGCATTGCCAGTGGCATAAACAGCGCACAAATCATACTCAGAAGTAAAAATCTTTTCATAATCGTTTGGTTTTAATACTCGGCAAATCTATCTTATAGACGTGCTTTGTACAATCCAACAGATTACGGATTTTTTTTTAGTGAAAAGACGAGGTGTTCCTACGTGAAATTCGTAGAAAAATCTATAGTTCAATAAGATTATTCTTAATTGCGAATTTTACAAGATCAATACTGCTTTTGAGATCTAGCTTTCCGAGCATATTTGTTTTATGAGTTTCAACGGTTCTTATGCTAATAAAAAGTTCATTGGCAATCTCCTGATTACTTCGCCCTTCTGCAAAGAGTACAAGTACTTCTTTTTCTCTTTTTGTTAGCAAATTAACTTTATCGGGCTCTTCGTCTTTTTGAATCTGCTTTACGTAAGAACTGAGCATTATGGCAGATATTTCTTCATTGAAATAATCTTTTCCGGAAAAGACAGTATGTATAGCTTTCAGAAGTTCTTTCTTACTTGTGTTTTTTGGAAGATATGCTTTAACACCGTATTTAATCGCCTTGTTTATGAAATCATCTTCCGTATACATTGATAGAATAATGATTTTAATTTCCGGGTACTTATCATAAAGGGTCTCGCAAAGCTCAAGTCCCGACATTCCCGGCATTGCAATATCGAGCAAAACAATATCAGGCGTTGAATTCATTTTATTTAAAAACTCATTGGCAGAACCGTATTCGCCACAAATATCGATGTCTTTCTCATTTGTAATCAATGCTCTAATCCCATCTCTTACAATGCTGTGATCATCAACCAATGCAATTTTTATTTTTTCCATTTTTATTTTTTTATTGGAATATGAATGCTGATCAAGGTGCCTTTACCATTCTCCGATTCAATATTGATTCGTCCCTGCAAAAGTAACACTCTTTGCCGCATATTGAAAAGACCATTTCCGGGTCTTCCTGAATCTTCGGGGTTGAATCCAATACCGTTATCTTCAATCATAAGCAAAATACTTTGAGTCTTTTTAAGCAATTGAATTCTTGCTTCAGATGCTTTAGCATGCTTCAAAATATTGTTTAATGCTTCCTGAACAATACGGTATAAGTATGTTTTCTGTTTATAATTAACTTCTGAAATATCTCCGCTGCTGTCAAAAAATACATGTATGCCGGAGTCTTTGGAAAAACCATTGCACAGGTTTTTTAGGGCAATATCGAGTCCAAATTCTTCAAGAACCGGTGGG
The DNA here is from genome assembly GCA_002869435.1 of Marinilabiliales bacterium. Classification (GTDB taxonomy): domain Bacteria; phylum Bacteroidota; class Bacteroidia; order Bacteroidales; family DTU049; genus BM518. Next base: position 2,901 of record PKSX01000244.1, on the reverse strand, counting down.
TTAAGTGCACCGCTTATTTGCCTGACTTCGTCAATGGTGAAATCAATTTCATTACTAAGTTTCTCCTTCTGAGGAAGTGCTTCATTGGGTAATTTGTTTGCAATATTCTCGAAATGTAGTTTAAGCGCAATTAGTCTTTGTCCGAGTCCATCGTGTAAGTCTCTGCTTAAGCGCTTTCTTTCCAGTTCCTGCCCATCCAGTAATGCCGAAAGGCGTTGTTCCCGTTCAATTTGTAATTCGGCTTCCATCTTTTTTCTCAATGTAATATCGCGAATGACGCAGGCTGAAATGGTTTGCCCCCTGAAATCTATATTCGACTGCTGAATCTCAACCGGGATTGTTGTTTTGTCTGATTTTACTCCGGTGGCTTCAAAAGACTCTTCTTTTTTATCCAGTAATTTTGTTCCGCAGTGTATAATGTCCTGCATATCTAAAAGCATCAATGCAGTTTCACTGTATCCGGTCATATCGCATAAGGCTTGATTGACTAATACAGGAACACCCTCCTTATGTAACATTATGCCGTCTTTAGTAGCTTCATAAAAATGGCTAAGTCTTTCTTCGCGTTCTTTGAGATCGCTGGTTTGTTTTTGCAACTGATCTGCCATTTTGTTAAAAGACTCAGTTAAGGCTCCTATCTCGTCATTACTCTTTTTTTCTACCTGTTGACTAAAGTCACCCTCGCCAATGAGAACACTGGCATTCTTAAGTTTGATAATAGGATTAGTAATTCCACGGCTAATTACAAATGAGAGTCCTACAATGACTACTATAAGTAACACACTGATAAAAATGATATCATTTTGCGTTCTGGTAATTGGAATAGTAGCTTCGTTGTAGTCCATTTCCACGAGAATAGCCCAGTCTAGCCCCTTAATATTGAGCTTTTCGTATGAGCTCAGTACTTTAATTCCGCGGTAATCAGGAAAAATACCTGTTCCGCTGTTTCCTGTCAATACATCTAGGCTGCCATCTGTCTTAACTTCTGTGCTGAGTACACTTTTGTCCCGAAAGCGAGAAGTGCTTCTCATGAGAAAATCACTGCCAATCAGATACGATTCGCCGCTTTCTCCCAGCCCCGATGCAGGCGTTTTTTCAAGCATGATTTTATTTATTGCATCGAGCGGGACAGTAAGTACACAAATTCCCAGATATTCATTTTTATCATTGTATACAGGAGAATAGAAGATTAGTTGTTTGTATATTTCACCGTGTTTCTCTGCATGAAAATCTACTACCCCCGAACTATCAGGTTCAGTTTCAAGAATGAAATGTAGTGTATCAGGACGAAAATTTGGATCTTCGGTGTTTGACCAGGTCATACTTCTGTTTCCGTGGTAGAGAATTAAATCGGAATAGTATCCGCAGTTTTTAAAATATTGGTACAAATAGGCTTCCTTAAAAGTGTTTAGCTTTTCCTCGTATTCCGGGTGATCATTTTCCGGCAATGTTCCAAGAAGGTTAATAATTTCGCTTGAGCTGGCAAATTTCTCAATGTCAAAATACCGGTCATGGAAAAAACTCTCTATTTGTCTTGTTTTAACAACCCTTACAGAAGTAAGTTGGTCAAAAGTGCGCTGCAGCATAGCTTCCTTAAAGTTAATAAAGGAAAATACCCCAACAGCAATAAGCGGAATCAGACTGATAAGAATAAAAAACAGAATAAGCCTTTGCTACAATTTCATAGGGTAAAGGTAAGGAATATCGCAAGAACTTGCAGATAATTGCTAAAGTCTATTCTGCTGCTTTTTTATAAAAAGCAAACCCATTCTTGGTATATAAAAGTTGAAACTCCGGAAACTGAGTTTCAAACTCTTCCATTTTTGTGATTTTTGTAGAGATGTATGTGGTTTTAGGCCATGGTTGATACAAATTTTCTTCTTCGAAAGGATAATTCTCATCAGGCACCGGCATCTGGAAATAGAAATGATGGGCATAACTTTTATAGCCCCATACGCCCATAATTACATCTTCGCCTTTGTGAGATTCGAAGAATTCAATGGCAGCATTTTGTGTGTATCCTTCAATTTTCGGAGTAACAACAATAAGCCATACCGCTGTGAAAAGCATGGTCCCGGTAAATAGGCTGACACTGAGTTTTATGATGTTCCTTCGAAAATACCAGATTGAAAATATTACCGTAAAAATGAGAAAAACGCCAATCAAAAACTCAAATCCCGACCAGTGGACATCGGCCTGAAAGTTGGCTTCGGCAAACTTGTCTTTGATCCAGCCTTTTTCAATAAATGATTGAATATTAGCCATGAAATAATTCATTCCTATTACTGCAAGTCCTAAAACAGTTCCCATGAAAATAAGTACCGTTTTTTGCCAGTTTCTGAATTTTACTTTCTTTTCGTTGAATTGATAAATAGAATATACCGCAAGGAAACTTAGCGGGAAGTAGCAAAATGAAGAATAATGGATAATCTTTGTTTTTACGATCGTAAACAGAATCAATACCACCCAGAAAGAGATCATCATCCAGTGGCGAAATTTGCTTTGGCTTTCAGTGTCATCTTTGAATTTTCTGAAACTGCTCAGTGCAAATATGCTGGCCGGGAACATGCCTATGAAAAGGATAACAAAATGATAGAATAGAAAACCTCCATGCCCGGCATCTTTTTTAGTGAAAAGCCTAATCTGATACTCGATAAATTCCATTATTAAATAAGCTTTTCCGCTCAGAATTTGCAAAATGAACCAAAATCCACCAATTAAGGCTACGGTTCCGATGTAAATCCCGATAAATCTGAGGTTGAAAACGGTCTTCCACTTTCTACTGAAAACAAGCCACGCAAACAAAGTGAGTGCAAAGATAAGCAGTGCCACCGGGCCTTTTGTCATGATGCCCAGCCCTATAAACGCAGCCGATAAAAACACATGCAGCCATTTTTTCTT
>PKSX01000043.1 GCA_002869435.1 Marinilabiliales bacterium | reverse complement strand
GAAATGTAAGGCGTGACTTTACATTTACAAATAGGTTATGAGAAAAAAGACTACATTAAACTGTAGTCTTTTTCTTGTTGACTCGAGGTCTGATATATCCTTTTTAGGGTTAAAATTTTTTCAAATAATACATATATCAGTCCTTATGATTAAAATCAGTTATTGTTAAAGATTTTCGTGTAAAAAGTGAACATTTTCTTTGTAATTTTGAATCAATCTAAATAACAAAGAAACACAGCTATGAAAAAGACAGAAATCTTACAAGAATCACAACTGAATTTCCCTTATAATCTGGAATCACTCCCATACGAGTATAATGCACTGGAACCATTTGTAGATGCACAAACCATGGAATTGCATCATACCAAGCACCACAACGCATACATTCAAAAAGCAAATGCTGCTCTGGAAAATGACGCAGCGAATAATAAAATACCGTTGGTTCATTTATTTGACAAAGTGAGTGAATTATCGCCTGCAATCCGAAACAATGGTGGTGGGCATTTCAATCACCAGTTTTTCTGGCAAATACTAAAAGCCAATGAAAACGGAAAACCATCGGGTGAGCTTATGCAACATATTGATAAGTCATTCGGAAGCTTTGATAATTTCCGTGAAGAATTTACCAACGCAGCTTTAACCCGCTTCGGAAGTGGTTGGGCGTGGCTTGCCATAGACGATAATAATGAACTATTTGTCAGTTCGACCCCAAATCAGGATAATCCGCTTATGGATATTGCTGATAAACGTGGTTATCCATTGATTGGTCTCGATGTCTGGGAGCATGCCTATTATTTGAAATATCAGAATCGCAGACCCGATTATGTAAAAGCCTTCTGGAACATAGTAAACTGGGCAGAAGTAGAAAAAAGATACCAAAATCTCTTGAAATAATCTGTTTGTTTTGCCCCGGTTTGTATTGAGCCGGGGCTTTTTCTATATTTTTGCAAAAAGAATAATGAAAAAAGATCTGGAATTATTAGCCACATTCGTTTGGCCCGAAAATTACGAACATTTATGCAAAGCATTGTATGGAGCTGGTATTGAGTTCTTTATTGAAGAAAATACGGAGCCGGGCTATGATCAGCTCTTTCTATCTCCAATTCTGGGAAGTTCTGAGGTTTATGTTTATGCCAACGACTTTGAAAAAGCACTTGTAATAAAAAACACTATTCAACAGGGAGAACAGGCAGAAGATTAAAAAATTATGTGCATCTTTGTCGAAACACTTCAACATCGATGAATACTTCCAGATCAAATACATTTGCCCTCTCAATAATAGGGCTTTTCTTTTTTATTTTTGGTTTTGTAACCTGGTTAAACAGTGTGCTAATCCCTTTCTTAAAAACAGCATGTGAGCTTACTCTTTCACAGGCTTTCTGGGTCACTTTTGCCTTTTACATTTCATATTTTTTCATGGCTTTTCCATCGTCATATGTCTTGAAATGGACCGGATTCAGAAAAGGGATGCCACTTGGGCTTGCCATTATGGCCCTGGGTTCATTGTTATTCATTCCGGCTGCATATAGCCGCCAATATCCGTTATTTCTAATTGGACTTTTCCTTCAGGGAACAGGGCTAACCATACTACAAACAGCATCTAATCCATACGTAACAATACTTGGGCCTATAGAAAGCGCAGCAAAACGCATAAGCATTATGGGTGTAGCCAATAAGGTTGCCGGCATGATCGGACCTCTGGTTTTAGGGGCTATTATCTTATCCGGAAGCGGGGATTTTGATACCATTACAGCTATGGCCGATGGTCCTGAAAAAGCATCCATTCTGGATACACTTGCATTGAAGGTTGTTATCCCCTATGCTATTATGGCCGGAGTTTTAATACTTTTGGCTGCACTGGTTTTCTTCACTCCGCTTCCTGATGTGGAGGGAGAAAATGAACCCGATAATAATCAAGGAAGAAACACCTTACCCATGTATCTCATTTTAGGCGTACTTGCAATTTTTCTCTATGTGGGTGTGGAGGTTATTGCAGGAGACAGCATTATTATTTTCGGCCAGAGTCTTAATCTTGCGCCGATTCCAATTCAATTATTTGGCTGGGAGATAAATCTTGCACATCCCGGAAATTTTACATCATATGTTATGTTTGGAATGGTACTGGGCTACCTTGTGGGCATTGCAACTATTCCAAAAATCATCTCACAGGCAAAAGCCCTGGCTCTTTTTTCCTTACTTGGAATTATCTTCTCGGTACTGGCTATTCTAACAAATGGTTTTACCAGTATTATTTTTATTGCCCTGCTGGGATTTGCAAATGCCATTATGTGGCCTGCAATCTGGCCATTGTCCATTGAAAAACTGGGTAGAAGAACAAAGCTAGGATCGGCTCTGCTTATTATGGGAATTGCCGGCGGTGCAACTATGCCGCTTATTTTCAGCAGTCTGGGAGAAATGATTACAATGCAGAATGCATATATTATTCTCTTGCCTGCATATCTTTATATCCTGTTTTTTGCTATCAAGGGTCATAAAATCGGAAAAGCCTAGTTATGAACCTGCTCAATGTCCCCGACTGGCTCGAGCAGCATCAGGTGCCCTGTATGTATAAAAGTCTGACAGGACACGAATGCCCGGGTTGCGGCATGCAGCGATCTTTCATAGAGCTTCTCAGAGGACATTTCTGGGAAAGTATTTCTACTTATCCGGGTCTTCTTCCGCTACTAATAACCGTCATTTTTACATTTCTGCAAATCAAGTTTAAGTGGAAATGGGGGCATAAAGCAATTATTTACATGGTATTTTTGACTATATCAATCATTATTTTTAGCTTTGTTTGGAAAAAATTCATTTAAGATAAGATCATGGACAATAATAATTTCAATCAGCAACAGAACCAGGGTGGATATCAGCAACAACCTCATGGTTATTTACCACCTGTACCCAATGCCACCGGTGCATTAGTACTTGGAATACTTTCAATTGTATTCAGCTTTTGCTATGGTATAATTGGAATCATACTTGGCATAGTTGGGCTGGTTTTGGCAAATAAAGCCACTGAAATGCATGAAATGAATCCCGGCATGTACAGTCAATCCTCATTAAGCAATGCCAAAGCGGGTAAAATAACTTCCATTATTGGATTGGTACTTGGAGCACTGGTTATTTTGTATTTCATTTTCATATTGGTTATGCTCGGAACATTAATGGGTGATTTCCCCTGGGAAGAATTCAGATAAGCCATGTATAAAATATTACCTGTTGGCCTTATTCGTGAGGCCGATAAAGATTGCATAGACAATGAGCCTATTGCTTCTATCGATTTAATGGAGCGAGCCAGTAAAGGTATTTTTGAGTGGATTGCAGACCATTTTCCAAAAGAAAACTTCACATTTCATATTCTTGCCGGTATCGGAAACAATGGTGGCGACGGACTCGCAGTAGCACGTATGCTTCATGAAGCCGGATTTCAGGTCAAAGTAACAGTGATACGGTTTTCGGAAAAGAACAGCGAAGATTTCAACATCAATTTTGAGCGTCTGCAAAAGCTCATTTCTGTTGAAGATCTGCAAAAAGATGAAAAGTTGAGTCTCGATAAAGGCCAGAACATTATTATCGACGCCATTCTGGGTTCAGGAATCAGTCGTAGCCCTGAAGGTTGGCTGGCAGAGATCATTCAGACCATAAACAACTCCGAAAACCCTGTCATTGCCATTGATATGCCATCCGGATTACTGGCCGATGAATGTTCGGTAAACCATGCCAAAAACATTGTGCAGGCTAACATGACACTTACACTGGGCGTGCACAAACTTCCCCTTTTTATGCCCGAAAACGACCAATTTATTGGCGACTGGCATTATATTCCAATCGGACTCAGAGAGGAATTCATTTCTCAGGCCAAAACACGACATCATTTTACCACCATTAAAGATATTGAGCCATTAATACTCCCCCGCCCCAAATTTGCTCACAAAGGCACTTACGGTCACACATTGATTTTTGCAGGAGGAAAAGGCAAAATGGGCGCTGCGGTTCTTTCTGCAAAAGCTGCACTGCGATCCGGTTGTGGCCTTGTTTCGGTGCACACTCCCGAAAAACAATCGCATATCATTCAAAGCTCTGCACCTGAAGCCATGATTTCAGGCGATGCTGATCCAAATTTCATTTCTGAACTCCCCGAAATTGCTCAGTTCACTTCAATTGGATTTGGTCCGGGCTGTGGAACAGACGAAAAAACAGCCAAAGTGCTGAAAAACATCATTCAAAATGCAAATCAGCCTCTAGTTCTGGATGCAGATGCTTTGAACATCCTGTCCGAAAACAAAACATGGCTGGCTTTTCTGCCGAAATACAGCATTCTTACTCCACATATCGGAGAATTCAAACGTTTGAACGGAGATTCAAAAAATGATTTTGAGCGGCTGAATGATGCGTCATCCATGGCAATGAAACACGGAATTATCATCATTTTGAAAGGCGCTTTCACTGCTGTTTGTGCTCCCGACGGAAATATCTATTTTAACCCAACCGGAAATCCCGGAATGGCCAAAGGCGGCAGCGGCGATGTGCTTACCGGATTACTTTCAGGGCTGCTGGCCAAAGGCATGAATCCATTGCATGCAGCCATAT
>PKSX01000230.1 GCA_002869435.1 Marinilabiliales bacterium | reverse complement strand
GCAAGTGTAAATGTGGTTTCGTGGTAGTGCGCTAATAATATGCTGGAAAATACCATGACATTGTTCATTCTATTGTCAGTATTTTACTATTTGCGAAGCAGAAAAGGAAAAACTTTTCTGTATATAATCTTTAGCGGACTTTTTTTAAGCGCAGCTGTTCTTACAAAGGGATTCGTTGCGTTATATATCTGGGCATTCCCGTTTTTCTTTTTGGTTTTTAATAAAGATAAGTTCAGTAAAATTTTGATGCAGAGCTTTGCTCTGGTTTTCTATACATCAGCACCCATTGCTTTATTCTATTTTTTCAATGAAGAAGCAGCCACCAATATAATTTACTATTTCAGAAATCAGGTACAGGGCAGTATTGAGAATGTAGAAACAGTAAACAGTCGTTTTGCCATTTTATGGGAATTTGTGCAACAAGCATTACCCATCTTATTCATTGCAGCAATCGGAATATTGGGCGTAAAACTCAAAAAGCATAAGATTAGCGACAAACCAGAAAAAATATCGTGGGTATTGCTTGCCATTACTTTCTCCGGCATACTACCCATAATGATAAGCATGAAGCAACGCGGTTTTTATATTGTTTCTGTATATCCGCTCTTTGCTTTGGCAATTGCATTGATTATGCTGCCATACTTCAAGGTTCAGATGGCAGGTATTCAGAAAAAACGATATTTCAGAAGATGGATACAGATCATTTCGGTTATCAGTATCATTGCTGCCATATTTCTCAGTATCATCAGTGCTCATACCATTCAGAAGGACAAAGAAAAAATTCTTATTGTTGCCATTACATCGAAGCTCACAAGTAAAGGAAGTACGATTCAGATTTGTCCGGAAATGCGGCAGGACTGGTCATTAAATGCATATTTTGTGCGTTATGCAAATATATATCTCGATCCCCGCGAAGAATCGGATCATTTTCTGTTTCTAACCGATGATTCATGTACAGAAAGCATCCCTCATGGATATGTGATTTCTGACGGGACAGGAAAGTATAAGTTGTACAGGAAAACAACAGAATAGTTTGAGCCTTCTTTTCCCTGACGTGGAACCGTCAGACAATGCTCGTATTTTGCTTGCCTTTCGCTGACTAAAATCTGATCATTTTCGGAAGTACAAAATTACGAAAAATTGACGAAAAAACAAAGAGGTAAGACTCCATAAACCAATTGATTTTCAATGTTTTTGGCATAATTTTCGGACGCCACATGAAAATTATGCCAAAAACAAAAATTGGGGCTTTTTCGCTTTTTGCTTCAAATATTTTCATACATTTACATAGCAGAAATAAACAACATTAATGTGGTTTACACACCCATATTGGGTAGATAAACAACATAATGTGGTTTATACAGACGTTGGGAGAGCATACGCTTCGCTCCTGCTCTCCCAATGTCGGGCGCAAGCCTCCGAGCCGTACCGAAGGTACGACTCCCCAACAATGCGCAAAACGCATTGAAACGGCGACTTGCGCCCGACATTACAGCCAATTTAATGACTTGAACATAAATCCAAAAAAATGAAAACAAAATCAAAAACAACCATAATACTACAAATTTTAACAGGTGTTGGTGGTGTGGTGTATTTTATAGGTATGGCAATGTCATTTTTATTCGACGAATTGACTTTTTTAAACCTGATCGATTATATGACTTTGGTACTATTGCTTATTTTCATAGCAGGCTTTGCTTTTTCTTGGACAAATAATAAAATGGCAGGTATTTTACTTATGAGCTGGAATGCAGGTGTCTGGATTTCTGACCTTTATTTATTCAGAGAAATGGATTACAGTATGCTGAGTGCGATTGCATCACCTTCTATGGTTATTGGTTCATTATTCCTACTTGAATGGTATAAAACCTATAAGGAAACTTTACCTTCGGCAAAACAACAATGGAAATTTATACTTCGTGTGCTTCTAATCAATTACGCTGTTCTATACTCCATCGTTGTGTTTTCAGAACTTCTTCTTGGAGATCCAGTTGATTATTTGAGTTTTCCATTTATCATATATCCTTTGTTGCTATTGTTATTTTTCGTGGGCTTTCTGTTATCATGGAAAAGGGAGTTACTTTCAGGATTTATATTTCTCTTTTGGTGTGCAATTTTGGTTTATGGGAATTTTGCCTACTCTGAAATCGGGCATTTAGGACCATGGGTAGTATTTGGCTTGCCGATCTTGCTGCAGGGAATATTTTATATAATAAATCATTATAAATTTAGACCTAAATAGAAATTTGGACTCGAAAATCAAATTCAAAACGCTTGATTAAAAAAGTAAAAAAGGAATAATCAAAAATGAGAAAACTGGCTGTAACAATGGCTCATAGCGCATGCCGGGAAGGGTTAACAAAACAACAATGAGAAGTAAAATCAAAATCAGGAAACCAAACAACGTAACGAAGTAGCAACGGCACGCGCCATAGCCCAAAACGTTATGGGCTATAAGAAAAAAGAAGTATGAACTTAAAAAAACAAGGAATTATGAAAAAACTATTACTTTTCTTGACTTTTGTAGGGCTGACAATAATTTCAAATGCACAGTGGCAACAAACAAGTTGTCCTTCTGAAAAGGCGATCATTTGTTTAGCAGTAAACGGAACAAATATTTTTGCAGGTACTAACGGGAATGGCGTGTATTTATCCACCGATAACGGTACAACATGGAATACGGTCAATTCGGGTTTGACGAATACTGATGTTCGTGCACTGGCAGTAAAAGGAACAAATATTTATGCGGGCACATATGGTAGCGGTCTTTTTGTATCAGCCAATAATGGAACAAGTTGGACAGCTATAAACACAGGTCTCCCCATTGATAATATTGTTTTTATTTCCGTAATTGGAGGAAATATTTTTGTTGGCACAGATAATAATGGTTCCTTATTGTTTTCTTCAGACAATGACGGTTTAAGTTGGAGTTCTGTGAATACAGGAGTAAATTTCTTTACTTCTTTGACTTCAAGTGGCTCTTATATTTTCGCAGGCACCTATGGTGGTACAGTGAGTTTGTCTGTTAATAATGGTTCGAGCTGGACCAATGCCAGCACTGGAATAACTGCAACTATTGTTCGTGCCATAGCCACATGTGGTACAAATATTTTAGCAGGATCAGATAACGGTATTTATTTATCATCAAATAATGGCACAAATTGGAATTCTATTGATTCAACCGCATTGTATCTTGATGTTGCTGCATTTGCAGTAAGCGATACAAATGTTTTTGCAGGATCTTATGGAGGCAAAGTTTTTATGTCTTCGAATTGTGGCTCTAACTGGGCTGATATCAGTACAGGAATCGTATCTTCAAATGTTCGTTCGTTGATAGTAGCCGACTCAACAATCTTTGCCGGAACTTTGGACAATGGTGTATGGAAACGGCAAATGTCAGAATTTGCTATTTCTAAGATTGATGAATTAAATATAAACAATCGATTTATTATTTATCCAAACCCTGCAAAAAACAGTTTAACTATTGAATCTCAGCAAAAATCAAAAATAGAAATTTTTAATATGCAAGGACAGAGCATTTTACAACAAACAATACAACAATGCAAAATGGACATTGACATAAGTGATCTAGCCAAAGGACTATACATTTTGAGACTGAGTAGTAGCGACAAGACAGAAGTGACAAAATTTGTGAAAGAATAGAATTTACAGCCCATAACAGCGGTTTGGCGAAATGGCGGGTGTAGTGCTTCGTATGACAGTTTTGTGTTAGGTTCAAGTACATTTCTTCGATTGAACTTTTGTGCTAAAAATCCGCCACTACGCCAAGCCACCAACCGTTGTAGCCAATTCAACCAGCCAGGGTATTACATTTACTTCATAAATAATACTATTTTTGATTATGCAATTTAATCCAAATATTTACGATGAACCTGTATTCAGGCCCCCTTCTGAAGGAAATTCTGTTATATTACAAGTAACCTTAGGCTGTTCATGGAATAAATGTGCCTTTTGCGAGATGTACACGACCAAAGTATTTCGGGCAAAAAAAGATGATGATATCTTAGCTGCTGTTAAAATATTGGCAAAACATAACCCCTCTGCCCGTAAGATATTTTTAGGAGATGGAAATGCCATGGTACTATCAGCCCGCAAGCTCATGTATATTCTGGACTTGCTGAAATTACATTTCCCTAAACTTTCCAGGGTATCTGCATATGCTCTGCCTCAAGATATTATGAGTAAAACGGACCGGGAATTGCAAGAATTAAAGAATGCCGGCCTGAAACTTCTGTATATTGGCATTGAATCGGGGAATGACGAGTTGCTTAAACTTATGAATAAAAGCGAAACCTTTGAAAGCACAAAACAAGGGATAATTAAAGCCAGATTAGCAGGCATAAAAATATCAGCAATGATAATTAATGGTTTGGGAGGAAGGAAATACAGTGAGCAACATGCCTTTGATTCTGCCAGATTACTAAATGAAACACAACCTGAACTACTTTCAACTCTGGTATTAAGCTTCCCTTATGAATTTACGCATTTTCAGAAACGTTTATCCGAAGACTTTATTCAGTTAAACCAAGTTGAACTAATAAAAGAGATGAGGACTTTTATTTCGAAAACAAAACTGAACT
>PKSX01000125.1 GCA_002869435.1 Marinilabiliales bacterium | reverse complement strand
TTCTCTACAAAACGTTTCGAAAACTCGCTAAAAATATCTTCGTGAACATAGAGCCTTTGTGCATGAATGCAAACCTGACCACTATATGCAAATGCACCGGCCAGACATTTTGAAACTGCAGTATCCAAATCTGCATCTTTATCAATAATAACACCGGCATTTCCACCCAATTCGAGTACTACTTTTTTCTTTCCGCAATCCGATTTCATTTTCCACCCCACTTCCGGTGAACCGGTAAAAGTCAAAACTGCAATATCGGGATGTGTAACCAAACGATTGCCACTTTCACGATCCATGGGTAAAATAGAAAGTGAACCTTTTGGCCAGTCGAGTGTATCGAATAATTCTGCCATAAAAAGTGTAGAAAGTGGTGTTGATCTTGATGGTTTCAGAATAATCGGACAACCCGCTGCCAATGCAGGAGCGATTTTATGCACCGAAAGATTCAACGGGAAATTGAAAGGAGAAATTCCGGCAACAATTCCGGCCGGGAACCATTTTACCAGCCCTTCTTTTCCTTCACCAGCCGGAGTCCAGTCTATTTTAATATACTCACCCTGAAGACGACGACTTTCTTCTGCCGCTACGATGAAAACCTGAATAGCCCGATCAACCTCGCCCAAAGCATATTTCATAGGTTTTGAAGCTTCAGCAGAAATAATCTCTGCCATTTTCTGCCTGTTTTCCTGCAGCAGATGCGCCATTTGCAATAACAATTCGTGCTTTTTCCACGAAGGCATTTTTTTTAGAACAGGGAAAGCTGTTTTAGCTGCAGAAACGGCCTCTTCAAGCTCAGAAATTCCGGCCAGCCATGTTTTTCCGTAATTATTACTATCCCACGAACTGCAAACCGGCACTTCCACATCGGTTTTCACCCATTTTCCGGCGAGGTAAATCGGATATTCCATTTTTTATTTCAAAAGTAAAAAATAAAGAGACACTAACGAATCAAAGTAACATGACTCATTTTCTCAAAAACCACTCCTCCTGGTAAAACCAGTTTTAATATGTAATTATACACCCCCGGAGGCGCTGGAGCACCATCGTTGGTACCATCCCAGCCTTCAAAAAAATCGTTGGTACTGAACATTTCCTCACCCAACTCATTAAAAATAATAAGTGAATAGCTTTCATGATCAATGAATACACCGAACGGAATAAATATCTGGTTCACCCCATTTGGGGCAAAAGCATTTGGAATAAACAAACGCGGAATTTGCTGCAAAGACACACCGTTTGACCATACTGTATCTGTATAACCGTAAGGATTCCCAAAGCTTTCAATGGCCATAAGCCTGTAGGAAAAATTTCCCTGCGTATAAATTAAACTGGTAAGATCATCGTTATACCATCCGAGAAATCCGGCAACAATTGTGAGTGGAAAAGGATCGGCCACCCCATCAGTAGTTCTTGAAATCCAATATTGATCAACACCGGAGGGCCAGCCTTCGTAATCATTCCATAGCAACTCATTGGTGAGATTATCATATGGATCTGCGGTCAGCAAAATGGTTCTGGCCATATTTGAGTACATGGCTTCATTCCCGCAACTATCGATTACGGCTAACTGATAGAAATAATCCTGTTTATCGGCATTAACATTCTGATCGGTATATGTGAATTCAGAAGACCCGTTATACAACTGATAATCCAAAGCTGTCCACGGTCCGCCGAAACTCGTGCTTCGCTGCAACTCATATCCATCCACCTGCACTGTTTCATCCACTTCCCACCTGATTTCAATGTCTTCATCATTGTTCACCGACGCAGTTCTGATATAGATGTATGAGGGTGTTGCAGGTTTATTTATCGTGAAACAAATAAAATTTGACGATGAAGTTATCCCATCTCCAGATTCAGCTATTATGAAAAAGCAATATGTACTGGCATCATTTAATCCGTTGAAAACCGTCGTTGAAATAGTGTCATCAAGTGTTTCAACCAAACTATAAGCTCCGCTATTTTCTGAAACCATAACCTCATAGTGATCAACTCCGGTATTGAACCCAGTATAATGCGTCCAGTTCAGGGTAATTTCATCCGCACAAATATCAAGTGCACCTCCAAGTAAAATGGTACTGTGACCGGGAGTCAGCGGACTTGTAACACCACAACTGTCAATTGCAGCTATACAATAAGATTCAGATTGTGTATCAGCATCTGATGTAGTATTTTCATAGTATGTGGTGCCAATTCCCCATACAGTATCAATCGGAGTCCATACACCACCAATAAACTGGTAAATGATATATCCTTCAGTATCACCCGCTTCCGAAGACTGCCAGCCAAGTGCGGCATTTTGCGAAACATCATCGACCGAAACACTATCCAATTGTGGAATATCAGGAGGTATAAGATTTTGATAAATATCTCCATCGACCGCCGAAACTGAACTACACCCCGAAGCATCATCCTGCTCTACACGGAAATTGATTAAATCATTACAGATATCAATGGTATCGATGAAACTTAATGATGTGGTACTTCCAGCAAAATTCCAAACCGTGGCCGGATACTCATAAAAGATTTCATAATCCTGCGACGTAGCCAAGGATGGCGTATGCAATTCATTCCATGTTAGTGGAGCAGTACCGTTTAGCGGATTGGCAGCATTGACCAAAATGGTAGCTAAAGTGTCTGAAGGAGATGAATACAGGTATCCCGGTGCATCTGAACGTGTAACAACGTAGTAGTAAACTGATTGAACAGCCGCATTAGACCCCACATGTGTAAATGTATTTTGCGCATATACAGCAACAGTTCCAACCAGATTATACGGACCGGCCAGGGAAGTGGAATAATACACCTGATAGGCATCGAAAACACCACCGGGGTCTGCCGGAATAATCCATGTCAGCTCCACATCACCGTTGGCTTTCACATCAAGACAGCGCAATTCAGGAGGATCGAGTTGCGTAAAAGCTGAACTCAAACCAACATAAAGAAAAACCAGAAAAGCAATCGCCTTGTGCATCTGCTTTTATTTTGCACCCGCTGTAAGAACATACATTTTTTCGGGATTCAGCTGCTCTTTAACAATGCGGGCAATATCTTCTGTTGAAGCTTTGTGCAGGTCTGCGACAATATGGCTGTAATAGGTTTTCGCATCCAGATTGTATGCATGAGCCAGTTTCAACCTGTCGACCAGCTGAAACGGGCCGTCGAAACTGCGCATGATACCTCCCATGCTGTAATTTCTGACCAGTTCCAGCTCTCCCTGATCCATTGCCTCATCCGATAAACGCATAATCTCCGAAAATATTTCATCTATGGCTTCCTGTGTTCTCTCGGCAATAACCTCACTCTGAATGGCAAAGTACGACCCTTTCGGTTTGGCCTGAACTGAACTGAAAATTCCATAAGTAAGACCTTTCTCCTCCCTGATCTTACTCATGAGGCGTGAACCAAAATAACCTCCCAGAACGGTTACCGCAAGGGTGAGCAACGGATAATCCTCACTATCCCGGTTCAGCACGTCCTTTCCAATCATAATAGCCGTTTGCACAGCGTTTTCTTTTTCAATATGATGACGAAACGCGTTGCTTCTTTCCTGTGGAAAATCAAAAACCTCATTGTAAACTCTTGAGAAATCTACCTGCCCCATTTCCTCTTCAAGTGTTTGTATAAGTTCCTGATCCATATAGCCGCCGATATAGATTTTCATATCAGCAAAAGAAATCAGGTCGTAGTATTCAGTAAGTTCCTTTCGAGAAATTTTATCGAAATCATCCAGACCCGGGTATTTTCCGTATGGATGTTTTTCCCCAAATATTAACGACGGATATTTCCTTCTGGCGAGCATACTTACTTTTTGTGAGCCTACGATGAATTCCTGTTTGAGATTGAGCATCATTACCCGCAATTCTCTTTCTGGGAAATCAGGTTCTGTCATAATCAAACGAAACAATTTCATCATTTCCCTGAACTTATTTCTAAGCACATAAGCAGATACTGTAATGGTATGATTTCCTGAAGAACTGTCTGCATAAGCCCCTAAAAAATCAATGTTTTCAGCTATTTCAAAAGCAGATTTTCCACCTGCTCCCTCCAAAAGCATACGGGCTGTGGTCATAGCCTGAAAAAACCGGTTCTGTATCCATGAGCCGCCCGGTATAACAAAATCGATTCTCAACACAGAAAAATCATCATGATGAAAACCATACCATGGTATTCCATTTGACAATTTACCGGTTTGATAATCAGGAAAACCATTGAATTCAACCTGTCCGGTTTCGGGGACCTTTGTTCTGTCAAGGTTCGATATCTTATTTTTTGTCATGATTATTTGTTTTGAACAGGTTCATATCTTAGTTCAGAAAGATTGTCTCTTCGAAATATAGAAGAAGCCACTCTTTTCACATCATCAATGCTTACTTTTTTATATTTCGCTGGTTCATCATTAAGCAAAGCGGCATCTCCCAGCCACTCATAATAAGCCAGGTTCATGGCTTTACTCAGCACAGAAGTTTTTGCAAACTCAAAAGTAGCTTCATATTTGTTTTTCACTTTTTCCATTTCAGAATCAGAAATCTTTCCATCAATAATTTCCTGCAATTCAGCATCAAGAGCAGCCATTACTTCAGGATAGTCCTTGCCGTCGTTTAAATCACCCTGAATTATTAATGTCCCTGCATCCATATCTCCTGATATATAGGCATT
>PKSX01000252.1 GCA_002869435.1 Marinilabiliales bacterium | reverse complement strand
TGGTACCGGATTGACCGTTACGGTTACACTTGCTGTATTGGTACATCCGCTACTTGTTCCCGTAACAGTATATGTTGTGGTTGAAGATGGTGAAACAGAATAAGATGAGTTTGTTCCCAAACTGTGACTCCAGTTATATGTAGATGCGCCACTTGCACTAATGGTTGTACTTTCTCCGTCACAAATAGTTGATGTAGTTGCTGAGGCAGATACTGATGGTACCGGATTGACCGTTACGGTTACACTTGCTGTATTGGTACATCCGCTACTTGTTCCCGTAACAGTATATGTTGTGGTTGAAGATGGTGAAACAGAGTATGCAGAGTTAGTACCAAGGCTGTGGCTCCAATTATATGTAGTTGCGCCACTTGCACTGATGGTAGTACTTTCACCGTTGCAAATAGTAGAAGTAGTCGCAGAAGCGGAAACACTGGGAAGTGGTGTCACTGTAACCGATACCTGAGCTGTATTTGAACAACCCGTTGTAGTATTGGTTCCGGTAACAGTGTATGATGTACTTGAAGACGGGCTGACAACAGTTGTTGTACCTGTTCCGCCGGAACTCCAGCTATAGCTATTAGCTCCTGAGCCGGTTAAGGTCGTACTGGATCCATCACAGATTGTAGTTGGAGAAGCACTGGCTGAAACTGTAGGCAAAGCATACACCGTAATTGTTTCAGTATCAACATCACCACAAGTTCCTGAGATGGTGTACGTAATTGTATGGGTACCGGCACCTGCAACTGACGGATTAAAGGTTCCGTTGGTTGCGTTGGTAATACCTGTTCCACTCCATGTTCCGCCACCGTCAGCAGCAGTAAAATTGAAAGCCGGATCATTTATACAAACTGCCGCATGAGGTGTAATAGTGGCATCACTCCCTGAAACATCGCCAATAGAAAACTCAGCAAAGAAATCAGTTGTGGTTCCGCCACTTTCAATTGAACCTTCATAATATGCAGGACTGCCCGGATTTAGTGTAGTAATTGCGTATGTATTCTTAGCAGTTCCCAGCATCATAAGTTTTGCGCCACCACAAACCCATGGGTCTGCAGCAAAACCACCGGAAGAAAACCAGGTCTCAGTTCCGTAGTATGTTCCCCACTGACGTACACCAGATGAGTTAAACATAAGGAGAACTGCTGCATAGGCTCCTGACATTGATGATTGATTATATGAACCGGTACGGGTCTGACATGGGAAAGAAGTACTGCGGCTGAGTCCTGCAACATAAATATTATCATCCTCATCCATCCCAAGTCCGCAGAAATCAGTACCATCGCTGGTGCCGTTTCCACCATAATAGGTAGCCCATTGGCGCACCCCTCCATTAGAAAACTTCAGAATAACACCATCGCATACCGATGTACCTCCTGTAGACAAAGTGGATTTAATATAGGCACCACCACCCGGGTTATAGGTTGGAAAGTTAGTTGTATTTACACGCCCCACCAGAAAAACTGTTCCTGCAGAGTTCACTCTCAAATCACGTATGTCTTGCCAAATAACAGAATTAGCACTGGCATTTCCGCCATATAGCGTACACCAGTTAAGCGATCCCGAGCTAAGGAACTTGTAGATAGAAATCTTTCTTCCGCTACCACCGGTGCCATCGATATATGCACCTCCCCCTGGATTCACTGTTGAGTAAGTGCTGTTGGCATCGGAAGCCATAAATATATTATTACTTGCATCAAGATCGATTGTAGTATTCACGTTTCCACAATAAGAACTGGCTGTACCCCGGCTGATATAGGTACTCCATTCTAACGCAAATGACGTAGAAAACCTATGCAGTGTTGGAACGCGGCTTTCTACCGGGCTGCTGTTGTAATAATGTGAACCACCCGGGTTCTGCGTTGGAATTGACACCCACGATGCTGGTGTATAAGTTTGCCCTCCAATTAACAGCTTGTTATTACTGTCAATTGCAAGACCTTCAAGATCAAGACCTGATGAGCTTGTTGTAGACGGAGAGTTAAACATGGTTGCCCAGCGGCGAACACCATCGTTATCGAAGCTTAAAATGAAATTCCTGTTATTACCTAAGTCTGTTTCATAATATCCACCTGCATTGTATAAAGGGAAAGCCGGTGAAGGTGAGGCATAGACAAAAAACAAATGGCCAACGCAGTAAATATTATCGTTACCGTCGATAACCAGACCCTGATTTGTAAAGTTTGTACTGGCCGACTGGCTGCTCACATAATAAGTTGCCCAAACAATTTCGCGGTCTGGATTCAACTTCATAATGATTAGCTGTAAACCGTTATCACCTGCAGAAGCATCGTAATACGTAGATCCGCCCGGGTTTACAGTAGGATAAACTGTTTTATTATATGTATCGTGAACGATAAACATATTTCCTTCAGAATCCCATTGGGGACGAGTATATGTGAAAGCTGAAGAAGTAGTACCTTCGTGATAATAAGTTGCCCATGTAAGCTCAGGATCAATAATAAGAGATTCATTTACATCATAATCGGGAACATCAAACATCAATGTATCATTATTCAAAATGAATGATGTTTCTACATTAGCACCCAACTGAAAACTCACCGGAGCATTTTCTGTAATTTGTCCGGGTAAAATCTGTACAATGGCGTTTCCGTCCTCATCAATGGTTATATCTTGATGGCCCACATAAAGCATTTTAATCTTTGAAATATCCGCACCCGATGATACTTCAAAATCATATTTCAAATTTGAACCTTCAAAATAAAACACAAGGTCTATTCCCGGATATGCATTCTGATAGCGAATCTTTCCGAAATTCGATACATTATCAATTCCGTCGTTGTAATTCGGATGGAAATAATTATAATGCGCTGTTCGCAAATCCTCTCCTACAGCCTGCGACAAGTCAGCACCCGGGAACTCAAGATCAATACGATACTGTTCCTTTTTGGTCATTATTAAATCACCTTCAAACTTTCCTTCAGCTATTTCTTTGTTTATAGCTTCCCATTCTTCGTATGAATAAGGATTCTCAATCTTTCCGGCACAAATCAGATCGTATTGAGACGGTTCGACTTTATAGAACTGATGAACAATGCCATGATTTGTAAAATACACATTCATGCCATTGAAAGTGGCAACAAAGGCCACATCATCACGGAAAACATCATCCCCGTCATAAATCTGACCGGCATTTTCAGTAAACATATGGTTCTGCGAAACCTGTGCAAGAACCTCATCCACATTTTGCGACTTTACAATAAAAGGCGCAAGAAAAAAAGTGAAGAATAAAAAGTAAATATTTTTCATGGTGCGAAATTTTCAAAAAAGACTAACAAACTTAATATTTTATAAAGCGTTTTGCAAGTTTATTGGTTCCAAAATTGACAAGAACAGAATACGTTCCCGGTTCCAGATCTCTAACATCAAACTGAATTCCATTGTTTATCTGATACTTATCTACAAATAACTCCTGCCCATAAACATTGAACAGATGTACATCTTTCTCATTTATTCCTTGTCCGGCGTCCAGAATAATTAGTTCATCAGTTGCCGGATTAGGGAAAAGTCTGAAATCAAACTCACTTGAACAAAATACCGGAACAATATCCAGAATTCTGCTACTGCCATCAAAATCAAACTGAGCCAACCTGAAATACTCCTGACTCCCTCCCTCAAATTTCAGATCATATGAATAGTCCTGAATAATATTTGAATTTCCTGAAGCCTGAATTTCTGCCACTGAGATCCATTCATCTCCAGATTGCTGCTGAATTTGATAATGGCTACAATTTGTTTCACTGGCACTGGACCATTCAAAATGCAACCCATTGTCTGTACAATCGTACTTGAACTCTAAAAGCTCAGCAGGCAAAGATATATCCGTATTCGTAAACTCAAAAATGATGTTTACGTTTGTAGTAAGTTTAGTGGTTTCATACAATGCCCCACCACCCGGGTTAACCAATGGGAAATTTATTGAATTGGAATAAGATACAGCCATGATTCTTGCTGTTGTTCCAATGACCCTTACTGCACATTTTGAACTATATGTAGACTCACTACCGGATCCACCCAGATATGAGGCCCAAAAACGAAGACCATCATTATTAAACATTAGGC
Source organism: Marinilabiliales bacterium (assembly GCA_002869435.1). Taxonomy (GTDB): domain Bacteria; phylum Bacteroidota; class Bacteroidia; order Bacteroidales; family DTU049; genus BM518. The sequence goes on along the minus strand of PKSX01000252.1, from coordinate 24,513 downwards.
CAACAATATCAGATGAACCTGATAAGCTATTATCATTATAAGATCCGCTTCGACTCATGGTAGGAAAATCAGTACACCCCGTCCTGCCAATCACATATATGTTTCCTTCATTATAGGTATCTACTCCTACTCCGGTGAAGATTGTTTCAATATCCACACCACTTCCACCATAATAGGTTGCCCACTGACGCGAGCCTGAAGGACTAAATTTCATTATAAATCCATCTGAACCCCATGTACCGGATGAATTTCTTGTAGCCTGATAATAAGCTCCGCCGCCGGGATTATATGTTGGAAAATTTGTACTCTTGGCCGCGCGACATACAATGATGATATTATCTACATTATCTGCAATGACCATTGATGGAATATCCTGACCATTTCCGCCATATGCAGTTGACCAGTACACCTGCATTGAGGAATTGAATTTTGCAATCAATACATCCTGATCCCCATTATTCTGTGCCTGAACATAAGCACCACCGGGATTCACTTTCAACCAGGCATCAGGGTATGTTGAGTTCTGAGATTCACGGCCAATAAAAAGCAGATTTCCTGAATTATCAATATGTAAATCCACACCCTGTTTATATGATGTCTTTGTTGTATTACCACCGTTAAAATATGTACACCATTCCAGAACACAACTGCTTGAAAAACGTCCGATAAACGGATCCTGCGCACCTACAAAGGTTGTATTATTATATGCTCCGGATAATGTTCTGAATGGGATATCATTGCTGTTTGACCGATATGTCTGTCCTGTGAAGTAAACTTTATCTCCATCTGTTCCTAATCCATTAAGACGGATACCGGACCAATTTGTATTTGCGTTTTCGTGCTGAAATACTGTGGCCCATAATCTTGTTCCGTCATTGGCAAATTTCAACATAAATGAAGTTTCTCCATGCAATTTGGTTTGAGACTGGTAAAAAGCACCACCACCCGGATTATATGTTGGAAATATACTCGATCCTGAGGCTGCATTACCGGCCACCCAGAGTTCATCATTTGCATCTACCACTATCGCCTTTCCGTAATCAGTATATCCGGCCAGATAATCACTATTATTCCCTCCGTAATATGTAGCCCATATTTTACTACGGTTGACATCAAATTTATGAATCACCAAATCAACACTTCCATCTTTGGTATTATCGAACCATGCAGTTCCTCCTATATCCAAAGTTGGGTATGTACTGCAATAGGTATAGCAAACAGCAAAGAATTCTCCTGTGGACGTGAAGGCAGGAATGGTCCATGTGTCTGAACTGTAATTGTTATTATAATATGTTGACCAGCTCAGTGTGGGGTCAATGGTCATTCCACTGCCATCATAATCCTTTACCAGAAAAGTAAGCTTATTATCATTCAATATATATTCTGTTTCTATTTCGGATCCGTCTTCTAGAAATGAAACAGGAGCTGCATCGGTAAGTTCATGAAAAAGGGTGCGGATTTGTAAATCTCCGTTTTCCATTATTTGCAAATGGTCCGCACCACTATATTGCAGAAAAATATCGTTGGGATCAGCACCGGGCTGAAGAATAAAATCATATTTTAAATAGCCGTCTTTACTGTAGAAAATAAGATCAATACCGGGGTATATTTCTTTATATCTGATCTGTGCATAATCAGCCACATTTAAGACACCTTCCAAACAATGAGGAAGGTAATAATTATTGTATGCTGACAATTGATTCTCGCCCGCAATCTGAACATTTGAACTGATATTAAGGAAGTCGAGATCCATTCTGAATATTCTTGTTTTCTTACTAATGAATGCATAATCTCCTCGTAAAAATGCTTCCTCCTCTTCTTTACTGTATTCACTACGATCTTTTTCAAAAACATCGTAAAAGTAAAACTCAACATGATCGCTGCAGAAATATGCGATGCCATGACCAAAATCGGCGTAAAACGAAAAGTGAGTTTGAACAACTCCATCAACATCAGCAACCTGTCCGCGGTTTTCGACAAATTGAACTGAAGCTGAAAGAGAAAGAGCAAAGAAAAGAGCAAAAACGGATAAAACTGCTTTCATACACTGAATAATTGATGAATACAGTCCTAAAAATAGAAAGACTTTACATTATAATAATGCTAAGTTATCAGTCCGCTAAATTTAAAGGATAATCGGTTATTTTCAATTATCGGTTTATTCCAGGAAAATTTTAAGTAAATCCTCTTTCTTTGTGCGACTTACAGGAACACGGGTTTTATCAGTCATTTCAAGTTCCCCGCCCTGCCCTTTATAGTATCGAACTACTTTGCTCAGATTTACAAGATGCGATTGATGTATCCGGAAAAATCCAAGCGGAGTGAGTATTTCATCAAATTCTTTTAACGTGCGGGAAGCAATTATTTTTTTGTCTCCATCAATAAAGAAAGCTGTATAGTTTCGTTCAGCTTCACATCGAATAATAGTATGTACCGGCACCAGTTCAAATCCATGAACACTTGGTAAAACAATACGTTTTGCAGTGGCTGAATCCGAGCTCAGATTATCCATGAGTACTTTCAACTGACTGCCTTTATTCTCATCACCTGCTCGTTTTTCAAATCGCTCTAATGCATCACGTAAATCCTGCAATCTCAATGGTTTTATAAGATAATCAATGGCTGAAATCCGGAATGCATCCAATGCATAATGATCATGGGCTGTTATGAAAACCACATTGAAATTCTTGAATGAACATTGCTCCACAACATCGAACCCGGTTCCCAAAGGCATTTCAATATCAAGTAAAATTAAATCAGGCTGCTCCTCATCGATAAGTGCTACAGCTTCATCTACAGATCCGGCCTCGCCCAGTATCTCATATTCCGGAAAAAATCTTGCAAAAAAGCCCCTGATCAGGTTTCTGGCTCCCGACTCATCATCGACAATAACACAGCGGTACTTACTCATCATTCACTCCTTTTTATACCCGGAATTATAATTTCAACTCGTGTTCCACAACTCTCCCCCTTACAAAGATCGTGAATTTTCACAGACAAATCACGATTAAAATACTCTTTAAACAATTTCACCCTTTCTTTATTTATAGACATGGCATATGACTTGCGTTTTCTGGGATATTGCTTATACAATTCCTGAGATTTTTCCATGCCGATTCCATTATCCTCCACACATACCAGTACATCCTTTCCTGCCTCTGAATATTTCACTAAAAGCATTCCACCCGAATCTTTGTGAGATAAACCATGCCATATGGCGTTTTCAACAAATGGTTGCACAATAAGCGGTGGTACAAGCGGATCTTCATCCTGCAACACAGAATCAAATTCAACCACATATTCAAAGTGATTACTCAGGCGCAATTGCTCAAGCTTGATGTATAATTTCAGGAATTCCACTTCATCACTCAGCTTAATATAGCTGCTATGGCTATTGTCGAGCACCATACGAATCAGTTGCCCGAAATCGGCCAGATAATCTGTGGCCTGTTCAATATCACCATTGATGAAAAAGTTCTGAATCGAATTAAGTGCATTCGACACAAAATGTGGGTTAATCTGTGCACGCAATGCCTGTAAACGAACCTCCTGAATCTTTGACTCCAGAAGGGTTTTCTGATACTTGTTTTTATTTTTGAAGATACGATACACCGCTATGGTTATAGCTCCCAGCGAAACCGAAATGATGATGATCAGCCACATTAAGAAACGATTGGTCTTTGCACCCGACTCAATTTCAAGTTGCTGCATCTCAATGGTCTTCTCCTTAAGCATAGCCTCGTATGAAGACTCATACTGACTTAACTTTTCAGAAAGCTCAGTATCAAAAAGCGAATCATTGATCTCATACAGTATTTTATAATACATTGCAGCAGCTTTAAACCGCCCTGATTTATCGCTGGCCTCAGCCAGCAACTGCAACACATCTGCCGAAATATTAGTCAGTCCGGCTGATTCAGCAAGTGTGAACGCTTTTTCCAGATGGGTAAAAGCCAATTCAAAATTCCCTTTGGCGAGTTCCAAAGAACCAAGGCCACGCAGGGTCATGATATACTCAACCGATAGTTGCTCGGTATCCATCAGTCGCAAGCCTTCTTCAAAGTATGTATAAGCAGAATCACTCTCATCAGTTCTCTCAAACAATATTCCTAAGCTAACCAAAGAGCTTACAGCCCGAAATTGATTTCCCTGCGATAATGATATTTGCAGCGCTTTTCTAAAATAATCTTCGGCAGCATCAAAATCCTCAAGCAGCATCTTCACATTCCCGGCATTAATCATACACGAAGGCAACTCATCGTAATCCTTAAGGGCCAGCATAAGGTTAATTGCTTTCTGATAGTACTCATCGGCATTCTCATACTGATATAAACTAAAATACACATTGCCGATATTATTCGATGCACTCGACATGGCCAGACTGTCATTACTGTTTTGACTATAATACAATGCCCGGTAATAATACTCAATAGCTTTCGAAAAATCACCCTGCCTAAACCATACATTCCCAATCAGATTATAAGCATCGCCTGTTTCCTGCGGGTCATATTCAGTAGCATAATCCTTATACATTGAATACCAGTGAAGTGCTTCTTTCAGTCGGCCGGCATCTTCGCAGGCAGAACCCGCCGATGCCATAATGTCCATCAAATATTTAATGTCCGGCTTTGCTTTACTTTGTTCAACTTCAAATTCATCAGAATAGGCCTCAATAGCCTGATCGAGCTGACCCAGATTATACAGGCTGTCGCCACGGCTGTTTTGTGCGCCAGTCTGCATTACAACAAACAATACTGATATTATAAACAGATAAATTTTCTGCATGGCTTGGTAAAGATAATAAATCGCCAAAAATCACTTTTTATTTACTATTTTTGCAAAAAACAATCGATGGATATCAATCCGTATTACATAGTGATGGGTATTGCCGTACTGGTAGTATTTTCCTATATATTTGACTGGGTTGCCAAAAGAACAAATTTTCCGAGCATTTTGCTTTTGCTGGGTGTTGGAATTATTCTCCGACCAATTCTATCGGGCAACGGAATAGAATTACCCGAGAAAGACCTCAATAATTACCTGAATGTTTTTGGAATTATTGGTCTGATTATGATTGTGCTCGAAGGCTCGCTCGATCTGGAGATCAGCAGGAAGAAAATGAAGCTGGTGGGTTCGTCATTCCTGTCGTCGCTCGTTATTTTACTGGCCACGGCATTCCTTATTGCAGGTATTATTTATGGTATTACTAAGGAATCTTTCCTGATCTGCCTAGTGAACGCCATTCCATTTTCGGTGGTGAGTTCGGCTATTACTATACCTAGTGTGGTTAATTTAAGCCGACATAAAAAAGAATTTCTTACCTACGAAAGCACCTTTTCCGATATCCTCGGTATTATGTTTTTCAACTTTGTTGTGGTAAACGAAGTGATTAACGTACAAGCCTTTACGGGATTTTTTGGCGAACTGATAATACTGTTGTTAATCAGTGTTGTAAGTACGGTTGCTTTGATGTATTTTATGACAGCAATAAAAGCTCACCATAAGTTCTTTATGATTTTTGCCATCCTGATGATCATTTTCTCTATTGGAAAAATGGCACACCTCTCCACTCTGGTTTTGATTATGTTCTTCGGAATTGTGCTCAATAATTACCGCATTCTCGACAAATTTACTCCCGGCAAACTGCGGAAAATATTTGACTTTCCCACCCTTGATGTTGAACTGAAATTCCTGAAATCGGTTACAGCTGAAGTGGCTTTCCTGATTCGTACAATCTTTTTTGTAATATTCGGTTACTCATTCGATTTTGCACTGCTGGCCGACGGCAATGTGTGGCTTATTGGAACACTTATCATCATTGCTATGCTGGGCATCCGATACCTCTATTTGAAATTCACAGTTAAAAGCTCCATTTTTCCGGAGATATTTATTGCTCCGCGCGGGCTCATCACTATTCTACTTTTCTTTAGTATCCCGGCCGGTAAAATGATTTTCGGCCTTGGACAAGGATTGTTGTTTTATGTAATTATCCTGTCCAATATCCTGATGATGATCGGACTAATGGTATCTAAACATAAAGATAACGGTCTGAGTATTTCCGCTATTGAAGATGCACGAAATGAAAATGTGAATGACGACATTATAAACGACATTAATAAGTCGATTGAAGAAGAAGATACAGGCAAGGAAAACAGTGATGAGGATTCAGAAGAAGATGATCTGGGAGGGCATTCCTGATAGTAATCTACGTTTCCCACAAAGAGCACGAAGGACACTAAGAATTAAGGGCACAAAGGTTTCCCGGAAAATCGGAAATCGTTTGTTCGGAAATCGTATAATCGGAAATCGGGTGTAATTTAAACAATTTCGACCGCTTAACGATTTTCGCTTTCCGGTTTTTTGTTGAAATTCATCTGTATAGAACCCTATCCGCGTAAATCCGTATCTGTGGATAAAACAGCGTAAATCCGCGTCTGCTTTCAATCAAAACTGCACCAGTAACTTCACATTCAGCTGCCTTGGTGTAAGGTAATTCGGAACGGCATATTGTAGATCATTCACATCGGTAACCCAGATATATGAAACAGTGTTATTGTTTTGCAAAAGGTTAAAGATCTCAAGGCTGATCCAGGCATTACGAATGTATTTGAAACTTTTACGTTCAATATCCGGCTTATTGGGATTCTTGTATCCGATAATCTGTTTTGAAAAGCCAATGTCCACACGACGATACGGAGGCATTTTAAGCACATGTTTGTATTTGTCTGTTCCGGGAGGACCAAACGGAAGACGCGATCCGAAAACAAGACTCATGTGCATTTTATAGCTGGGGTTCTGTGGCAGATAATCCTGAAAGAATATGCTTACATTAACCCTTTGGTCTGCAGGACGGCGAATATATCCAGGCTCATTATAAACCGAATCTACTGCCACCTGATCAATAGTATATCCCGGTATGATTAACTCTCCGTCAGCATTATAATATTCATAATAGAAATCGCCTTCAATATCTTCCTGTGTATTCAGATAACTAACACTGATCCACGATTGCGCATCAGGTACAAATTCACCATTTATCTTCAGGTCGACCCCATATGCGTATCCATGCGCAGTATATTCAGGTAGGTATCGAATTCGAACATTATCAACCACATAAGGAATAAGGTCGGTCAGATTCTTATAATACGCTTCAGCAATAAGTTTAAAAGGTCTTTGCCATGCTTCAAAACCATATTCCATTCCGGCAACAAAATGCATCGATTTCTGAGCTTTTACATCAGTATGCAAATTGCCGTTCATATCTCTGAGCTCTCTGTAGAACGGTGGCTGCTGATATAAGCCTGTAGCCAAGCGATATATGATTCTGTGATCACTTTTCGAGGTATCTTGTCTTGGTTTCAACTTGGGCTCAAAACTACATGAAATACGTGGACTGATAAGCAATTCACCATTCACATCCCAATATGAAGTACGTACACCACCCAGTAAATTGAAGCGCGATTTATCATTGGTTATCCATTCCATTCCGGTCTGAACATAGCCTGAGTATCTCATCGATTCAAGCGACAGACGCGAAATAAGAACATTATCCAGTTCCAGATATTGATAAGGTTGCGATGACGGATCAGTATATCCGATAGAGTCCGTTACATGAGGAATAGAATATGCTGAGGAATCTATATAATTCCATTCCCATATGCGGTCTCTGATATTTTCGTATTGAGCTTTTACGCCCCATTGTAGAAAGTAATTATCGTGATCGTACAATCCCTTATGCTCAGCCGAAACCACATAAATATCCAGCAAATTCCGGGCATGATCAAGAAAAGTTCCAACTCCCAGATTCTGAGCGACCTCACCATACTCATCCGAGCCCAGATCATTTTCCAGCAAACCAATCCAGTACTGACCCTGAATATCGTATTTCTCATCCTCGAGTGATGAATAAGCCGAAACAATATACTTCAGCTGCACATTAGTATCGGGATGTTGAACATATCGCAAGCCTCCCAAAGCAGTTCTGAACTGATCCGATTCCAGTCCGTCAAAATAAATAGTTAGCCGATAAGCCTGGTTTATCGTACCGTAGCTTGTTTCACGTGTTTCAGGAATAAGATTGTATTTATTCGAACTATAATATCCCAGAATATTAATTTCGTCGGTTTCATTCAGCATCCATGTAAGATAGGTCTGAAAATCGAAAAAATTCGGTTTAAACTCACCCTGTGTTTCCATGGCATTGAGAACATACTGGTTGCTCTTGTACCTTAATCCGGCCAGATACATAAACCTTCCGTTCTCACTACCTCCTTCAATATGTGAATTAGCTCCCAGTAAACTCACCTGTGCATGCCCTTTCAAACTGTCTGGGCGTTTGTATTTCACATCCAGAACCGATGACATTTTATCACCATACCTGGCTTCAAACCCACCCGAAGAAAATGAAACTGAACTCACCAGATCAGAGTTCAAAAAACTGAGTCCTTCCTGTTGTCCGCTGCGAACCAAAAACGGACGATAGATTTCTATATCATTTGCATATACCAGATTTTCATCGAAATTACCACCGCGAACACTATAGGTCGACGACAGCTCATTTCCTGATGAAACTCCAAGTCCTACAAGTTTAACAAGTGTTTCAAGTCCGCCATAAGTTGGCAATAGACTGGATTCTTTAGGGTCAAGTGTGATCATACCCCCCGGCATATCCCACCTGTCGCGGATTTCTACCGATTTTAAAATAACAGCTTTATCGGTTAAGACTTTGTTGATTTCTTTGCTCTCACCGGCTTCGAGATATATAGTATCGAACTGGATCGTATAGCTGAGCATGGAAAAAGCAATAATTAATTCTTTTCCGGCAGGCACCTCCATTATGTAGTTTCCTTTATGATCGGTAGATGTACCACCCGGTTCACCCATAATAGCAACATTAACCAGCGCCAGTGATCTGCCACGATCATCTGTTACCCGCCCATATACCGTAGCATTATCCTGAGCCCGGAGAACGGTTGGAAGCACAATAAGAAATATGACAAAAAAACTACTCCAGCGGCTCATTATAATAATATTCTGTTTCCGTATCCTTTTTCCTTGTGAAATCACCGTTCTGCCATGCTTTAATAAATTTCGACCAGGCAATGGGATTCAATAAATTATTGGGAGGCAACTGACCTGCATAATACAGCTGATTGCTTACATTCTGAATATAATTACGATAATTCATACTGCCATCCATAGGCATATTTTCGCCACGTTCTTTCAGCTCTGCCAGAGTAAGGTTATTCATAGCACGATCATAGTCATCCGTTGGGGGATCCAGCTTAAGAAAAGCTTCCTTAAACTGAGACGGACTTGGCCACGGATAAATAACTGTTTCCGAAAGCATAATGGTATCCTTCTGCATAACCTGAATAAGAGAATACCTGTGTCCGCTCAATGTATCAGGAATTCTATAGTAGGCATTCTTAAATCCAAGAGATGAAAACACAATGATATCGCCTTTCTCGGCCACAAAAGAGAAAAACCCGAAATAATCGCTGATAGTACCCCTGCGCGTTCCCTTTACAATAATATGAGTAAACGGCAAAGGTCTGAGGCTGTCAGCCGTCACTACAACACCGCTAAACTGCACAAGCTCATTACGGTCTTCGCCTTCTTCCTGAGCAAATAACCTCATTCCAAAAGTAAGAGTAATCAGCAGCAAAACGGTAAGCAATCTCTTCATAATACTTGCCTAACGGGCGATATGAAAATTTAGTATTGAAAACAAAAAAACCACGCGATTAAGCGTGGTTCAAATATATAGAAATTTCTAAGACTAGAATTTATATCCTTGCTTACGGGCTTCTTTCAAAACAGCAGAAACACCTTTTTTGTTCATGGTTCTCAAAACAGAAGTAGAAATTTTCAGTTTGATCCATTTACCTTCTTCAGGGATAAAAATGCGTTTTTCCTGAATATTTGGGTTGAATTTACGTTTGGTCTTAATGTTAGAGTGTGAAACATTATTTCCTGTAATTCTCTTCTTTCCTGTAAGTTGACATACTCTTGCCATAACGCTCTAATTTTTGGGACTGCAAAGGTCATTATAATTTTTGGAATAACCAAATATTACTAAAAAAAATTACACAGAGTCCGGCATCATTGAAATAGTATCCTGATTCTGAGTATTCTGCATAAACTGTTTTATCAATTCTTCCTCCGATACCCCCATGTTTTCAATACTGAACTGCACCTGCGGAACCATCTCGTGTTTCGGGAATTTTTCAATAAAAGTTTCATATGTTTTTAAAGCACCGGCTTCATCATTTAAATAGGTTTCCTGAATAAAGCCTTTAAAGAACCAGGCATCTGGCAGAAACTGATAGTCGGGGAATTTAATAATTAATGAATCGATAGTCGATACAGCCTCCTGTGGCATATTCAGATTAATGGCCAGTTCAGAAGCCTTATGCATAAACACCGGTGCAAGACTGTCGTCAGGATACTCATTGGCAAATTGTAAATAATCCTGCCGTAAAGACTCTGCTGTACTCTTATCAAACTGATCTCCGATAGACTCGCTCACAATCTGTTCTTTAGCTTTAATATCATCAATCAGCTGTTCTTTTGCATTGCTGCATGCTGCAACAAATACTGCTATTGAGATAACAATTAATATCCGGCTAATTCTTTTCATAGTTTGATTTTCTTATTTGGTGCAAATATCATACGGTAAGGCGGGTCAATTTTGGCTTTTGCAATATCGTTAAGTTTGCTGCGTAGCATCATTTTTCTGATACCCGGTAAATGATCTACAAAGACTTTCCCTTCCAAATGGTCATACTCATGCTGAATTATACGTGCCATAATTCCCTCAAACTCTTCTTCATGCTCATTCCAGTCTTCATCCAGATAATTGATTCTGATTTTCGACGGACGCTCAATATCTTCATGTATGGCAGGAATACTCAAACAACCTTCGTTGTGAAACACTTCATCATCTGATCGCTCTATCATCTCAGGATTAATAAAAGCTTTGCGCACTCCTTCAGCTTCAGGATATTTTTCTTTAAACACATCTGCATCAATAACAAAAACCCTGATATTACGATTTACCTGAGGCGCAGCCAGCCCCACTCCATCAGTCTCATACATGGTTTCCCACAAGTCTTCCATGAACTTCTTAAATTCCGGATAATCCTGATCTATTTCTTCAGAAACCTTCCTCAGTGCAGGATGTCCATATGCAACAATAGGCAAAATCATAATTATTCTTTCATTCCGTATTGTAAATAATCCTGAAGTATAATGGCAGCACTTACTTTGTCTATATTCCCCTTCTCTCTGCGATCCGATTTTTTTGAACCTGCATCAATCATAGCCTGAAGAGCCATTTTCGATGTAAATCTCTCATCAAACCGGTCGAGTTTGACCATTGGAAACATTTTAATAAACCTGTTGATGAAAGGTTTAATATATCTCTCGCTTTCGGAAACTTCTCCTCGCATGTCGACAGGCTCACCCAAAACCACAATGTCCACATTGTTATCGCTAAAATACTTCAGTAAAAATTCGGGAAGCAAATGCGTTTGAACAGTGTCGAGCGGGGAGGCAATAATTCTCTCCTCATCCGTAACGGCAATTCCGCATCTCTTGCGGCCGTAGTCAATAGCCATTATTCTTCCCATAGCAGGTGCAAAGGTACGAAATATAGAGCAATTATCAATGTTTTTGAGAAAACTACAATGTTTTGTCTGAACCTCAAATTCTTCTATCTTTGCATAAAATTGCGCACATGACCTGGATGATTACATTCCTGATTCAGCTGAACCGAACCGGTTTATTTGTTGATTAGTTCATTTTCAACGAATTAATTAAATATTCATTTAGCGCAAAAACATGAAAAAGCAAAACTTTATCATCGATGGTGAGCTGACACTCCAGGAGGTTCACGATATTATCAGTACAGATTGTACTATTGAATTAAGTAATGAAATCCTGACAGAGGTAAAAGAATGTCGTGCCTACCTCGATAAAAAGCTCGAGGAAACAGACACTGCCGTATATGGCATCAATACCGGCTTCGGGTCCTTATGCGACACCCTGATTCCGGATAAGGATCTGGCAAAACTGCAGGAGAATCTTGTCATGTCACACGCCTGTGGCATGGGTGATCTGCTACCTCCCGAAATTGTCCGACTGATGCTGCTGCTTAAGATTCAATCTTTAAGCTATGGTCGCTCTGGAATTCGGGAAGAAACCATACAGACACTGGTAAACCTTTTTAACAACAATATTCTACCGGCGGTATACGAACTTGGATCGCTAGGTGCTTCCGGAGATCTTGCACCCCTGGCACACCTCAGCCTGGCGTTGCTTGGAAAAGGTCAGGTTTGGGAAAACGGAAAGCTGATTGACACTGCTGAAGTTTTGAAGAAAAAAAGACTTAAACCCATTACACTGGCCTCAAAAGAAGGACTCGCACTGCTCAACGGCACCCAGTTTATGTCAGCTTACGGAACATACTGCATTCTGAAGGCCAAAAAACTGGCCAAATGGGCCGATGTAATCGGAGCTCTTAGCCTTGATGCCTACGACGGACGCATTGAACCATTTCATCAGCTCATTCAGGAAGTACGGCCTCATGGAGGTCAGATACACACTGCACGTCTTTTCAGAGAGCTGCTTGGTGATTCAGAAATCATTTCTCAGGAGAAAGAACATGTGCAGGATCCATATTCATTCCGATGTATCCCACAGGTACACGGTGCAAGCCGCGATGCCATAAACTATGCCGCCGATGTATTTTCGAGAGAAATAAATGCTGTTACCGATAATCCAACAATCTTTCACGATGATGATCTTATCATCAGCGCAGGGAATTTCCACGGCCAGCCACTGGCTATAACCCTCGATTTCCTGGGAATAGCTTTATCGGAACTGGGCAATATTTCGGAGCGAAGAACCTATCAGCTTATCAGCGGAAAGCGTGATCTGCCACATTATCTGGTAGCCAATTCCGGTTTAAATTCCGGGTTCATGATCCCCCAATACACTGCGGCTTCCATTGTGAGTCAGAATAAACAACTGGCAACACCATCAAGTGTCGACAGTATTGAATCGAGCCAGGGACAGGAAGACCATGTGAGCATGGGAGCGAATGCCGCAACCAAAGCTCTGAAAATTGTGAATAATCTGGAACGAATCCTTGCCATTGAATTATTCACAGCTGCACAGGCCCTCGATTTTCGCCGCCCTTCAAAAACCTCATCAAAGCTGGAACAAATGCTGACAGAGTACCGCAAAAGAGTTCCTTTTGTGGACAACGATGTCTTCATGAGCAAATATATGCACGAAAGTGTGGAGTTCTTGAGGGAATATGAAGTGGAGATATAATCTTATTCTCTCACACATGTATACTTCGATGATAAATATCAAAAATACAAGTGCATTTTGATCTGAAATAACCATACTTTCATTGTATATTTACATCAATGAAAATCCTGATCAAAATACCGGTGAAATCTGATGCTGAAACTGTGGCCAATGGTTTTACCAGAGAACTATTTCAGAAATTAAGGCCACCAATGACATCTCTCAAAATTCTTCGTTATGACGGAAACACTCCGGGTGATGAAGTTCATTTGAAAGTCGGTGTTTTCTTTTTCAAACAAAGGTGGATTTCAAAAATCACAGACAGCTGGGATAATGATGATGAATGGGGATTTGAAGATATAGGCCTTAAACTGCCGTTTTTTCTAAAAAGCTGGAAGCACAGGCATCGTGTTCAGAAGAACCTGGATGGGAGTACTATTATTGAGGATATTGATTTTGAGCCGAGGTTTCGGATTCTAAGAAACTTGATCAGACAAGTATTATATTTGCAATTCAAATCACGCAAAACAGTATATCAAAGGCATTTTGGCAAAGAATGAGTAAAGAAGAAAGCATATTATTTCTGAGCATGGCTATGCTCGCTTTCCTGGCCGGAAGAATCCCCTATCTGGGAAAATTCCTCAGGGTTTTCCATACGCTTTTTCACGAAGGAGGGCATGTACTTGCAGCATGGATCTCGGGCGGAGAAGTACTTCGGATAGAGTTATTTCAGGACACCTCAGGTACAACCATCAGCAAGAGTAAGAACAAGTCTTCCATGGCATTCGTGTCACTGGCCGGATATATATTTGCCTCTTTCACTGCTTTTCTCTTTGTTTTCTTACTTTCCATGGGGCAGGAAAAAATACTGCACTTCATCATACTGGGACTCAGCATCGTATTGCTTTTCAAAGGTGTAAAAAACACATTCGGCATTTTCTGGATTATTCTGCTGCTGGCTGTATACTTTGCCATACTTTGGTTCTACCCTGCCAAATCATGGATGCTGGTCTATGCTTTCACCGGATTGCTTATGTACGAATCGCTGTTTTCAGCTTTTCAAATCATGCTCATAGCCATGGTAAAGCCTGGCAATGCTGGGGACACTACAAACCTGGCAAGAGTTACAGTCCTGCCATCCGTCATTTGGGGCATGGTATTCTTTGCGCAGGCTGTTTTATTTACAATATTAAGCGTTCAGTTTCTTTTTGTATGACACAGGAAATCATCACATACAGCATTATTGGAATTGCTTTGCTTGCTGCACTGTACAGAATTTTTCGCATACAATTTACCCATAAAAAGCAAGATGGATGCGGAGCCTGCGAAGGCGGAGATCAATGTACTGCCTGCCCGCTTAAGGATTTGCGATCGGTAAAGGAAAAGAAATAAATGCACTTTTTCGAAAAAAAACTTTTGTAATTTCCAAAATTTCTTAATTTTGCAGTCCCTTAAACAAAAGGGAAGTTCATTAAGTAATGCCCAGGTGGTGGAATTGGTAGACACGCTAGCTTGAGGGGCTAGTGATCGCAAGATCGTGCAAGTTCGACTCTTGTCCTGGGCACCAAAGCAGTATAAAGTACTTTCCACTTTATACTTTCCACTTTCCACTATTATGCCCAGATGGCGGAATTGGTAGACGCGCTAGTTTCAGGGACTAGTGTACGCAAGTACGTGCAGGTTCGAGTCCTGTTCTGGGCACCAAAGCAGACTTAGGTCTGTTTTTGTGTTTATGGGAACCAATATTGTCCTTTCCACTTTCCACTATTCATTATCTTTGTACAGCTAAATCATTCCAACCATGTCAAAGCATATCAAAAACCCATACAGAGACCTCGAAGGCTACAATTGCTTTGGGTGTTCACCCAATAATCCATTCGGCTTAAAACTTCAGTTTAGAGAAGAAGGCGATTTTCTATATACGGAATGGGATCCCTCTTCAAACTACGAAGGCTGGTTCGACGTAGTACACGGAGGCATTCAGGCTACATTAATGGATGAGATTGCAAGTTGGGTGGTCTTCTTAAAAGCAGATACAGCAGGCGTAACCCGATCTATGGACATCAAATACAAAAAGCCGGTTCTTGTTAGCGATGGTATAATTACAATAAAAGCAAAACTTGAAAGCATTAACCGTAATCTAGCTGATATTAAAGCTGAATTGATTTCAAATAATATTGTAAAATCAGAAGCACTCATCAGGTATTTTCTTTACGACGAAAAAACTGCAAAAGAATCATTTCTTTTCCCGGGAAAGGATCATTTCTAAAAGTAATTCAGAAAGGCATTATTTATTCCAGATCTTATATTGCCACGGATAACCATTCTTGCGAATGTCTTTTTTGGCAGCCTTGTACAAGTCATTAAAATATTTATCTGATTTGCGAAGGTTTTTTATTCGTTTTTCCACCAGTTTTTTATTGGCTTCATCATCAGATAACTCAAGGTAAAACAAATAATTTCTGATCTCTTCATAAAACATATTCAGTTTTTTGCACCAAATAGCTTTTTGCAGATAGCAATAGTCACAATGCGGGTTTAACCCGAGCATTACATCAATGTCATGTATTGCATTTCGGTAGTCTTCCTGGAATGCATATAACCTTGCACGGAAAAAAAAGTACTCTTCACGTTTGCCATCTATTGCAATGGCCTCATTAATAACTTCCATAGCATCATCATAGCGCTCACGCTGGGTTAAAATTAACGCTTTTGTATATCGTAACTCAGATTTGGTTGGTGCAATACCAATAGCTTTATCAATATCTTCCAGTGCCTTTTCAAATTCACGCACCCGCATGTAAAGCATGGCACGCTCATCCAATAAATCAATGTTTGTCGGATCAGATTTCAGCTTATCGCTTACAATATTTATTTCATGATAATAATTAACCCGCCTCGGTGTATCCTCTTCATTATTAGCATATTGCTGCCCAAACGCAAAGTTTGAAGCGCATAATATTACAAGCAAACAATATGTAATTTTCGCCCTCATTGTGGATAACACGTTGATAAATATACGAAATATATCATAAAAGGTTGTATTTCAGTTCAATCTTTAATTGTAACATATACTAAACATCGAAAAACTGTGCCAAAAAATCAATTTCCGTACACTAAATAAAGTTTATCTTTGCAAGACGGAACACATATATAATGAACAGCACGGAAAAAATTCTCATTTTAGATTTTGGCAGTCAGTACACACAGCTTATTGCCCGCAGAATACGCGAAATGAATGTGTATTGCGAGATCTACCCCTACAACAACCACCCGGCCATTACCGAAGATACCAAAGGCGTTGTACTTAGTGGCAGCCCCTTTTCGGTACGAGACGAGGATGCACCAAAACCCGATCTTACTGATATTAGAGGTAAGCTTCCCCTACTGGGGGTGTGTTATGGTGCACAGTATCTTGCCCAGTCGGAAGGAGGTAATGTTTACCCAAGCGAAACCCGCGAATACGGGCGAGCAAATCTCAGTGAGCTGGATCAAACCCATCCTTTATTCAAAGATGTTGAAGTGGGTTCACAGGTGTGGATGTCGCACGGTGATACCATCATGGAAATTCCCGAAAAGTTCATTCCTATTTGTTCCACGCACGATGTTAAAGTAGCTGGCTTCCAGATCCGGGGAGAACAAACCTATGGTATTCAGTTTCACCCCGAGGTATATCACAGCACCGACGGCAGCCAAATGCTGGGCAATTTTCTTGACATATGCGGAGCAAGTCGCAACTGGACTCCGGATGCATTTGTGCAAAGTACAGTTGCCGAGCTCAAAGCTCAGATTGGAAACGACCATGTAATTATGGGTCTTTCGGGAGGTGTTGACAGCACCGTTGCAGCAACCTTACTTCATCAGGCCATAGGTGACCGCCTGCATGGCATATTCATCAATAATGGCCTCTTGCGCAAAGACGAATTTGACGAAGTACTCGAAATATACAATTCCATAGGCTTAAATGTAAAAGGGGTGGATGCCAGCGACCGTTTTCTCGATAATTTAGCCGGTATTACCGAGCCCGAAGCCAAACGCAAAAGCATTGGCGAAACTTTCATTCGTGTTTTTGAAGAAGAATCGCGCAAGATTGAAGGCGCAACATGGCTGGGACAGGGAACCATCTACCCTGACGTTATTGAAAGTATTTCTGTTAATGGCCCTTCGCAAACCATTAAGTCACATCACAATGTAGGGGGCCTGCCCGAAGACATGCATTTGAAAGTGACTGAGCCGTTGCGTCTGCTTTTCAAAGACGAAGTCCGCCGTGTGGGCAAAGCACTCAATATCCCTCAGAACCTGCTGGCGCGTCATCCTTTCCCGGGTCCTGGTCTGGGTATCAGAATTCTTGGAGAGCTTACCCGCGACAGAATTAAAATATTGCAGGAAGCCGATGCCATTTTTATAAACGGACTCAAAACACATAACCTGTACGATGAGGTTTGGCAGGCCTTTGCCGTTCTACTGCCGGTACAGTCGGTAGGTGTTATGGGCGACGAGAGAACATACGAGAATGTACTTGCACTCAGGGCTGTAACTTCGGTTGATGGCATGACCGCCGACTGGGCTGCACTGCCTCACGATTTCCTGTCCAGAGTTTCATCAGATATTATCAATAAAGTAAGAGGAATCAACAGAGTGGTATACGACATCAGTTCTAAACCACCTGCAACCATTGAGTGGGAATAATCTGCTGGTACAATATTTGTTAAAAGCTGAACTATGAAGAATAAAATAATACTTAGCCTGGTTTTCCTCCTGTTTGTAAGCCTTACGGGTTTTGCCCAGGTGGAAGTAAAGATCAGTAATGAAATTGAAGTCATTAACGGTAAGCCTTATTATATTCATGAGGTAGAAAAAGGCCAGACGCTTTATAGCATATCAAAAGCCTATAAAGTGAGTATTGATGATATTAAAGAAGCCAATAAACTCAGCGATAATCAACTTAATGTTGGTTATCTGCTAAAAATACCCAGCAAAAAAGAGTTGGTGGAACATGTGGAAGCCGATGGTGTAAACATTGGTATGATAAATCATATTGTGCAGCATGGCGAAACCCTTTATGGCATTGCCCGAATGTACGAAACCTCAGTAGATCAGATTAAAAAACTCAATCCCGGCCTAGGAGATAATATAAGTGAAGGTCAGGTGATAATTGTTCCGGTAAAACAAGCTGTAGTTGCAGAAGATACTGCCAGATACCATGTTGTGGAAAAGGGAGAAACCCTATACAGCATTGCTAAAATGTATTTACTTACCGTAAAGGAGCTTAAAGAACTCAACCCCGACCTTACCGATGATATTCAAATCGGGCAAAAGATCATCATTGGAACTGTTGAAACCGGGAATATTGCAGAGAATGATACTATACCGGCCAATTGCGATGACCCGCAACTACTAGAAGAATATAATGTAGCACTGCTTATACCTCTCTATATCGAATATGCCGGAGCCCGTATTTTCCGCAGCGATGAAAAAGACGAAAACGATTTCTACACTTTCTCACCGTTTAAGTATATTGGATTTTACGAAGGATTGAAATTTGCCATAGATACATTGCGACAGGCCGGCTTATCAATTAATCTTTATGTTTACGATCTGGATGACTCCAAAGAAAAGCTGGCCAAAGTTCTGGAATCACCTGACCTGAAGAACATGAACCTGATAATCGGGCCATTTACTCAAACATGGCTCGACACACTGAGTACTTTCAGTTATGAAAATGAAATTCCGCTTGCCAGCGTATTCTTAACCGGCGAGCTAAGTCTAAGGGAAATAAATCCCTATTATTATAACCCCGTAAGCAGCATTTATTTTCAGATGATATCGTTGGGTGAGTATTTTGCTGAAAACAAGCAGGATGCCAATGTAGTTGTGGCCTATCATGGAACACCTATGGAAGCTGCTGCTGCCATGGTTCTCGATAGCATATTGAAAGAAAATGAGTTTACCAGTTATAAAATGGTAAACATTACCGAAGAAGGCGTTGGAAGTGTATCCGGAAGCTTTGTTGGCAGTAAAGAGAATATTGTGGTGACACTCGCTAACGGAGAAATCTTTGTGAGTAATTATATTCGCAACATGAATAACCTTAAGAAGAGCTTCAATATCAGCCTTATGCCTCTACCGGGTTGGGTAAATTACGAAAACCTGGATCTGGAGTTTCTGGAATATCTGCATGCTCATTTCTTCAGCTCTTATTTCATAGATTACGAACGCGAGGATGTACGCGACTTCACAAAGAAATTTCAGAAAGAGTATAAATGCGACCCCGACAAATACGCTTTCCTTGGCTATGACTACGGTTTATACTTCTTATCAGCTCTGCACAATTACGGAGCTAAGTTCTCAGACTGCCTCGACAATCTTAAAGTAAACACCTTAAGCACAGGTTTCAATTGGGTTGAAGTTCCGGGTGAAGGACACCATAATAAGTGCATAATGCTATATAAAATGCACGATTTCCAGATGTGGGACATCAATAAAGACCTGAAGCTGGATTAGCTTAGTTTCCACATATCCATTGCCATTCTATATACCCGATCTAACATACCGCGGCCGTTAGCAGTTTTGCATTGCATGGCTTTGCATTTCAATAAAAACAAAGTCTCAGCAGGCTTATACACCAGATCGTATGCTATACAACCCGGCGTGAGCGCAGTATAATCCAATGGCGGGCATTCATTTTCGAGCGGAGCCATGCCCAGCGGAGTGGTGTTGATCACCAGGCCGAGTTCTCCAACATGAGCAGGACAATCTTGCCACACCCGTTTCCCGTTTTCATCTTTCCTACCCCATACACTATACGAATACCCCTTTGCTTTCAGGGCATAAACCACTGCTTTTGCAGCTCCACCGTCACCAATGATAAGTGCCGGTTTACTCATATCGGGACTTAGTGTTTCAAGGTCTTCAAAAAATGCAGTAAAATCGGTATTGTGAGCCCGAATAAAAACATCATCGTTTTCATAACGAATCGATATCATGTTTGTAGCCAACAGATCAGGGTGATCTTTCTCTGCAGCCATGGCAAAGACCTCTTCCTTATATGGAATGGTAACCAGCAGCCCTTCGGGTCTTTCCCGGAAAAGAAAGGCTCTGAAATCATTCAAATTCTCAAGTTCGTAAATATGAAATTCGGCATCGACACCTGTTTTAGAAAAATGCGCATCAAAGACTTCTTTTGAAGGGCTTTGAGCCAGAGGGTTGCCAATAATTCCGAAGCGCCTCATGGGCATTATTTCTGGTCGAATTGTTTCATTTCATTGGGCAGGAAATGGAAAAAGGTATCTCCACGCAAACCCAGGCGCAGCGTTTCCAGCGCAATTACTTCATCAGGAGCAATATTACCGAGATTTACATCGAAACCAAACTCCTTTATGAAATATACCTGCTGATTCTTTTGAGGGGCCTCCCAAATGATCTTATCCTTAGGCATGGATCCGGTAATCTTATGAATCAGGTTTTTCTTGGCAGATCCCGACTGATTGAAAATACCGATAGTACCCGATTCGCGTGCTTCGCCAATAACATACTGTGCACCGGCTTCAAGCTCAGTTACCATTTGTGTAACCCACTCATTGGGGCGTATATTCACATCGGCGCGTTTCGATCCCACCTCACTGAGCACTTTAAAATCGCGGGCAAAAGTTTTGATATAATCGCATTTGGCATCATGATCAATATCCATTGAACCATCAGAAATCTCGACTGTACTGATTTTAAACTTTTTCATCAGTTTGCGGTATTCATCAAGTCCGCTTCTGATAAGGAAAGCTTCGAATAATGTTCCTCCAAAATATGTATCTATACCTGCATTGGTGTACACAGCAATTTTTTCTTCGAGTTTGCCACTGATGGCGGAAGTACCAAATCCCAGTTTTACAAAATCGATCAGATGACCGGCGACCTGAACAAGATCATCGGCCTGACGGGGGCTCAGGCCCTTATCCATCACCATAGTAATTCCTTTTTTACGTGGCTTCTCAGAGCGATCCGGCACATGCTTCATTTTGTAGTTCATCATCCGTTGGTTTTTTTATAGTTTGATATGATCTCGTTGAGCACAACATGCTCACGTAGCTCAGCATTGTATTCAAATACGGAATTGAGTTCCGCTATATTCATCTCAAGGGCAGTAAGCAATACCATTTCACCCTCCTTATACCTATCGGTTTCGAAAAGATAGGCTGCTTTTCTATATATTATTAATACAGGCTCTTCAACAGCTTTTTCAGCTTCAGCAAGCACCTTCAAGGCTCCTTCTGCATCATCCTGCAGCATTGTGGCTTCACTTAATATAAGCCATGCATCCACGTTTTGCGTATCGAGCAGCACTGCTTTGCGCAGAGCGTCAATTGCATCGGCAAACCTGTTCAGATTGATCAGAATATCGCCTTTAATCTGATTGGCTTCACTATGTGTAGATTCAATGCGTAATGCCTGTTCTATCTGTTGCAAAGCCTGATCATATTCGCCACGATCGTTATACACAAACGCCAAACCGATACGCGATTCCATATGGTTGGCATCTGCTTCAATGCTTTCGCTATAATATTGCTGCGCTTTGTCCAGTTTTCCGGCTGCAAACCATGCTTCACCGATAAAATATAGAGTAACAGCATCTTTACCTTCAATTTGCAGGGTTTCTTCAAAGCATTTTACGGCCTCGTTGTATCGCGATGTGCTTAAAAAAACATGACCGCGATTAAAAATAGCTGACGAAAACTCAGGATCGATTGCCAGTGTATAATCGTAGGCCTCAAGGGCCTCGTTGTATTTCTTCTGACTTGAGTAGGCATTACCCAGATGGAACCAGGCAAAAGCATTGAAAGGATGATCATCGGCATAGCGGGTAAAAAACCTTATGCTTTCATCGTAGCTCTTGGCAGCATCAAATACATGCGCCAGTTCGTTTAGCACAAAATCATCTTCGGGACGCATTGAGATCAGACGCTTCAACACGGAAACCGATTTTCTGAACTGCCCTATCTGCTGATACTCCATTGCAAGCGAAAGAAGCACATGCTCAGGGTTTTCATCCACCTCGAGAGCCAGTTCCAGATAAGATATAGCCTCACCATGACGGTTTAGTTCACTGTAAATGGCAGCCATTGAGAGTAACACGTCAGGGTTATCAGGGTAAAGAGCGTATAATGATTTCAATTGCTCCAGTGCCAGTTCTCGTTTATTGTTCAGAATATTAAACTGTGCTTCACGAATCTCGAGCTCTATATTCATAGGAAAATACTCACGCCCCATCTCCAGGGCAATCTTGAGTTTATCCTTCTGATTGTTCATCAGATAAAAATCTATAATCTCAATAAACTCAGAGGAATCAAAAAAATAATGCTGATCCTCCTGAATCATCTTCTCAAACCGCCCTACCAGATTGGAAAGGGCATCTTCCTCACTATAATTTAAATTTTCCTCCACGTAATCCTCTTAGTTCATATCATCAGCAGCGTCATTATCCATATTTTCTTCTGAAAGATTATTCAGTGCATCGTCGTCTTCCGTCAGGAGCTCTTCAGAAAATATATCCATATCACTCCGCGCATGCAGATGCAATTCAGAATTTTGTTCCAGAATAAGCGGATATTTCTCTTCCATATCTGCTTCAAGAATCTTCATCAGCTCTATATTCAGGGTAATCATTTTCATAAAGTCGAAAACATAGAGTATTTTCTGATGCGGGTCGTTTATGATCTGGCGCATTTTTATGTCTTTCATAATCAGCACCTTTTTCCTGGCTTGTTGCTCTTCGTCTTCTTCCTCACCATCCACATTCATATCCATGAGGGTTATTTCCCTTTTCTTATGCCATTCGTTATCACATAAATAAAAGGATGCCAGTTCCATTTCCTTAAACTTACAGGTGGAAACCAATGTATTGTGAAACTCCTCGAAGGTTTGATTGGCCAGTACATCGATTACCCGAAGGAATTCTTCATTGTCGTCTGAGTTGATTCTGAAACGATATGCGTGCATAATACAGAGCTTTATTTTGCAAAACTACTAATTTTTGTGCGGGCATGTGGAAATTTTCACATTTTTAGGGGAAAACTTGAACACAGATTAACACAAATCACTCAGATTAGGATAATTATTACAGATGGACACAAGATCTGTGTTAATTTTAAGCTTGCGAGAGATGTCGCAAGACGTCTCGATGCACAAAGCAAAACCCCGAAATGCGATACAGAGCAAAATCTGTTTAATCAGTGTCATCTGTGTTCCAAAAAATCAATGTTTCTTCTGCAATCCCAACTCCCCACCCTTCTTCAGCATAAATTCGAAGGCCTCGTTGTATTCGTTTTGGATTTCCCCGTCGAGGATGGCCTCTTTTATGGCATTTTTAATGATGCCCACCTCGCGCGATGGCTCAATAGCAAAGGTTTCCATAATCAGTTCTCCGCTAATAGGCGGCTGCCAGTTGCGAACCCTGTCTTTTTCTTCTATTTCGATGAGTTTCTGCCTCACATGGGCAAAATTATTCAGATAACGCTTTACTTTAGCCTGGTTGCCTGAAGTAATATCGGCTTCAGCCAGCAACATAAGGTCATCAATATCATCTCCGGCATCAAAGAGCAGGCGGCGCACGGCTGAATCGGTTACCTCATCATCTACAAGCGCAATGGGGCGCAGGTGCAGGGCAACCATTTTCATTACATAGGTCATCTTCTCATTTTGCGGCAGGCGCAAATCACGGAAAATACGTTTCACCATTTTGGCTCCCACAGCATCGTGCCCGTGAAAGGTCCAGCCATGGCCTTTTTGAAAACGCTTGGTGGGGGCTTTGCCTATATCGTGCAAGAGTGCAGACCAGCGCAACCACAAATTATTGCTGTTGGCAGACAGGTTATCTACTACACCCAGCGAGTGGTGAAAATTATCTTTATGGACATATTTACCTTTGGTTTCTACCCCTCTCAATGCTGATACCTGAGGCAAAAAGCGGTCCAGCAAACCAAGTTCTTCCATCTGAATAAATGCCACAGATGGCTTTTCGGTCAGGAGCATTTTCGATACTTCCTCCGATATGCGTTCTGGTGCTACAATATCTAAACGAGGAGCCAGTTTCTTAATGGCTTCAAGAGCCGGATCAACTATTTTAAAACCAAAGCGTGAGGCGAAACGCACGGCCCGCAGCATGCGCAGCGGATCATCGTCGAAAGTGATATGGGGATCAAG
>PKSX01000002.1 GCA_002869435.1 Marinilabiliales bacterium | reverse complement strand
TCCTGTCCGTTAGGGTTGGCCGGAGTATTCACCGGCTGTATGCCTTCTTCTTCAATGTATTTTCTCAGGCGGCTTTCTTCATCCATTTCAGTTCCGCGCGGAATTACAAAGATTGAAAGTAAGCTCAGTGCAAGAAGTACAATTGCCAGCGTCCAGGTACTTTTTTCAAGAAAGTCAGCAGTTTGACGAACTCCCATTACCTGATTGCTTGACTGCATGCCTGCAACCAGACCGCCACCTTTAGAATTCTGTACCAGTACAATAAGTCCGAGTAAAACACAGACAATGACCATCAGTACCACTAAAAACACGTAAAATCCCATGGTTATTTTTCTTTAATTTTTTCAATTTGGGCTGCAAAGTAAGCACTTTTTTCCGGATTAGCCAAACTTAATTTCTCATAAACGTCTATGGCTTTATCTTTATTTCCCTGATTCAGATATATTTCTGCCAGAGTTTCTGAAATAACTTCTGTATTGTCTTTGGTGCTATCTTCACTTAAATCCCTATCGTTTTCCTTTTCTCTGTTCAAATTCAGCTTCGGATCTTTTTCAATAAATTCATCAATTATCTTATTCTGATCGCTGGCCGGCTCTTCTTTTTGGCTGCCTCCGCTCAATTCTGCCAAACGCTGTCTTAAGACTTCAGCGGCGTCAACTGGTTCTTCTTTTTTCGCCGGCTTTTCATCCGCAACAGGAGGCTCTTCTTTTTTCACTTCAATAACCGGTGGGTCTTCATCAACAGGCTCTTCTTCCTCTTTGGTGTCTTCTATTGGCGGCGGTGTTTGTTCTGTTTCCGTTTTAAGTTCTTCTTGCGGAACCGGTGGTGGAGTAGTTTCTTCAGGAATTGGAGGAACTTCCTCTAATTTAGCTTCCGGTAACGGTGGCGGAGCTTCTTCTGATACAGGTGGCACTATGTTTTCAGTCTCCGGTATCGGAAGGGGAGTTTCTTCGTGTTCGGGTTTTTCCTCTTCAGGTTTTTCTTTAGTCGAAGGAGTAATATTTTCAATTGGAGGAGGAATAACTTCTTTAGCCGGTTCTTCAATAACAGGTGGCGGGGTGGAATCTTCAACCGGTGGAGTGTCTTCTATCTCAGACTCTGGTTCATCTTTTTCTACAGCTACTGTCACCTCTTTTTTTCGACCAGAAAGCAGCCCTGCAACAAGATCGGAAGGGTCTTTTGATTCTTTATAAGCGATTTCTTCAACAGGCTTTACGTCTTCAGCTGGTGTTTGCGGAATTTCCTCGTTTGCAGAATCTTCAATATCCGGTTTTTCTTCTTTTGTTTTAATATTAACGTCTTTAAAAACCTCTTTCCAGTCAGGTGTTTGATCTGTGTTATTTAGCCGGTCATACAGCATAACTCTGTCGGGAACCCGAAATGCAGCCTGTTTCAGGTTCGTGGCAAATAAATCCGGAAAATGACCTTTTTCATACTCCAGTTTTTTAATCTGAAGATGTGCGGAAAAAGGAAATTCTTCCGTGAGTCTTTTTAATTCCGCATAATCCATTTGCTCATTGAATGCTTTCATAGCTGTTGATTTACCAGTTTACAAATGCTTTATTGAAAATATCCTCTACCAGTTCTTCCACAATTTCTTCTACCAGGCCCTGCTCGAGGCTGGCAAAATTGGCACTGCTTGAAAACTGCTGATAGCGGCTGAATCGACTTTCAAAATTCTTTTCTTCATCCAGCCGATTAAAAAACCTGACAGAAATGGTGATGGTTAGCTGTGTAAGGGCTGCTGTTTCGCCACTTTGGATGGCCACCGGCTGCAAAGTATAACCGGTTATCTCACCTTCAAATGCCATATCGCCACCCGAACGAACCATACTCAACTGGGTTTGCCCCATTATTTTATCACGAAGCTGCTCTGTAATAGTCTGACTCAGTGTTGGCATTACCAGTGAAGCATTGTTTTCAAAATACTGAACTGAGAAGGTTTTTGCTTCCGGGTGAATGGAAGCTCCGGAGAAAGTGACCCTCAGGCAGGAGCTGTTTACAACAGCAATAATCAGTATGATGAGAAGCTTTTTCATTATTGTGTAATCTCGTATTCCTTAATTTTACGATATAAAGTGCGTTCTGAAATTCCCAATTCAGCAGCAGCATTTTTCCTTCGGCCACCATGTTTTTCCAGCGCCCTGATGATCATTTCTTTTTCTTTCTTTTCCAGAGAAAGGGTTTCTTCTATCTCTTCATGATAATCTATGGGCAAATCTTCTTTGTCCTGAACATCATCATTATCAACGCGTATAACTTCCTTTTCGTATTTAGGTTCCTGATAGTAAGGAATATCTTTATCGTATGGTCTGATTTCGTTTAGCGAATGATCAGAGGCTCCCACATCGGCCGGATTAATGCCGGTGGCAGAGATTATTTCCGCTACAAGTTTTTTCATTTCCGTTACATCCTTTTTCATATCGAAAAGGACTTTATAGAGTAATTCTCGTTCGGTAAGGCCTTCGTTACCGCCAAATTGCTTGTATAACACAGGGAGCTCAGTTGTTCCCTGATCCTGCAGATACTTTTGAAGCACTTCGGGTGTAACCATTCTGTTTTGTTCAATAATTGAAATCTGCTCTGCAATATTTTTCAGTTGCCTAACATTTCCACTCCATCTGTAGGATTTCAGCATATGCGTGGCTTCTTCTGTGAGTTCCAGCACAGGCATACGGTATTTTTCAGCAACATCAGTGACAAATTTTCTAAAAAGCAGGATAATGTCTTCTTTTCTCTGGCGAAGAGGAGGAATGGGAACCGGAACAGTGTTGAGTCTGTAATAAAGATCTTCACGAAACTTTCCGTTGGCTATGGCTTCAGTAAGGTTAACATTGGTTGCAGCTACAACCCTGACATCTGTTTTTATCACTTTAGATGAACCAACACGCATAAACTCGCCGCTTTCTAGCACACGTAATAACCGAACCTGTGTTGATAAAGGGAGCTCTGCAACTTCGTCCAGAAAAATCGTTCCACCGTTTACAACTTCGAAATATCCTTTACGTGCTTCGTGTGCACCGGTAAAAGATCCTTTTTCATGTCCGAAAAGTTCACTGTCGATAGTGCCTTCGGGAATAGCACCACAGTTCACGGCAATAAAAGGACCGTGTTTGCGGCTGCTGAAATGATGAATAATTTTAGGAAATATTTCTTTACCCGTCCCGCTTTCTCCGGTAATAAGTACCGTTAAATCAGTTGGAGCAACCTGCCGTGCAATATCAATAGCCCGGTCTAGTTGCGGAGAAAGACCAATAATGCCAAACCTTTGCTTTATACTTTGAATATCACTCATAAATAATACTATAGCAGAAATGAATGGCTAAATTACATAATTCTGCCAAAAAAAAGAAAGAAAAACTGACAAAATTTCAGTTAATAGTTACGGTCGCATTTCAGGCTTAAGGATGGTGAAATCGGGAACGGGGATTTCAAAGAATTTATTTTTCATGCTTACAATAATGAGCGCTTTAGCCCCATTCAGGCTTCGCGTCGATGGAATTCCGTTTTCCTTAAACTCTCCATCAATAATTTTAGGCGGATGATCGCGGGTGGTAAGCGGGCGTTTGGAATGTGTTACGGAGATAACCAATAAATCTCCCTTTTCAAAATATGCTCTGGTACCCGGAGGCGACCCTTTGGTATACATTGATATATCTGTGAAACATCGATTTCCGACATAAACAGAGTCCACTTTTAACTTTTCCCATGAATTAAATGCTTTCAGTTCAAAAGTGTATACGGTTCCTGTTCCGCTAAGAATTGTTCCTCCGCCAAAATGTTTGCTTGTTGCCGATTGCAATTCAAATGTCTTTTTCGAACAGGCTGCTGCAATTAGCATTACTAAAAATAATATTCCAAGAATCTTCTTCATAAGATTAGTTTTGTCGTATGGCTTCAACAGGGTCTAGTCTTGAAGCACTATATGCAGGAATCATGCCGGCAACAAGTCCTATAAATGCCGATACGGAAATCCCAAGAATAATATTTCCTGTGGTTAATGATAGTGCAAAATCGGCCATATAAGTTGCAGCAAGTGAGGCCAGCCAAACAAGGAATAACCCCAACAGGCCACCGAAAATGCTTAGAAATACGGCCTCAATCAAAAACTGAAAGAGTATAAAAGAATTTTTGGCGCCCAGCGATTTTTGTATCCCAATAATACTTGTTCGTTCTTTCACTGATACAAACATAATATTGGCTATACCAAAGCCGCCAACCAGAAGAGAAAAGCCCCCAATAATCCAACCCACAATCTTCAATACAGAAAACACGCCGGAAAGTCCTTCCGTTAGCATTGATGGTTCATTAATAGAAAAATCGTCTTTCGCAGAAGGTTTCAAATGACGCAAGGTTCTCATGATTCCCGTTATTTCGTATATCATTTCCTCATTGGGTATACCTTCTTTTCCGCGAATGGCCATAAAGGAATCAGCAAAATCATTCTCAGTATCAATTATTTTGGCAAGAAAACTATATGGTACAAGAACGAGCTCATCATTGCTTTGCCCGAAATTATTGGTGCCTTCTTCTTTAATTACACCCACAACCTGAACTTTGCGGTTCAGCAGCTTAACACTTCTGCCAATAGGGTCGGTTTGAAAAAACAGGTTTTTAGCTACAGCTGCACCAATAATACAAACCGGGACACCATTATTAAACTCACTTGAGCTAAAATATCTACCCTGGGCAATATCAAAAACAAAAACTTTATTGTAATCTTCTGATATACCTGCCACTCCGGTGCGTGAAATTTTATTATCCAGGTATTCCACGTCGCTGGAAGTTGAAGACATAAATGCAATATCCTCTGCCGTTTGCATCCGCTTTTGCAAGTCTTCCATTTCGGCGAACTTCGGCAACGGGCGCTTTATATACTCCCACCATTCAAAAT
>PKSX01000250.1 GCA_002869435.1 Marinilabiliales bacterium | reverse complement strand
TCCATTAGTCGGTGTCGGAGTAAAAGTCACATTGGTTCCTGCACATATGGTTGTGGCTGATGCCGCAACAGTTACTGAAGGCACCACTGTGGCATTTACTGTCATGGTAACCGGTACAGACGTGGCTGTTGTGGGTGAAGCGCAGGTTTCACTTGAAGTCATTTCTACAGTTACCTGATCGCCATCATTCAACGTTGTACTTGAATATGTGGCCCCGGTGCCGGCAGGGGTGGCATTTACATACCACTGGTAAGAAGGAGTTCCGCCATTAGTCGGTGTCGGAGTAAAAGTCACATTGGTTCCTGCACATATGGTTGTGGCTGATGCTGCAACAGTAACCGAAGGCACCACTGTAGAATTTACAGTCATGATAATTGGAGATGATGTAGCATTAGAAGGAGATGCACAGGTTTCACTCGAAGTCATTTCAACAGTGACCTGATCTCCATCATTTAATGTATTGCTTGAATATGTACTTCCGGTACCTGCCGGAACAGCATTTACGTACCACTGGTATGATGGTGTTCCACCATTGGTTGGGGTTGGAGTAAACGTCACATTTGTTCCGGTACAAATTGTTGTAGCTGTTGCTGTAACTGATACTGAGGGTGTCAAAATCGGATTAACATTCATAGTGATCGCAGTGGAAGTGGCAGTAGTAGGTGAAGCACAGGTCTCACTTGAGGTCATTTCGACCGTAATCTGATCACCATCATTCAATGCAGTACTTGAATACGTACTTCCTGTGCCTGCAGGAGTAGCATTTACATACCACTGGTATGAAGGTGTTCCGCCATTAGTTGGAGTTGGGGTAAAAGTAACATTGGTTCCTGCACATATGGTTGTAGCAGATGCTGCAACGGTCACCGAAGGTACCAGTGTAGCATTTACAGTCATGGTAATTGGAGTTGATGTCGCTGTAGTAGGTGAAGCACAAGCTTCAGAAGAAGTCATTTCAACAGTTACCTGATCTCCATCATTAAGTCCACTGCTTGAATACGTTGCACCTGTTCCCGATGGAGTTCCGTTTACAAACCATTGGTAAGATGGTGTTCCTCCATTGGTTGGAGTTGGAGTAAAGGTAACATTGGTGCCAGCACAGATTGTAGTTGCTGTTGCAGAAACACTTACAGCCGGAACAACTGATGAATTCACTGTCATGGTTACAGGTGACGAAGTGGCTGTTATTGGTGAAGCACAAGACTCACTTGAAGTTAACTCAACTGTAACCTGGTCTCCATCACTCAAAGCTGTACTTGAGAAAGTTGAACCTGTTCCGGAAGGCGTTCCATTAACATACCACTGATATGCAGGTGAGCCACCTCCATTAACCGGAGTTGGTGTGAAAGTAACATTTTCGCCAGCACATATAGTAGTGGCTGATGCAGATACCGTAACCGAAGGAGTAAGAGCGGAATTAACCGTCACGTTTACTGAATTGGAAGTTACCGGATTAGGTACTGCACAAAATTCTGTTGAAGTCATTTCGCAGGTTACTACGTCCCCATCGTTTAATGTTGTGGAAGCAAATGTTGCACCTGTACCAGAAGGAGTAGCATTTACATACCACTGATAGGTTGGTGTACCTCCATTGGCCGGGGTTGCTGTAAATGAAACATTATCGCCGGCACAAATTGCTGTAGCGGATGCAGAAATTGATACAGAAGGAGTAACAGCTGTATTTACTGTTGCAGTAACCGGTACGCGGTTACTAGAACAACCAGATCCCTGAACAACCCAGTTAAAATAGGAAGTATAAAAATTTGAACCTGCACTGTTTCCAGTAATGCTCACCAGCCCTGAAATTGAATACGGGTAAGATGCTCCGCTAATATAATATAACCTGGAACTGGCAGGAGTATATAATCTGTAATCAGTTCCTGCAGGTATGGTCCAGCCTAGAGGAACCGTAGTAACACTATTTCCGATAGTAGCAGTGTAACTTTGAAGCGTCGCACCAGTGTTATCCTGAAGTTCAATTGTTACAGAACCATTATTTTGACGCCTGGCATCAACTGATACTAATGTCATATCTCTTTCCACAGTAAAAGTTAAATATGTTGAAGTATTAGTAGAACTTCCGGCAACTGTTGGACCAACATTTTGAGTAGCTTCGGTAATTACATTTTCGACATAATATGTTGTGGTCGCAGAAATGCTTGGTGTAGTGAAACTAGAGCCTGTACCCAATAACGTTCCTCCGGTAATGGCATCGTACCAGTTTAATGTATTGGTTCCGGCGGCAGAAAGATCAACCGTACCGGTTCCACAACGTTCGCCGTCAGTACCAACAGGTTCTTCGGCAACATTGATGGTTACATAAGAAGTTTTAATCTCAGTATCACTTCCTTCACCATTTGTTGCTGTTAATTGAACCGTATATGTTCCGTTTGCAGCATATGTGTGAGAAGGATTTTGCAGTGTACTTGTGTTTCCGTCACCAAAATCCCAGTCCCATGAGGTTGGTACATTAGTTGACCAGTCTGTGAACTGAACATCATAAGAACAGAAAGGAGCTTGGTTATCAACTACAAAGTTTGCATTGGGAGGAAGTGGACCTGCAGGAAGCTGGAAAGCATATACACGTGATTCCTGACCTGAAGATCCTGTAATATATTCACCGGTATGCCAGAAAGTAACACCGTCGGGATCAAGAGAAGTATGCGCATAGTCGCCATAACGGTTAATGCCAGATTGTGATGCTGTTCCCGCAATGACTTCGGTTTCTCCAAATGTCATCTGACCCAGGGGATCACCTGCCAAACGACCTGTATAATATAATCCGGGATAGGTGGAAGTGGAAGATTTGGCATAACAAAGTGCAATGCTTCCATTATCATCCATTGCCATAGAACTCATCCACCGGGTATCAGAATCGGGATTATATATTCCTTCCTGATACAAACTCCATACGCCTGTACTTTGATTCTGACGTAACTCACACCAATAAATAGCACGTTGACGCGGGGAATTTGAGATGAGCACTCCCCAGCTTAGTACAACGCTATTATATCCTGACCAAGAACGCATGGGAGCTCTGTACATTAATACACCCCCAATACCATCAAGCATTTGACTGGTCCCCGGTTGAGGAACATCATCCCATCCTGAATCGTATGAGGCATCAAAACTACCGGTATTCACCTGGGTTGGCCCTGTAATGGTTGCAGTCCCTGCTCCCCAGTCAGTAGTCATTTCCCAGATTTTAATTCCATCGGTTCCTCCGCCCCATGCATTATCATAATATGACATGAAAGGAAGAGGGGTTCCCGGTGCGGGCAAAGCAACATCATCGGCAGCATCTACAGGCAATGGAACATAAAATGCTGAAACGCTTCCAGTTGAAAAGGTTGTAAAAATACCTCTGGCAGAACCATTACCAACAAGCATTTCATCACGTTCAAAAACATAGACCTTATCCGTTCCCTGATTTGATGTCATATAATACCCGTCTCCCCAAATTGAAAACTTCAGGTAATCGGGAAACTGAGGGGAAACATAAGTGTATGTATAATATGAACCCAGAGGGTCATTGGTTTGAGAAATGGCAATGAATATTTCATTAGACATTCCAAACTGACTCAGAAACCAGCGATCGGCAAACTTATCATACATTACAATCGGGTCTCCGGCATTACCACTGCCAAACAACGTCCCCAGCTGGAACTGAGCCAATTGGGTTCCAGTTTTATTATAAATTGTAATGGGCGTGGCATTAACACTTTGAATATAGTGATTTGCACTTACTGCACCTGTTGGGTCGGGTGGATATGATGAACAATATGCTCCCTGCCA
Organism: Marinilabiliales bacterium; assembly: GCA_002869435.1. Lineage (GTDB taxonomy): Bacteria > Bacteroidota > Bacteroidia > Bacteroidales > DTU049 > BM518. The sequence continues at coordinate 902 of PKSX01000250.1, read as the reverse complement.
ACTCTGAAGGGGAGCACGGTTTGAAATGTCCCGTGGACCCATTGTGGTTTGAATAATTGCAGAATCATTTCCGTATTGTGGACCATCAGCAACCGTATACAAAAAGGTTTGGTGCGGCCTGTGCTGCCGGTCTGGCGACTCCCATGCATCCTCTTCATTTGCATAAGGCAGGGGAACCGGCTCATTTTCAATGAGATCCCGTAAAGGCGGGGTTACATTAAATGATGTTGGATAAAGTACTACTGAATTACTTTCAACCACTGATGTGTTGTTTTGTGCATTCATTTCTCCCCAAGACAGTAAGGCAAAAAAGAAAACACTCCATAATAAAAACTTCCTCATAACGGTGCGTATTAATGTGTATAACTTACAATAATACAAAATTTAACATATATTAGTTGCTTAATTCCACTAATAAAAGGTATAAAAAGGAGGTTTTACGAAATAACAATTGATATAAAAGCGATATTAATAGCTTAAATCCTTATTATCTACATATAAAAAAATGTGTTATTTTATTGTTAATTATCTTGCTCAGACTTTTTCACAAGAGCATTAATTGGTTCCAATCCCATGGCCGTTCCATTTTCAATAGCTTTCAGCACCGCACCTCCACCGGTAAAAATATAGTACATCGGATTGTCAATGGCCATAATATAAAGACCTGGCAGTAACCTTTTCAGTTCCTGCATTGTATCACCTCCTCCATAAAGTTTAGAAGCGCTCCTGTTTTGGTCAATCAACTCATCAAGAGCAATGGTGCCTTCATTAAAATGCGGGGTAAAACCCATTACTGCATTTACAAATACGCTTTTTGCAGATGCAAAAACATCGGCCACATTTTTCTCGGCAAATGATTCGGCTGCAACATCAAGAATATAGTTCAATTCCGTCCCTTTCTT
>PKSX01000079.1 GCA_002869435.1 Marinilabiliales bacterium | reverse complement strand
TTTTGCGGATCAATGGCTTGGGTCGGACATGCTTCAATACATTTTGTACATGAGCCGCAGGCCTGATTGATATGCGTTTCATTATGCTCCCAGAATTCCAGTGCCGTAAAAATATGCCCGATGAAAAAGCGGCTGCCGTTTTCGGGGTGGATCAGAAATCCGTTTTTGCCGATAAAACCCAATCCGTTTTTCCATGCCCAGTAGCGATCGGCAACGGGAGCAGAATCTACAAAGAAGCGAGGTGTGTGATAAGGCTCAATGTCCATGATTAAATCAAGCACCGGTTTTATTTTTTTTCGAAGAAAGGTGTGATAATCCTCACCATGAGCATAAGATGCAATTTTGCACTCATCGGGTTGTTCGGCTTTCTCGTACGGATAAAGCAGGGTGATTATGCTTTGTGTTCCTTCGTGCAGCTTTCGCGGATCGAAACGCTTGTCTTTATTGCGTTCCAGATAATCCATATAAGCTTGATTCTGGTTTTCGAGCCATAAATCGAAATGCCGCTGAAATTGTTGGTCGGTTTCTACGGCTTTGCTAAAACCAATATGAGAAAAGCCGTTTTCCTGGGCCTTATGGCTGATGATATATTGTGTGTCGATGAGATTCACTTGTCAAAGATAAAGTTAAATTGAAAAAGGAGAAAAGTAAGAAGTAATATGTATCCGGTTTTGGAATTGTGCTCTGCTGCCCTTAGTTTTAGCGGGGATTTTTTTCTATTCCTGCAGAAGGTACCAAAAAGGTAAATCCCTTGACATCGTTCCGACGATAGGAGGATCATGTCAAGGTTACGCAAAGGCTTGTTTGTTTCTGTTCCATGACCCTCATCCTTCGGGACGATGGAACAGGGTTTTTCTTTTTGCCAGATGCCCGAAGATGTAGGACTGGTTTGTTTTCACCGACGAAAAACTAATCATTTTTGCAAGACCTAAAATACTAAAAATCACTGAGAGGCCCAAGGGTTTGAGACAAGAAATAAAACATAAATAACTTCTAAGTTTTTCAATATTACTTTTCCAATTTAACTTCATTCCGTATCTTTACAAAAAGAAATTCAATGAAAAAATATATCCTTATCTCCCTTCTTGCCCTTGCTCAGACTCTTGCTGTTTCGGCTCAGCAAAGTACCACCGGTGAAATTCCGCCTGCGGGAATAGATTTAATCGGACATGTAACCAAGAACTCCACAGACATTCAGGCGCAATACCTTATTGCCGGAGTTCCTGCATATTACTGGCGTTATGGTTGTGGTCCCACGGCTTTGGGAATGGTGCTGGGGTATTATGATGAGCATGGGTTACCCGAAATTTTCCCGGGTTCCTCTGCGACCCAAACCCCGGCCGTGCAACAAGCTATTGCTTCAACCGAACATTATAATGATTATTCTCTTCCACTCGATTATTACCCTAATCTCATTAATGATTTGTCGGAATTGCCCACGGGTGATGAGCATACCGATAATTGTATAGCCGACTATATGGCTACATCTCAAAGTTTTGAAGGGAATTATTATGGCTGGAGCTGGAGTTCAGATATCATTAATGCGCATACGCAGTTTCTGTCGAATGAAACACCGTATACGGGTACCTGCCAGTATTACGCGTTTGCCAGTTTCAGTTTTGCTTCGTTTATGGCGCAAATGGATGCCAATAAGCCCATGATGGCGCTGGTAGATACCGATGATGATGGTTTTACTGACCATTTCATTACATTGATTGGATATAAGCAGGAAGCGGGCACAAATTATTACGCTTGCTACCAAACCTGGGATTATACAGTTCATTATTACGAATACGCGCAGATCGCCGTTGGGCAGCCATGGGGGATTTATTCAGTATATACATTTACGGTAAATGGCGGATCATCGATTGATGAACCTGAGATTGAACTCAGTTTGTACCCAAATCCGGTTTCGGAAATGCTTACCATTAATTCGGCTGATCTTAACGGGCAAGACGTAACAATTTATGTCTTTAACACCACCGGACAGCTTGTTCTGCAGCATGCTAATGAAATGTATGGTTCATTGCAGATTGATGTTTCGGGATTGGATGCCGGAGTGTATATGATGCAAATTCAATATGCTGATGGTGTTGTGAACAGGGAGATTGTGATTCAATAAAATCAAATGTCAGTCTGAGCAGCTTGCCCTGTGCGCAGACGAAGGGAAGTCGGCGTTTGATTTTATTAATATGAAAAATTGTCGAATACTTATTTAGAGACGAATAGAATTCTTCTCGATATTATGAGACGTATGCTATACGTCTCTACGGTTTTGCTGTTTTCTCGGTTGCAGATCCTTTCTCTCCACTTCCGGCGCAAGATAATGGCCCCAGTATTTTGTAAGCGATGTGTATTCAAATAAATACCTGAACGGTTTGATCAGCATGAGATAATGAATAAAGCCGTAGGCGAAAAACAAGACCGGAAAGAAAATTGCCAGTTGAAAAACGAAGTTAATGCAATAGCTGAGTACTGCTCCGAATTGCTCGCGGTTTGATTCCAGAAAATCGCCAAAACCCGTAATATCTGAAAGAAGCACGGTAATGCCGCTTGCAACAACTGCAGCCAGCAATACTCCAAAAATGGAATGTGAGGCCTGTATGCATTTTTCGGGACAAATATTCATGCATCTCATACAACTTTCGCAGTCAAAAGTCCAATAAGGTTTTTTATTCACCATTTTTATGGCGCCCACAGGACATTGCTTTTCACACAAGCCGCAGGAGGTGCATTTATGGCCGGCCATATACATTTTGGCTAATAGAAAACGCCCTTTGAGAAAATACAAAACACTGATCCATGAAATAGCCATGTCGATTGGCCAGGTAAGGATGATTCCGGTTCTGACCACGCATCGTTTATTTACTAATTTATTAAAAAATGTGCTGCTTTGCTTTAAGGCTCTTTCCATTATATAAGAGGCTTGTTTTGGCTTCCATGGCGGGTGAATACTCAGCCAGTTTGATGCCGGGTCTGCACTGCATAAGCCTCTTATTTTGAACCCGCGTAGAAAAAGAATTAGAGCTGGTAAGAGTAAGGCAATTCCCGATATGCCGGGCAAACGATATTTTCCGATTTTGGAACCGCCTCTGTTGTTGAGCAGAAACACACCCGCTTTTCTTTTTCTCGGCAGTCGAAAGCAGAATTTAATGATATGCCATGGTGCGTTGAAACCGTGAGTGGGGTAGCAGATGCCGGTCAGGCTGATGTCTGACGGTTTTTCAAGATCGGCTTTTTTCAGGCGATCCACAGGAACCCATTCCGATTCCATTTTCTGTTCAGCGGCAAGTTCTGCCAAATGTTTCACCACCCGCAATGTATTGCCGGTGCCGGTGTAGTAGTATAGTTTAAGGCTGGATTCCATTGTTTTTGTTCTTGTCTGGCCGACTAAAAACTAATCATATTTGCGACACCGAAATTACTAAAAATCAGCGGGAAACGCAATACTAAGGGAAAAATAATGTCGCCCTTCGACGGGCTCAGGATGACATTATTTTTCTTTTTCGGGGATTTTGTATATTTATTGTGAAAAATGATGAGATGAGAAAAGTATATCTGTTTATTTTAATAATTATTGTTTTGCCATTGATGGCTGTTACTTGTTACTATGCTGCACAGACTCTTGCAGTAGTACAAAATGATGCTGAGAAAAACTATGAAATAGAATTGTATCAACTACTGGATGATGAAAGTATACTTCTATTTTCAAAAGAAACAAGTAAACGATTTCATTTATGCAAGAGTATAAAAGATAGCAAAACAAAAAGACTGTATTTAAACTTTGGAGAGCTAACAGATGAACACTATGAAGTGAAACTGAAAAAGACAGAACCGATAATTTTGAAGATTGTCGTTATATCAAATGACACAATTGAAAAGAAATTTACAATATCCGAAAATATGAAATCATTACACATTGAATTATAATATGAAAAGACTCTTTTTCTATACAGTGTTATTAACGTTGAGTATTTCAATGAAAGCCCAATACGATTTTTATTCAGCAGTGGTTTCAGATATGTCAACTGCTTCACCCTATTTTCCAATGAAGCTGGATCTTGATGGAACAGAGACATGGGTTATTGTTCAGAATAGTGACTTTTACCGTTTCGTTCTTTTAAATGAGATAACGAACGAAAAGGATTATTTTGCTTATGCCGTTGGCTTTTTAAATGGGACTGTTACATACAAGTATAACGCAAATGACTATTCGAGGAAGAAGCGACTTAATTATCTGGAGATAAATTTCTATCCCGATATTGTTGAAACTGCAGAGAAGGGAAAGGAATACTTTCAAAAACGATATCTCAAAGATGGCTTCATTAATGTACCCTTGGAAAAGGAACCATTGATAGTATATTTCCTTTTTCAATGGAATATTGCTGTTTATAATGAATGTGAGTCAGGAAATCTTACGATAAAATTTGAAATGTAATTTCCGCGAGATCAGCGCTATCTGCGGGAGTCTAACTCCTAAAACCGATACACCCCAAACTCATTCTCCAGCAAATCTCCCTGACAATACAATGCCTTTGCCTCTGCGCAGTTAAAAACAAAAGCCGAATGAGTAAAACACTCCAGTTCTTTTTCGGTACGACAGATTGAAATACCGTTTTCGGCATTATTGCGGTCGCGGAGAATTTGGATCAGATCTTCTTCGGTTTGTGCTTTTTTTAGCAATTCCTGAGCTCTTTCATATCGGGTTTTG
>PKSX01000160.1 GCA_002869435.1 Marinilabiliales bacterium | reverse complement strand
TATACTTGAAAAGAACAGAGATGTATGTTAGAAAAAAAAACGTTATGTCATAACCCTTCATTATTTACTGAAATAATCCTTAGGGAAATAACCTAGTATTTGTTCTCCTGCAGATTTTACATTTGCATTGTTATTAACCCTCATAACATAATCACAAAAACAGGAACTGCCTCATTCCCTCGAGGCAGTTTTTCTTTTTAATAGCTGATATTCATTCGTTCAGCAGGGCAGGTTTTCTCAAAAAAACATAATAAAGCTTTTAAGAAACATTGATGTCACAAATCAATATAACTAAATACAAGAAGAATCCTTTTATTCGCATTATTATGCATTAAGACCTCTTAGATTCGAGTGATTTAATGTAAAAACTAGTTGTAACACCTACAAATTTTTTAAACGCTCTGTAGAAAGTTGCCGGGGAAGAAAAACCGACAAGTTCAGCGATACCCTCTATAGAGTAATTCTTGTGTTGAAAATCGCTTAGCAAACGCCTTGCTTCTTTAACACGATATTCATTCAGGAGATCACTAAAGCTCTTATTAAAATACTCATTTATTACTTTAGAAGCATAGGTGCGATTTGTGTTTAGCATCTTACAAAGTTTATCTGATGTAATGTCTTTTTGAGTGTAAATCTTCTCCTCTTCAAATAAATAAACTATTTTATCTATTAATTCCTGTTTGTGAGATTCAGGCAATATATAACCACTCCTGTTTTGGGAAAGTTTAGGGGGTTCTATTGATACGTTTTTATCTTTTAATGCCTTAATAAGTATTTCCTGATCTTTCTTTATATTAATAAGACGTTTTTCAGATTCAACAATATCTAAGTTTCTTTTAACAAGATCTTTGTTCGCCGTTTTTTGCTTCACTTTTTGGATGAAAAATACTATCGAAAAGATTAAAACAATAATTGAAATACAACTGATTAAAACAATTTGTTTCTTTTGTGCTTTCATTTTTGCCTTTTGTAGTTCTATCTCATGTTCTTTCTTTTCAATATTATAGCTGATTTGAATTTCGGCAATTTTGTTTGTACTTTCCAGATTATAAACGCTGTCTTTCATCGTGGAATACAGGTGATGATAAGTATATGCTTTTTCAAAGTCTTTTTTCTTGAAGTATAATTCATGAAGGTATTTATAATTCTCAATACAAATGGAGTTTGCACCAATTTCTTCTGCCAAAGAAAGGCTTTGCTCAAAGGAGTTGAAGGCATCTTCATATTGACCTTTTTTAATTTGCACCTGGCCTATATTGAGCAATGTATTCGAGATGCTTGATTTAACATCAATGTCCTCCCATAACTCTAATGATTTATAAAGATACCTTAGTGCTTTATCATAGTTTTTCAACTCTAAGTTTACCATCCCGATGTTATCAAACACTCCGGCAAGTCCGATCTTATGATTTGTTTCTGTGAATATTTTCGAGGACTTATCATAATACTTCAATGCCTGAAAATGCTCACCCATGTTTTTATACATCACTCCAATATTGCTCAACAAATATGCAGTAATAATTTTATACTTTTCTTCATGGTTATGATTAAACAGTTCTTTATATATGAGTAAAGATTTTTTATAATAGATAATAGCAATATTATATGCTTTCAGGTTATAATGAATATTTCCAATATCCATTAATGAGGCTGCTATACCCTCTTTGTAAGTTGTTTTATTATACTTAACATAGAGTTTTTCGTATAGTTTTAGTGACTTGTAAATATATTCAAGACTTTCATCATATGACCCAAGCATTCTGTATGACTTACCTATTTGATTGTAGGTGCTTGCAACAAATGAATACTCTTTATTATCTCCTAAGATGCTTAATGATAGCTTAAAACACTTCAATGCTTCAATATAGTTTTCTTGATTGAAATATTGTGTTCCGGATTCCTGAAGCAGCTTTGACGCCAATGGTCTGTTAGTCATGATCCTCGCTACAAAGCTTGTAATATTTGCAGAATGCACTTTATTACTGTCTAACTCAGAGCGATATGTCTCCGCAATATTTCTCAACAACTCAAGGTCTTGGTTGTTCGCAAAATTATAATGTGAATGTATGATACTATCTGTCTGTCCTGATGCAGAGATCAAACTCCCGAAAAAAAGGGAGATGAAAATAATGTAGGTTCGAAATACCATAAAGAAATCAAACATGTTTTCTTTGTATCACACTCATGATATTAGTAGTATGCTACAATTTTAACGCAAGTTACAAAAAAAGAAATTTTGCACTTGGATTATAGAAAATGACTCAAAGAAAGCTAGTTGTCTTGATCTGTTTTTATGAACTTTATCTCTTCAAAAACATCGTCATTCTCAAAAAGCAATAAGTATAATCCTGGATCTAATTCTGACACATCTATTCTGATTCTGTTATAATCTCTAATCACATGTGATTCCTCGAATATCTTCATTTCTCCATAGGTGTTATATATCTTAATGCTCACATTCCCTTCTTCTAAACATGATGTTTCTAGATATAAGTCTTCTTTCACGGGATTTGGATATACATTTATGTTGTTACAATTATTATCACAATTTTCAACAAGAATAACATCAGAATAAGAATACTGGCCATCGAAATCGGTTTGTTTTAGTCGATAAAAGTATTTCTCTTCAGTTGCATTCTTATCTGTAAATGAATAGTTCTGAACAGTATTACTGTTTCCTGCTCCGGAAATATTGGCAATATCTTCCCACTGTATTGCATCAGAACTTCTTTCAACTGTGAAGAAATCATTATTAATTTCTGCAGCTGTTGACCAGTTTAAGCAGGTCTGTTTCTTAGTATTGCACATTCCCGCAAATGAGATTAATTCTATTGGCAGGGTCCCACAATTTGTTTTTTCTGCAGCAGAACTCCATGTGTTCATATTTGCAATATCAGCTGCATTACCAAAAAGGAGTGTTTTATGCATCTTTGCTATATTTAATAACAGATCCGTGTCCATTGACCCACTGTTTTTACAATAAAAATTTCCACGCTCTCCTGCAAAAACCAGTGTGCCAACACCTGTGTTTGAAGGCCTTGATGGGAACAATGCTATGTGTGTTGAATCTGAAGTACCATTAATGTCAAAAACTCTGTTTTCAACAGGCAAGCAAGAAAGCACCCATAAACTTGAAGAGTTATTTGCTGAAGTCATATCATTACTAATCCCGCCAGGTCCTCCTCCGGAGTGAACATTGCTTGTGCCAAGGTTATCCCAATACAGGGCAAAGTTTGTTGTTACTCCATACAGATCAAACACAACATCCAAAAAGTCACTATCAGGAGTTGGCAATGGATTATTAAGTGCGGTCACACTTTCTCCTGACCACATAACATGGCCATTATTACTCAGATAGTTTTCAATACTGCCAACTTCTGTTGACGGGAAGTCGTAAAAGATTGACTCACGAATTAAGATAACTTCATATTCATTTGAGATATCAGCCTCAGAATGAGAAACAATCTTTATTCTTGGATATATTTGAGCACTTAAATATGTTTCCATGATCTGAACAGAATCTGCAATATCTGATATGTTATCACCTATTGCAAGGAAATCAAGACTATCCAAACAACTGCTTAATGCCCAATAGGATTTATGAATCGAATTAATGTCAAACATTATTGGGTTATCACCAACCAGGTCCGCAGGATTGAGCTGAGCATCAAAAAAATCCTCACAACCCGCAGAACTACAATCGATTTCATATACTAGCATAATATCTACAGGTACTCCTGCAGGTAATGGAATGTTCAATGAAGAAAACAATATGCCGTTGCTAACATTCAGATCAACCCCTGAAAGGTTCCCGTCAACATATAACTCTGCTTGATTCACTTTCCCGGGGTCAAAACTATTGTCAATAAACCCGATCTGTTGTAACACATTTGGATTCATGAACATATCCATATGAGTGCCTTTAAAAACGGTTATAGACTCAGTAGCTCCGGAACAATCAAAATATTTTACTAAAGGACAAGGATCTCCCCATACACAACCATAGTTTTCAGTACCATCATTTAAAGCTGGTTGCCCGTATGAATTACTTTGTATAGTTATAAAAAAAAATATGAAAAGGAATACACAAAGTAAATTTTTGATTTCAAAAGCAAGGCTAGAAATTCTCATGATATTTTTGAAGTTAGTGTGCTGCAAAAATAGTTGGCAATGAGCATGTATTCAATTAATAGTTGTGGCATTTGATCAAATGCAATAACTATTCATTATGTCTGCTTTGATTTCTACTGCCATAAGGAATGGCAGGTCAAATACCATGGAAACCATTATAGAATAATCAAACAGACAAGGACTGCCTTACACTGATGAGACAGTTTTCTATTATGTCCATACTTGAAGAGAGTTGTATTATTTAATGGATAGAATTTATACCAAATCTTCAACATATACGGATATTTTACCTGTGGAAATTACCTACCAATCGTCATTCAAATGAAACTACATTTGTGCCGTTATAACCCTCATAACATAATCACAAAAACAGGAACTGCCTCACACTCTTGAGGCAGTTTTCTTTTATCTGAATACTTTTTAGATGAAAGGGGCGAGGTGAGTGTTGGTTTCAAAACCCATAGTAATTCAAATTATCTGCGATAATCCGTCAATTCAATTTAACGGCGCCAATCTGCGCCTCAAATCTCAAACTTCTCCAAACTCACTTCCCCATCAAAAACCGCATAGGTTTTATGATGCACCCACTCTCCAAGATT
>PKSX01000062.1 GCA_002869435.1 Marinilabiliales bacterium | reverse complement strand
TGATTTTGGCAAATTGCCTAACCATCTCGGGAAAAGGGCAAAAAGTGTAAACGGTACGGCAAATGCCAGCCCGAAGCCAAACATGGCAACAATAGGTTGCAAAAATTCACCATTAGAAAGCATAACTACAACTGCGCCAATGATTGGAACTGTACATGAAAATGAAACGAGTACAAGTGTTAATGCCATGAAAAATGGTCCGAATAGACAGCCTTTATCGGCTTGCTGATCTGATTTATTAATCAAACCTGAAGGCATTCTGATTTCAAACATTCCAAAGAATGAGAAAGCAAATATCATGAAGATCAGGAAGAATATAATGTTTGGCAACCAGTGTGTACTAAGCCATTGAAACAATGTAGGTCCGAATATTATTGACAGTCCTGATCCCAGCACAGTAAAAATGACAATAATGCTTGCTCCAAAGAAAAATGCCTGGCGCCTACCTTTTGCTTTATTATCCGACCCTTTCAGGAAGAAAGTAACGGTCATGGGTATCATAGGAAGAACACAAGGTGTGAAAATGGCAATGAGTCCACTGACAAAAGCAATAATAAAAATAGTCCAGAGTGATGAGCCGGCAATATCGTTTTCATCCATATCATCGTTTGAAGAGACTGTTGGATTGGTGCTTGCAGTATCTATAGCTGCAGTATCAGTTGGTATAGTGTCTTCAACCAGGGAGTCTGATGGGTCGTCTTCGAGTGTGTATTGAGTGCCATCAATTGGAATACTGAACTCATATGGTGCATCAGTACATCTGCCTTCGATACATGCTTGTGCATCTATTTCGCCTGTTACTGTGAATTTTTCTTGTTTTAAGATTTCAATCTGTTGTGTAAATGTTACCGTATTCTTGAAATAATACTCGTCTTTCTCCCAGAAATCATCGTACTCAATAATGTACTTTGGCCATTCTAATGGCTTTCCAATTAATCTGTATGCATCATTAGATTCATATGAGAAAACCGCGGGGCGTGAACCTCCCGGAGGATTGTGCTGACTATAAAGATGCCAGTCGGGGTCAATATTCGCGGTAAAAACGATATTGGCTTGTTTTTCTGAAACTTTTGTCACATTAACCGACCATTTAACAGGTTCTACCATTTGCGCATGCAATACCCCACTGATTGCAAGCATGAAAACAGATACGAGAAGAATTCTCACTTTACTCATTTCTCAGATTTTTTATCAGGTTCTTATTTAAGAGTTTACAAAAATAGTCAATTAGTTAGATATTTTCAAAATAAGCGCTTCCTCCGGGAAATTCCTTATGGCAAAATCTTCACTTATTTCGAGCCCTAAAACAGCTGCAATCTTTTGACCGCTTACTACAACAAATACCTGCTCTTTTTCTGTGGCATTTAGCTTTGTATCGGTCAGATAATCACTGATTTTCTTCTGTCCGCTCATGCCAAGAGGTTTGAATTTGTCGCCGCTTCTCCAGGGTCTTATTCTCAAAGGAAATTCCAATTTGCTTTTATTCAACTGGAGTGTTTTTTTATTCAAATCGATATCTCCGGTGCTGTTAATGACTTTGAAAAATGCTTCAGACAGAAAGAAAATATCATCTGTTTTCAGATCTTCATGCAAAAGGAACTCCTGTTTTTCATCCATATTCTGAGGCAGAATCTGGAGAACATCCTGCCTGGAGATTATTCGCATTTTATTTGCGTAGAAATATCGGCTTTCATCACTTTTGAGAGCCTCCCAAACATCTGGTAAAATGGCTGAGGGAAAACGATACTTCTGAATCAAATGCAATAGAAGCTCTTTACAAAACGGATCTGCAAGAAGCTTTTTTGAATCAATTTTCAGCGGATTATCTTCAATAATATACTCCGGAAGCCTTGCTGCAACTTCTTTATTAAGATTGTCTGCTGTACTACGCAAAAAGGCAATGCTCTTATTTGCAGCTTCAGCAAAACCGGGCATTACCTCTTCTGCCAAAGGCAGCAAATGATGCCTGATTCGGTTTCTCAGATATTTGTCTTCTGCGTTTGAACTGTCTTCAATAAAGCTTAGCTTATTCTTTGTAATATATGCATCAATTTCTGATCTGGGTATTTCAAGTAATGGCCTGATGATATTCCCGTTTATCGCCGGTATCGAGGACAGCCCTTTAATTCCTGCACTTCTGCTTAGATTGATGAAGAAACTTTCCAATACATCATCGCGATTATGAGCCGTTACAATATAATCGAAACCATGCATCTTAGCCAGTTCAGCAAAATATGTATATCTGATTTCTCGCGCTGCCTCCTGTATGCTGATTTGCTTCTCTTCAGCATATGCTGATGCGTCACTTCTTTGAACGAAATGTTTCAGGGCAAAACCTTTGCAGTATTCAGTAAGAAAGTTCTCATCGCGCAGACTTTCTTTACCTCGTAGCTGAAAATTACAGTGAGCCACAGAAAACTCCAGTTCCGTATTCTGAAATAGATGCAACAAGGCCATAGAATCTATTCCGCCACTTACAGCCAGCAGATATTTTTTGAAGCTGTAATCGGGAACAAGTGCTCTTAGGGATTGGAAGAATTTTTTCTGCATCAGCGTATAAATTTCATTCTTCTTAACGAAAGCACAATATTATTTCGTACAAAATTATCTAGATATTCTGCTTCAACTACTCTGCAGGATGTCTTTTGAAGGACGTAAAGTATGATGTCTTTACGGTCAGGTCTTTCTGCCAGCAATTTTTCCAGGTTGGGATGAGCCATAAGATACCCTCCCGGAAGAGTTTTGGCGATAAAAGCATAGCTTAAAAACTGAGAGTCGTCCACAATTCTGAGTATTCCGTAACTTTCTGTCTCAATATGAATGCCCGGAGATTTTGCATAAACCTGTCTGAGTAAGTATTCTCTAATTTCTGAAGTGGCTTCACTCAAATGATTTTCGAGTGCTTCGATCTCAGGGAAATATCCTTCTTTAAAAGGTAACGACAGCATTAAATTCTGGCTCACAGACAGATTTGCACCGACCTCCTCCGATGTAAGTGTATCTCCCGGTTTAAAATATGTAATTGACAATTCATTATTGACCTCTTCTGATATACCAGTCAGAAACTCGCCCGGATCCAGCCCATTATTTCTGATATAATTGATAAGTTGCTCTTCCTTATTACTTAAGGCAGCCCTAAAACCCGAATCAATTCCAAAAAGGCCAAAAAGTTTCTGACAGGCAGGTGTATTATTTTTATATGCCTCGTGAATGCTGTCGGTAGTTAAATCATCACTATAGCGCACATCCAGATTTTTGTCATAGAAAAAGGCGTTTTTTCTCAGTACTTCAATAAACTCAGGGAGAAATTTAACAGTTTCTGTCCTGACATAAGATTCAAAAGTATAATAAGCCTCGAAATAGTCGTCGCTCATGCTGCACATAAGTGACCATAATGCAGTTGATGCCTCAAAACTTGGGAAGCTCAGGAATTCATCAAGCCCGTCAATGGTGAAGTCATAAACAGTTTCTTTAACAATGGGATGTATTTCAAACTCGGCCCGAAGTTCTTTTTTTCTTCTGTCGCTAATGCTGCTTTGCAGAGGAATAATTCGTGGAAGTGCATTAACGCCTATATCGGTTAAGAAACTAATGTATTCTTCTTCAGGAATTTCATTTGAATCAAAATACTTGTACAAATCATTGCTGACGAAAAGAGTGTTCTTAGTACCAAAAAATTTCTCAAGCTGTTCATTTTGCAGGTAAGCGTCGGTTGGTTTGCAAAGGTTCTTGTCACCATTTTGCGAGGCTATTGTGCGAATGCATTTTGTTTTCCCCAATATGCTTCTGATTCGTTCTTTCAGCGTTGAATTACCGTTGAAATATAACAGGAACAGCTTATATAGTGTTGGATTGGCATTATGATTTCGCAGCCCCTTAATGAGTTTTTCGGTTTCTGCCAAACCGGGACTGCCTTCAGGTATGCCCAGCATTGCAAAGAAATTTCTGTTTTCTGCGTTTGAAGCAATGTCGGGATGTACCAGCGGAACATTTCCTTTTATTTCACCCAGAAAAATGGCCGGTCGGCCGTCACTGTGAAAAGCCGGTTTAAGTTCTTTTTTTGAGTTGGGAATTATCGGGCTGTGACGAAGTGAATAATATCGGTCGGCATGCTTCAAATCCCAGTATTTTGGGAATTCTGAGAGTAGCTTATACAGAATATGCAGATCGTCGAATTTCTTTTTTTTCAGAAACTCGGCATGTTGCCGAATATGAAAAGCCAGAGTGTCAATGTCTGCATTTTTTAGTTTGTGGTTCTTTCGGAGGTAATGAATGAAGTCAGCGTTTTCGCACAGATCTTCATGTAAAAAATCAAACCTTGACCACAAAGAGAAGATCTCTTTTTTATGAACTAAATCTCTAAGCAAATCGTGTTCGGGCAAACATAAAGCAGATACTTCCTTATATTGCCCTTTTTCGTTCAGCAGTGCTTTTTCCTGAGCAAGAAATTTATTAAGATTCTTTGTAATACTATCATGCAATGGATCAGAAGCAGTATAAGTCCAGTTGATCAGCTTGTAAAATCCCTGATGAAGAATCTTTTCTTTTCTGAGATATTTCATGCTTTTATACAGCAATTCACCTATTTCACTGCTCAACCTGAAGTTCTCCGGGCAATGAACCTCATTGAAAATGATTTGCTCCCGGGTTGGATTTGTAGTAAACCTGCCGTGTACTAAAAACGCATTTTTATGTTTGAAACGTGTTGGGAAATACACAGAAACGGTTTCTTCACCTGATCTCACAAAGTTGGTTCCGTCGGTGTTTTGCTTAAATGCAATAGCACATTCGCGTTTTGTATGTGTATTTTTTCTGAATAGCAGATATTGCTCATTCTCCTGTTTCAAACCGGCGCTTTTCAATTCGCTTCTGAGAATGTCGTTACTTAATTCAACGTTTTTTCTGGAGATAATTAGTTGTTTGGCACCATTTACAATTTCAATATTTGCCAGATGGGTAAGAAAGAGTAGTAGCTTCTGATCCAGATCCAGTAACTTCTTGCGTGTGGATTCTATTATGTTTGTATCCAGGTTTCTTTTGAAAGGAAGACGTATTAAAGTAGTAAACTCGTGATTAGAACGACTTTCACAGGCCTCTAATACTTCGTAATCGAGGATTTTATAATGAAATTCCCCGCTGTGAATCTCCGGGTTTTCACTGATGCCATAAACAGAGCGAAATCCAATACCAAATTTTCCAATCATGTTGATATCGGGAGAACCTTTTTTGGAAGTGTTGGCAAAAGTACTGATGCTCATTAGGTCTTCTTCTGTAAATGGGTGTCCATTGTGAAAAATATCAATGGCGTCTTCGTGAATCACCACCCTGAGTTTGCCTTTATCTTCAAAATTCTCATTTTTTCTGCAGGCATCTTCTGTATTCTGCAGTATCTCCTCAATAAAATGATACGGGTCTGCATAAAGCATAGATAGGATTTGACCGTGACGGTTGCCTTTTATTTTATTGGCTGCCACCGCAATCTTCGACTGTCTGATATGTTCATCCAGCGATATCCTTTTCATAGCTAACAAAGGTAATGCAAATATCTGTAGAATAAAAAAGGGCTGCTAAAAGCAGCCCTTCAGATCAGTATGATATATTATATTAATTCAATACTGAACCACGCTTGGTGGAATAGTTGATCTTGTAAGCGCCAACTTTACGCAACTCCTGCTTCACATCAGTTACAATTCCCATTTTTACTTCCTTATCAATTTTAAAGGAGGTAGTAAGGAACTGACGATCGTATTCGCTGCGGGCGGCACGTTCTTGTTCAATGAACTCTGCAATATCATCAACGGTGGCAAACTGGTCGTTAAGTTGTATACGGGATTCAGAGCCGTATAAATTTGTTTTAATCGGTGTTCCTATATAAATATAGGATACCAGATTTTTACGCTCCAGTTTTTGCACCTCAGTAGCAGAGGGAGCATTGATTTTTACAAAGAGAGTAGCCTCACGGATAGTAGTAATAACCATGAAGAAAAAGAGGAACATGAAGATAATATCGGACATGGAACCGGTGTTGATACCCGGAACTTCTTTCTTTTGACCTTTTCTAAATCTAGCCATATTAATCTCCTCCTATATCTTTTGGTTCTGCTTCAGAAATCGCTACAGGAATAGCTTTTTGAATGGCTTTTCTGTGCTCTTCATTGGTTAAATCATCGAATTTCTTTCCGAATTTATCCATTGAGAGCTCATCACGCATTTCATTAACAGCCGCTGTGAGCTCATTCTGAACAGCAATATACATTTCGTATGAGGTACCCCGGTCATTCTGCAGAGAGATTACACCTTTTGATCTTTCATAAGGACCAATATAGTCTATATTCTCAATAGGCCTTTTCTCTGAGAGGTTAGGGTCGTTGTTGGGGTTAAGGAAAAACTCCTTGGCATCTTCACGCAGAGTATTAATATTGCCCGGTTTACCTTCAACCAGAAGCATGTCATATGCATTCACCAGTACAACAAAGACATTTCGTTGTTTAATAGGTGGTGGTGGCACACTTTCGTCAGGCAGAGGAGGCAATTTCCTTGATAACCCCAAATCTGTATCAATGGATGACGTCAGCAAGAAGAACGTCAATAACAGAAACGAGATGTCTGCCATTGATGAGGTTTGTAATTCGGGGGTTTTTCTAGCCATAGGATTATTATTTTAGAAGGTTTCTAATGGACAGTCCGATTGATGCAATAACAAATATGGCAAGTAGCGCATAAATGGTATATAAACCAGCTCCGATAATCGGATCCCAGCTCAGGCTGGTTCCTGTTTTTTCGAAACGGGCTGCATCAATATCACCGGTAGGGGCAATAAAATAAAACAATATAATCATTCCTACCAGTGCACCGATTCCGATAAGTCCTTTGGAATTTCCCTTGATATTTGTAATGAGCGAGTACAGTACGTATCCGAGAAAAGCTAAAACGCCAATTCCAAATACGATATATGTAATCCGGATTTTGAAATCAACTCCGGCAAACAATATAACTGCTGCAAGCACTGCCAGTACAAAAATCAATATCAGGCTTTTAAGTGCTTTCATAATTTAATTCTTTTTAATTGTTTTTAACTTTATAAACGATGTCCATGAAACTGATTGTAGAATCTTCCATATCGTTTACAAGTTTTTCGATAATGGTTACAATGAAATTGTAGAGAGTCTGAAGGATGATAGCTACAATAAGACCGAATACAGTAGTAAGAAGAGCTACTTTCATACCACCGGCAACTACGGTCGGGCTGATATCACCTTGAGCCTCAATATTATCGAAGGCCTGAATCATACCAATTACAGTACCGGTAAATCCAAGCATAGGAGCCAGAGCGATGAAGAGTCCGATCCAGCTGAGGTTGCTTTCGAGGCGTCCCATCTGAACACCACCGTAAGACACAATAGCTTTTTCGATTACATCGAGATCTTCGTTAAAACGATCTAGGCCCTGATAAAATACACTGGCCACAGGTCCGCGGGTTGTACGGCAAATTTCTTTTGCGCTTTCTATGTCGTTGGCTTCGAGCGACTGCTCAATTTCTGCAAGAAGTTTTTTGGTGTTGGTACGACTGAGACTGAGATAAAGAATTCTTTCAATGATAAGGGCAAGACCCAAAACAAATACGAGAAGAATCGGTGTCATCCAGCCGGCACCACCATCAATAAATTTTTCTTTCAATACCTGGTGGAAAGTTTTTTCAACTACCATTTCTTCACCAGCACCATCAGCAGGAACATCAGCCGGTTGGTCTGATACTGCACCTGAGTCAGTAGCAGCAGAGTCAACATTTTCAGTAGCGGTTGAGTCCACAGTGTCATCCTGTGCGTAAGTCATGTTGCTTACTCCAAATACGAGCATGAGGGCAACAGTAACCAGTGTGATCAACTTTTTCATAATGAATTTAATTTTTGTTTTTTAAAAGGTTTCAATTCAAGTTTTTGGCTTTGGCGGAGAGAGAGGGATTCGAACCCTCGTGTCGCTTTCGGCGACTACACGCTTTCCAGGCGTGCCTCTTAAACCACTCGAGCATCTCTCCTCAAACCGGCTGCTAAAATACAAAAAATCTTAGAAGATTTGAGACCGATAAAAAATTAATGGGTACCGTTAACTGATTCAAAACAATACAGAGCACCTTTTCATTGAAAAAGTGCTCTGAAATCGCTTAAAAACCTTTGCTTTCAGTTGATGCTAAAACAGCTTATATCCTGTCCAGCGACGGTAGTCTTTGCTGTATATCCACAACCTGTCATTGGCATAACTCAGGTTGAAAAAATCATGCATATAGTCTTCGTAATTCAGACTTATATTGGTAACATATTCGCCTTTCTTGTTAAAGAAATATATTTTCGGACTCAGGTAATTTACCAGAATGAACTCATATCCTTTCTTTCCGGTGTAAAGAATGATATATTCAACGCAGTTTTCAACTTCGCGTGAAGAAATACCGGAGAGTTCAATCTCCTTGCTCACCAGGCCCGTTTTAAACTTGTAAATATAAATAGTTGTTCCGTTGCGGAAATAGATCAGTTTCTTTTTCATGTCGAAAAATCCACCTGATTGTGCATTAGGCTGGTGCATGCCAGTCATAATATTTTCTATTTGACCTGTTGGCAAACCGGCATCATTAAGGGGGATTTTGTAATAGCCACCATCATCATATGCATTTCCGTATAGGCTGTTTGTTTTTTTGTCATAGGCAATGCCTCTGGAATCGAAGCCGATTTCCTTGGTATAAACATTTTTTCCGGTTGATGTAAAAACTTCTAACGGGTAATCTTTATTACCGCCAAATGCCACATAATATAAATCCTTTTCCGGGTTATATGTTACAGCAATACCATTATTGCCGTCATTGGATTTAATTTCAAGAACAAGATCTTTTTGCGGGTTGTTGAGGGGTTGTGCGCTGATAAATAGAGTAAAAAGCATGCTTACCAGAGCAGCAAACGAAAAAACATGAGTTTTCATAGTATTTTTCTTTCAAATATAAACATTTTTGCCCACGAAATCCACTTTTTAAGCGAACTATACTTGATTTTAATATTTAAATTGTGTTAAATTAAAAGTATAATCCTTCTCTGTCAATCATTTGATAGACCTGCGAACGCATAAAAAACCGAACATCATTTCCGTCTTTGATCTCTTTTCTGATGTAACTACTGCTTATTTGCATTAGTGGAGCATCGATGATCTGAACAGTCGGATGTTTCTCATAATCTCCTGCATTAAAACCCGGGCGCGGGTAAACCAATATCCTGTAATTCTCAAGTATGGTTTCGTAAGATTTCCATTTATGGAAGTTTTGCAGGTTATCCATTCCCATGATGATACTAAACAAGCGATCCGGAAATTTTTCTTCCAGTTGAATAAGAGTATGAACGGTATAACTTGGTCGCGGAAGATTAAATTCAAAATCGCTGGCTCTCATTTTTGGATGATCCTCAAGTGCAAGACGGCATAACTCCAGTCTGGTTCTTGCCGGAAGAAGTGATGAAGATTTTTTAAGCGGATTCTGAGGCGAAACCATAAACCATAATTCGTCAACATCACTATTGTTTAGAATATAATTAGCAATAGCCGTATGTCCGATATGGGGCGGGTTGAAGGATCCGAAATATAATGCGGTTTCTTTTTTCATTTGGGTAAAAATACGAAAATATGTATTAGTTGAAAGTTGAAAGTATAAAGTTTAAAGTGAGATATACTGCACAAATCATCTTTTATAGCTCATTGTTCGGATCCCAGAAGTAATTCTTAAAATTCACAACTTTATCTTCCACAACTTCAATTCCTTCGCTTTCGAGCAATTCCTGCATAAGCCCCGGTGCTCCGAAATGATGTTTACCGGTCAGCATTCCGTTTCTGTTCACTACGCGATGTGCCGGAATGTTGGTGGTGGCATTGTGCGAGGCATTCATGGCATAACCAACTACCCGGGAAGAGGATTTTGCTCCCAGATACTCAGCAATGGCTCCATAACTTGATACTCTTCCATATGGAATTTTCACCACAACAGCCCAAACACGTTCAAAAAAATCGCTTTTATCCCTGCTCATAATACGAGGGGTTGAGATGAAATGAAATATATTTTATTGTTTTTCCCTCCTTTAGCCACATTTGCTCATAGAAAGTTTGTATTTCTGTAAGTGGTCCGCTTATTTGACCGTTGTATACATTGTCAATCTGATGAATAATTCTTTGTCGCTCAGTTTTAGCCATGTTGGCTGTGTATTCATACAGCAGGTCGCTGTCTGTTTTGAGATGAATAATGCCGTCAGGTTTTAGCACTTTGGTAAATATCTTAAGATATCGCGGAGAGGTAAGCCTTTTGTTTTCTCTGGCTCCGGGTTGAGGATCCGGAAAAGTAAACCAGATTTCGCTTACCTCATTTTTGGCAAACCAAAGATCAATCAGCCCCGCTTGTGAACGTACGAATGCAGCATTCTTAATGCCGTCATTGGCAATGGTTTTTGCTCCGCGCCACATTCTCGCTCCTTTAATATCGATGCCAATGAAATTTTTATTGGGAAAGCGATTGGCCAGTCCTACCGTGTATTCGCCTTTGCCACAGCCAACCTCAAGAACTAATGGATTATCATTTCCAAAGAAACTCCGGCTCCATGTCCCTTTATGTTCAAAGGGTTTATCTGTGAGCTCAGCATAACTGCGCTCAAAAAAATGTGGAAAAGTTGTGTTTTCTGCAAACCTTTGCAACTTCTTCTTGGTCATGGCTTAATTGCAATTGTGGCAATGCACCCAAAGGTCTGTTCTGCCTGTTTTTGACTGAACTTCACGCATGTATTTTCTGGCTTCATCCTTGGTGGCAAAACCAGTATTAAAACTAACAACATGTAAGCCGGAAGAGTTAACTCCTAAAATATTTGCCTGGCTAAATCCCTGGCTTTTTAGATTTGCAACGTAATTATCGGCTAGTTCCTTCATGCTGAAACAATTTGCAATAACATGAAATGTTCCTGCTCTTGAGCTATATGTGTTGTTATTATTGTTACCCGAATTTGTTTCGGAATGGTTAGCCTCTGTAATATTGGTTTCAACGGTGTCAGTTTCTAACGTATCAACATCTAATGTGTCAGTGTTGATGACTGCGACTGTATCTGTTTCTGAGCTATCGGTTGAATTATTATTGTTGGCAATATCCTGTTCGTCACTTTTGTCAAAAATTGATATGGCTTTTTGCCAGACTTCGTTGCTTTCTTCAGGAAATACAAAAAATGCTGCTGTAATGGCTACCCCAAGAAAGAGTAATACATAAATGAATGCGGGAACTTTTCTTTTTTTCTTTTCTTTTGGTTTCTTTGGTGTAACTGTCTTTTGCTTTTTTGGAGCCATTGCTTTAAAACCAAACAAGCCATAGCTTTCCGGGGTAAGTTGTACATCTGCTTCTGCCTGAAAATGCAATATTTTACCTTTTTCAAAGAAAACACCGATGCCTTTCAGCTCTGCTTTATTGGTAGTTTCGAGTTTGGCTGTAAATTCTTTGAAGAATGAATTAATAATATCGTTTGCTTTGTCAGAAGTAAGATCCGCATCTTTGGCCAGACAATCAGCAAGGTCTTTTCCGTGGGCAGCATTGGGGGAAAACTGAATGTGCTCTCCGGGTGCTTCATATTCGTGGTGAACCGGGTGTGACTGGGCTTCTTTTTTTATGATCTCAAGCACTCCATATCCCGGGAGATTGATTTGCCTGTATTTTTTCAGGGCGAAAAAGATGTATTGTTCAACTTTTGCGTACATATTTCGGCGATTTGGATGCTAAAATAAACAAAAAAACCCCGCTAATGGCGGGGTAGGTATATAAAAAAAGTAAAAAACTCTTATTTATGTGTTTTTTCGTCAGATACAGAAAGTTTATGTCTTCCTTTGGCTCTGCGTCTGGTCAGAACTTCACGGCCATTTGCGGTTGCCATTCTGTGACGGAAACCATGCTTATTTTTTCTCTTGCGGTTTGAAGGCTGAAAAGTGCGTTTCATGATACTTTCGTTTTTTATTGGGAGTGCAAAAGTAGGAAAATATTTTTGTTTGAAAAAACTTTTTTGAAAAAATATTTGGATAGATTTTGGTACAATTGTGAGATTGTTTTATCAATTTTGCGCATATGAGAGTAATTATGCCGAAGAAGCAAGTCCGGCAATACTTACTTTAACGCCCTCAACTTCAAGCAGGTGTTTTGCACAAGCCTCAATGGTTGCCCCTGTAGTAATCACATCATCTATTAGAAGTAAATGTTTGCCTTTAATTTTTTCTGGATTCCGAATAGCAAACATGTTTTTCACGTTCTCGTAGCGATCCCAGCGCTTCTTTTTGGTTTGTGTTTCTGTGAATTCGGCCCGATATAAAACATCAGTGGCCACAGGTAAATTAAGCGTTTCAAAGAGTCCTTCAACAATAACTTCTGCCTGGTTATATCCTCTTATTTTTTCCTTCTTTTTGTGTAGTGGAACAGGGATGATGAAGTCCAGATTTTCATACAATGGATTTTCTTTTAGTGTTTTCCCAAGCTCTCTGCCAAGAAACAACCCTACATCACGGCGGGATCGATATTTAAGCTGATGTACGAGATTCTGTATAGTTGAGCCTCTTTCATAAAAACACATAGCTGTAGCCTGTTCAATTGAACAACGTCCATAAAACAAACGGCTAACCGGATTTTCTTCATTTTTATGATAATCGGTATATGCCAGTTTCATTTGACATGAAAAGCAAATGCACTTTTCACCCCGAACCAGATTTTGGCCACATCCGGCGCAGAGGTCAGGAAAAAACAGATTCAAAAGTGATTTAATCGGCATAATCAGATCATTACAAACAAAGATGCGTATTTTTTATGGATTTTAGACATTATTAAACATCAATTGTGAGTACTTTTTTGAAAAAAAACTCTTGACTGCTGAAAAATAAATAAATTTGCAAACAGTTATTCAGAAAAACAAAGCCACTTTTTATGGAGAATGCTGAAAATAAAAAGAAGAAAAGCAACACCCTGAAAATTCTCGTTTGGGTTGAGCTAGCTGTTATTTTAATACTTGCGTTTTTGTATTTTACCACAAAGTCAAGTATAGATACTGTTGTTATTGAGAAGGAGAAAACCGAGCAGATGAATGCCGAACTTGAGGCTGATTATGATTCAATAATGACTGAATATAACCGCATAAAGGAAGAATATGGTTATCTTACTGATCAACTTTCTGAACAGGATAGTCTGATTATTGCTCAGGCAGAGGAAATTCAGCAGTTGATAAATTCGCAGGCCGATTATCGCAGAATTAAGAAAAAACTTGATTATTTGCGTGAGATAACTCAGGGTTATGTAAATCAGATCGACAGTTTATATAGAGTGAATCAGGAACTGGTGGCTGAAAACCAGGGTCTGCGTACCGACCTGGAAAGTGCCAATGAAAATGCCAATAGTCTCACTGAGGAAAAGGATAATCTGAATAAGCAAATCAACGATGCTGCCTATTTAAGAGCATATAGTATTTCAGCTACTCCTTATAAAACCAGAAGTGGCGGAAAGCTATCTGAAACGGATAAAGCCAAGAAAGTGGATATGATTCGTGTTTGTATGGTTGTGGGTGAGAATAAGCTGGTCAGTTCAGGTCAGAAAGACATATATGTGCGTATTGCGAGACCAGATAACCTTATTCTTACACAAGGCTCATACTCATTTATTTATCAGGGGAACCGTATACAATACTCGGCCAAGAAGGTGATTAGTTACAATCAAAAAGCACAGAGTATTTGCATCGATTTCTATCGTGAAAACCTTGAGCTTCCTAAAGGAACATATCATATTGCAGTATTGAGTTCTGAATATGAGATGGGCAATGCTGTTTTGGTTCTGCGCTAAAGTTCAAAATTCTTAAGAACACGTTCTGTTTGATCAACAGAATATCCTTTGCTATAGGCAAATCGTAAGACTTTTTGCTTCTTTTTGAATTTGTCTTCCTCATTGATATTGCGAAGCTTTGATTCAATCAGTTTTTTGAGTATTTCGTCATGCTGGTCATCGGGAAATTCATTCAGGTATTTATTGATGAGTCCCTTTGGGATTTGCCTCTTATTAAGCTCCTGGGATATTTTGTAGGGGCCCCATCCATTTTGGTTGATCTTGCTTCTGATAAATAATTCAGTATATCGTTCCTCGTTGATGAAGTCTTTTTCAAGCAGAATATTAATAACCTTGGTTTGGATATTCGGACTAAGACCCAGTCTTGTCAGTTTTTGCTTCACTTCAAATATGCATCGTTCCTGATATGCACAAAACTTCTCCGCTTTGGGCAGGGCGCTTTGAATTAGAAAACGTTCGCTGTTTTCAGGCATATTATTATAAAGTGATTTCTTCGCCTTCGTGATTGAAAATATGATATTCAAGAAAGTGATAATTCTCGGATGAGCTGAGTTTGATTTTGCTTTTTAGCGAGCGACGCCATTTTTTGACGATCGATTTTCTGCCGGAATTAAGGTACGCCTCTACAAACGGGCTGGTATATAAAATGATTTTTTTCTCATTTTGTTCTTTAACCAGAAATGAGATGGTATTTTCAATTTCATCGATAAGTAAAGTGTGAGGCTTAACTAGTCCGCTGCCATTACAAACCGGACATTTTTCAGTAATTTCCACTTTGGTCTCAGGGCGGACTCTTTGTCTTGTAATTTGTACCAGCCCAAATTTACTCGGAGGTAATATGGTGTGTTTAGCAGAATCGTTTTGCATTTCATCCCGAAGCTTGTCGAAGAGCTTACGGCGATTAAGACCCTGATGCATATCGATGAAATCTATTACGATAATGCCTCCCAGATCACGCAGTCTGAGTTGGCGGGCGACTTCTTCAGCCAGTTCAAGATTGGCTTCCAGCGCATTTGCCTCCTGGTTTTTGTCATTGTCGGCTTTATAACCGCTATTAACATCAATCACGTGAAATGCTTCAGTAGCTTCAATGATGAGGTATGCTCCTGATTTCAGAGTAACTTTCTGCCCGAAAGAACTTTTTATCTGCTTTGTAATACCCATGCCCTCGAAAATATCAGTCTTCCCTTTGTGAAGTTTTACTATTTTCTCCTGTTCGGGAGCAATAGAACTAAGGTAAGATCTTATTTCCGAGTATAGTGTTGAATCATTTACGGTAATGCTGTTGAAAGAAGAGTTGAGTAAATCCCGGATAATGGTAAGAGAACGGTCTAACTCGCCAAGTACTTTTTGCGGAGCTTTGCTTTTACTTAAGCCGTTAAGCATCTGTTCCCAGCGTTCTACCAACTCATCCAGATCATTCTTAAGGTCTGTGAAGTTCTTTTTTTCAGCAACTGTACGTACAATAAGCCCGAAATTGTGAGGTCTCAGGCTGTCAGCCATCTTTTTCAGCCTCGATTTTTCACTTAGATTTTTAATCTTATGGCTTATCGAGATTTTGTTGGAAAAAGGAATAAGTACAAGATATCGTCCTGGCAGACTAAGTTCAGTTGTGATTCTCGGGCCCTTATTTGAGATGGGTTCTTTTGCAATCTGAACCAGAATATCGGATCCGCTATTGAGAATCTGGTTGATTTTGCCAGCCTTCTCTATATTTGGTTGTAGGTTGTAAGTGTCAACCGAAACTTTCTGCCCGTTCTTTCGCTCTTTGGTGAATTTATTATATGTGCGAATTTGTGGACCAAGGTCAAGATAATGCAAAAAAGCATCTTTCTCATACCCAACATCAATAAAAGCGGCATTTAGCCCGGATATAATCTTTTTGATCTTTCCGAGATAAATGTCGCCTACAGCAAAATTGTTGTTTCTTGTTTCAGTGTGTAACTCTACCAAACGCTTATTTTCCAATAAGGCAATTTTTACTTCGTTTGAAGTAGAGTTAATAATAAGTTCCTTGTCCATGGTTCAGTTTAGCAAACGCAAAGCGACCGAAACAAAAAGAGATAAAAACTATTTTCTCTTTTTATGTCTGTTCTTACGCAGTCTTTTCTTGCGCTTGTGAGTAGCCATCTTATGTCTTTTTCTCTTTTTTCCGCTTGGCATGGCTGTTAAGTTTAATTACTTACTTGATTTAGCTTTAACTTCACTTGTGAAGCTTTTTGAAGGCTTGAATGCAGGAATATTGTGTGCAGGAATTACAATAGAAACATTTTTGCTGATGTTTCTTCCTGTTTTCTGTTTTCTGTGTTTTACGATAAAACTTCCAAATCCACGAAGGTAAACGTTCTCACCATCAATAAGTGAATTTTTTACACTTTCCATGAATGCTTCAACGGCAACCTGTACGGTTACTTTTTCAATTCCTGTGCGATTTGAAATATCGGCAACGATATCAGCTTTTGTCATAACTCTTTGGTTTGAGATTTAATTATTTAGCTTAATTTTAGGGCTGCAAATATAGATAAATTTTTTGAACGCTTTGCATAAATATGATTTTTGTTTGCTATGAGATTGAATGAAGATTCTTTGCGATCCGTTTTTAATGCTCTTATTCCATGGTATATTAAATTTTCGCGAAATCTGCCATGGCGTTCAAATCCTTTGCCCTATCATGTTTGGCTTTCGGAAATTGTTTTTCAGCAAACACGTATTGAACAGGGCTTGCCATATTATGAGAAAATAATAAATCGTTTTCCGGATGTTTATGCTCTGGCGAATGCTCATGAAGATGACTTGTTGCGTCTTTGGCAGGGACTGGGTTATTATTCTCGTGCACTGAATCTGCATAAGGCGGCCAAAAAAATTGTAAATGATTATAATGGTGAGTTTCCGGAATCTATTGATAAAATAAAATCTCTTCCCGGTGTTGGACCCTATACAGCTGCAGCGGTTGCGTCTATAGCATTTGAACAACCGGTAGCTGTATTTGATGGAAATGTCAGACGGATAACAGGTCGGATTTTCTGTATTCCTGATCCTGAGCCAAAACTCATTACGTCGGTTTTGGAAAGAATTATCGTAGAATATACCCCGTCCCGGTTCAATCAAAGTATGATGGAGCTGGGTGCTCTGGTGTGTAAACCAAAATCGCCAGACTGTGTTAGCTGTCCGGTTAAACAATACTGCTGCGTCTTTAAAAAGGGGAAAGTGGGCGAATTTCCTGAACCAAAGAGAAAAACGGCAAAGCAAAAACTTCATTTTATCTATTTCCAGATATTCAGAAAGGATATCCCCGGGGAATTTGCCCTCATAAAACGCAGTCGCAGGTCTATATGGAAAGGTTTATACGAATTCCCGTCCATTACTTCTTCTAATGTCGAAAATGTTTCTGAGGCTTTTAAAAGGGCTTTTCCCGGATTGGAGATTACATCAGAACCGCTTTTTTTACGAAATAGTCGTCACGAACTGACTCATAAATCTATTACTGCAGATTTTTATGCTATTCATTGCAAAGGAGACTTCCCCGATAACTGGGAATGGTATAATGAAAAATCAGCCAGCGAAAAAGGTATGCACAAACTAATGTTCGAATTTTTTAAGTAGAATTATGAACTTTGTATTTTCGAACTAAAACACTTTTTACTTTTCTACTTTTTACTTTTCCAATCTTACTTAATAAAAACCGACAGCCCTCTTTCGAAAGCTGCCGGCATTCATACAAATAAACCCCTTACTCAATTACAAAGCTTCGGATCAGGTTCAGATCTTCGGCGCGGATTCTAAGGTAATAGACTCCGTTTGCATATGAGCTCATATCTTTTTGTATGATTATGTTTTGTCCGGTTCCGGAAATCAGTTCATTACTAAGAATCTGTCCCAGAACATTATGTATACTCAGGTTGTATTGTTTGTTGGCTTGTGTGTAAAAACTAATATTGATGAATCCGTTGCTTGGATTTGGATATACAGTAATTGTATTCTCCATGTCATCAA
Organism: Marinilabiliales bacterium; assembly: GCA_002869435.1. Lineage (GTDB taxonomy): Bacteria > Bacteroidota > Bacteroidia > Bacteroidales > DTU049 > BM518. The sequence goes on along the minus strand of PKSX01000062.1, from coordinate 10,800 downwards.
CAATGCCAACATTCATAACATTAATAACAACAGACATGGAATCAGTGCCACAGGCATTTGTACATGTAAGAGTTGCCGTATATGTTCCCGGTGTTGTATAAGTGTGTACAGGGTTGGCTGCGCCAGAAGTTACACCATCTCCGAAATCCCAGGTACAGGTATCAGAATATTGAGACAGATTCGTGAAGCTAACATCCATTCCGGTAATTGAATGTGTAAAGCTGGCAATAGGAAGAGGATCAACAGTTGCTATTACAGTATCGCGTCCGCTTACACAGTATTCAGCTACTTCCCAATCATAGAAATAATAGTAATATCCGGTTGGACTTGAACTGGCACTACTTTCAGTTATGGAAACCAGGCCTCCGATGTCATACGGATAACTACAGTTGGCATTATTTCTAAACAAGTCGGGTGATAGTGGCCCGGCCAAACGATAATCAGTTCCAGGAGCAATATCGAAATTCAGGTCAATGCGGCTTGTGCCCGTAGGAATATTAATGGTTCTGCTATCTATTGCTGTGCCACTACTGTTTTGAAGTTCAATGGTTCTGTTGCCTGATGTACTGGCTGTGACCTCTACTGATTTCAAAACAATATTACTGAACACATCAAAAACAAGGTAATGCTCATAAGCAGAAGTATATATTGAACCATCCGGAGCATTATAGGTTTCGCCTCCATAAATTGAGGTGCCCGGTTCGGCATTTTCTATATAATAGTATGTTGTAGTAGATATAACCGGTGTGATGTAGGTGTTGCCGGTATCAAGATATGTAGTAGCCCCGGGACTGTCGTACCAGCGAACAGTTCCATTTGCAGTAGCCGATAATGTAAGTGATCCCGAACCACAACGTTGTGCATCAACACCGACGGGTACATCGGGAGCTGAAATAGTGATATAATTTACTTTTTCCAGCGTGTCAGAACCATATGCATTTGTTACAATTAGTGTTACTGTATACGTCCCGTTGGAAGCGTAGGTATGAACCGGATCCTCAAGAGTAGAAGTGTTTCCGTCACCGAAATCCCACAGCCATGAATTAACACCATTAATGGATTGATCGGTAAAAGTTATGGTGGCATTACAGGTGTTACTGTCGTTTACAGTGTAATAAGCAACAGGTGGTACAGCAGGGTAAACACAATCCCAGATCATTTCAAATCCTTGTTCTTCAACACCTCCATCAGTATACTGAACTACTGTTATGCTTCCTCCACTTGTTGAGAATGAACCCGGGTTACCGGTTGTGTTGCAAAACTCTCCAATGAGAGGAGAAGCAGTGCTTGGCCCGTCATAAAGAGCAATATAGTCGTAGTTACAAGTAGTAGTTTGACCTGCTTCCACATCAAATACAGGGAAGCTAATGTTAAGACTTACTGCTCCCGGAGGAGAAATAACAGTGGTATAGTTTGTATTGGCTGAGTAGTTTCCAAGTCCACCGTCATCATAAAGCTTACCATGGCACTCGTCAATGGTTTGAGTTCCTGATTGCATATAAAATGGGCAGTATTCTTCAACATAAATGCTGTCAATATAAGTTGAGGAATCTGAAACACCCCAGACCTTGAGGGTTATAATTTGCCATCCATAGCTGTTAAATGATACAGTGTGCGGACCGGCAGTTGTTGCAGTATTTGGATTTGCATTTGCTCCAAAATCCCAAAGGTAGCTGGTAATGGTTCCGCTAGATTGGTCTGTGAAAACAATATTGTCGCCACCAACACAGGTTGTACCGGGATTAAAGGTGAATTTTGCATCAATACAATCACCGACAATTGGTATTTTTGCAACATAAGGTTGATAATTATGTTTGGAAACTGTAATCCATGCATAATTCCCTGATAATGGCGGAGTATATGCTATTTGTCCCACACCTCCAACGAGCTGGGTTTCTCCGATAAGTTCTCCTTCAATAACCAGAGTGGCCAGACCATCAGTGAGTGAACTAGAATATATATAAGCAATACTATCCTGGCAGTCCAATGTCATTGAATGGGTTGCAGTTACTGTTGTTGGCTGAGTAGTCCACATCTTCATGGCGGGGTCGCCAAAATAATGGAATAACTGGTGAGTATATTCATTGTCTGCCCATGTTTCTACCATGCGGATAAGTCCTTGGTTTGCAACATCTCCCATTTCGTAAATACTACCATGGGGTGATAAAGTAGGATTGTTTACACCACCACTACCGGTAAAGTTCGGAATCAGCCCGGGGGATGCCCATATGGCGTCAACCAGACCTAGTGCAAGTCCGTCGTTCCAACCACTGTAGCTTACTTCAGCATGGCCGAAAACACCGGCTGCACCACCATCCTGAAAACGAAGGAATTTTTCCGAGAAACACTCTGTTTCCAGAAATTTTCCGGTTAGACAGTTAATGCTGAATACAATTGGAGTTAGATTTCCGTTGGCTAGGCTATTCATTTGAGTACTGCTATATGCCGGATCACCCCATCCATCTTCATAACCGTGATCACGGTGAAAAACATAAAACACACCGGAATTTATTTTATTGGTTATATCCTGATAATCACCGTCCCAGGCAAATCCCGGTTTCAGCAGATAAGAAGGCAATGGTTCGCCGGCAGAATATGTTCCGTTATTCCAGTTCGTTGGGGTGGTTGAGCTACCGGTAACGTATATTCTGTCAACATTGTAACCAAGCGTTCCGTCAACGTAGTTTTTGATGTCTTCACTGGTTTGCGCAAAACGACGTTCGGCATAGCCCGGAGTAGAGGACTCCTGAAAATATGCACAGTTAACAGCGTTGGTATAGTATGACGCCAGTGTTGGGGGAGTGCGTTCATAATTAATAATCTTCATAACTACACTCATGGCTTCAGATGCAGAAGATACTGAGATTCTTCCCTTGGCCATATCAGGGTAATAATCTGATCCGCCATCCATACAAACCATATAAAGGTCGGTGGCGAAATTTCCATATGAGCCACTGATAATTTCACCAGGAACCAGATCATGGTCACCCAGAATAACAACATAGTCAGGCTTTGGTGTCCAGTTGGCATATCTTTGCTGTACCTCATACTGTACCTGAGTATTGGTCCATGTGGGTTGAGAAACTATTTCCACACTGTATCCAAGTTGTCTTTTCCACTGTGCCAGAGAGTCTGCTGCAGTAATATATGCATCGGGCGTAATCAGAATATACTCTTTACTGGGCCCCGAAATGGCACGATTTGGAAATGAAGCAAGATACTGGTCAATTTCTGCTTTAATAGAACTACCATTCAAAACATAATTTGGAAACATATAAAGCGCATGATCAGAAAACTCATCTTTATTGAAGAATTCAGTTGCCGGTGTGAATTTTACCCTGTATTCAATATTGCTGAAAACAAGTAGTTTCTTCTCAGCCGGATTGTACTGAACGGGATGAATCTGTACAATAGCCAGTGGGATTCCTCTGTAGTAGTTAATGTCATTTATTTCCACAAGCTCTTCCGGATAAATGGTGTTTGTATTGTAGAAAGCCTGGTCAATTTCAAACTCCGGTTCCGGAGCTCCAACATAATCTGCTGCCGGTTCCAGTGCAGGATATACTAATACATCAGAGATTTCAGTAACATCATAACTGATGATTTCAATACTTGCAGTTGCACCTACCGGAACGGCAATGATGTCGTTATGTGAGGGCAATGACGGTTTCCCTACGTCCATAAGGTAGGAAAAGCCCGGAATATTGATCTTTTGATACGTTGCCCCTTCTTCGGTGTGATTGGAAAACCATGCACCGGCAAATTCATATTGGATATCAATACCGTTAAGGCCATTATCCTGTATAGTTCTTACAGGTTCTTCTTTACTGCTTGTTTGTGATCCGCCAAAACTGACAAAACCTTGCTGTGCCATCATGGTCAGCGAAAGTACAAACACAAAAAGGACGCTTAAATATGTTTTCATTTTGAATGGGTTGGTTGCTTATTTAATTGTAAATGGTTTAATTTCATTGTTTTCATCAGATTGCAGCTGCAAATAATATATTCCGGCAGCAAAATGACTGAAGTCTTTTTCTAAGACAATAATTTGCCCGTTTCCGTTCAGTGACTCTGAAAATAAATTTTGCCCGAGTGTATTGTGAACAGAAATTATATACCTGGTATTGGCTTCTGACATAAAAGCAATATTCAGGAAGCCATTTGTAGGATTGGGATAAAGCTCCATCGGAACCGTTTCGCTATCAAATATTCCTGTGTTCATGATATGCAGAGTGTCAGTATATTGATCTGATCCGCATTCGTTGTAGCAAGTCAGTGTAACTATATAACTTGCGGGCGACAAGTAGGTATGGCTGGGGTTTTGAACATTTGAAGTATCACCATCTCCAAAGTCCCAGTGCCAGTAATCAGTATTAAGAGACTGATCGGTGAAATCGACAATAAACCCGTTTTCAACGGTACTGAACATAGCAGTTGGTGAAGGATCAATGGTTGCAGTAACTGCAGTACGCGGGCTGGTACAGAACTCTGCAACTTCCCAGTCGTAGAAATAATAATAATATCCGGTTGGGTTAGTGCTCGCACTCGAGTTGGTAATGGTTACAGAGCTTCCAACAGTATAAGGATAGTTACAATTGCTATTATTACGATATAAATCCGGACTGGCGGGACCAACAAGTCTGTAGTTGCTTCCCGGATCAATAATGTAATTCAGATCTATTCTGCTAATTCCGGATGGAATATTTATAGTACTGGATTCAAGAATGACTCCGCTGCCGTTTTGCAGTTGAATGTTTCTGTTTCCTGATGATCCGGCATTAACCTCAACAGATTTCAAAACTATTTTTGTAGAGACATCAAACTCTAGATAGTGTACATAAGCAGATGTAAAATAACTACCACTTGTGTTGCTGCTTGTTGATGCTCCATAATATGGACTACCCTCAATATTATCTTCAACATAGTATGTCTCAGTTGCACTGAGTACGGGCGTGATATAAGTTGCACCGGTATCGAGCAGACTGCCCCCGGTGGGCAAATCATACCAACTCAATACACCACTGCCGGATGCGCTGAGCGAGAGCGAAACCGGTCCGCAAGCCTGTGCTCCTGTTCCCGATGGTGCAGGGGGGGTTGCAACAGTAATATAGTTGGTTTTAATTATAGAATCAGTGCCATATGCAGAAGTAACCACAAGTTTTACTGTAAATGTTCCGTTTGTAGTATAATAATGCAAAGGATTGGGTTGCGTAGAGGTGTTTCCGTCTCCGAAATCCCAGCTCCATGAATAAGGGCAATGTGTAGTTGAATCCATAAACTGAACTTCTCCGGTACAGGTTGAAGTAGTATTTGCTGTGAAATTCGCACTCATTGTTCCGCCTGTGTAATTGGCAAGCCATTCGAGCTCAAAACCGGGGCGGGTTAGTCCACCGTCAGTGGTTTGACGAATTGTAATGGAACTGCCACTTGAGGTAATGGTTCCTCCTCCCGGAAGAGTAGTGCCGTCAAATGGGCTGCCGCCAACCTGTGGTGAGGCTGAGCTCGGACCATCATAAATGTAAAGATAATCATAGCCGCTTTCAAAATCAAAAGAATTGAAAGTAAGGGTCACACTATTAGCTCCCGGAGGAGCAATGGTAACAGTATAGTCAGTATTATCCTGATAATTTCCATCGCCGCCGCTGTCGTATAAAATACCGGTACATCCATTTTCAGTATTATTGGTTGTTACACCTAAAATAAACGAACAAGGATTAGTAGCCTGAACACTGATATATTGTAATTCTGTAAGACTGTCGGTACCACAGGTCCCACCATCGGCATATAACTTCACTGTATAATCGCCAAAAGCGTTATAGGTGTGCGTTGGATTTGAAGATGTACTGGTATTGCCATCACCAAAATCCCATAAAAATGTAGATGCATTAACTGAATTATTTGTGAAGCTTACTGTGGCCGGAGCTTCACAGAAAGTTGTGTAATCAGCCTCAAAATCAGCAGAAACATTGGGGACATATGCAGGGCCAATTCCTACAGCATACATGGCATCAGTAACAACACCAACTTCATTGGTGCAGGCACCGAAAAGATCTACGGCCGATTGTATTGCATAAGTTCTGGCCTCAGGGTAATCGGATGTATTGGTAAGATAAACTGTCAGCAAACGGTAAGCAACTGCAGCTGCATCATCCATCCCAATTCCTGTAATATTATATGAATCACCGTTGTCATTAGTTCCTGAACCACCATCAGACACAAGGTAGAACCAGTACATCAGTACTCCGCAGTTGGTGTGTACGCCACCATAATCGTTGGCTTGTGAAGGTGAAGTAGTACTTGCAACCCAATAATTTCCCAAATAGGTATCCGGTAGTCCGTATCCGTTTGGATTTGCAAGGCTGCGGAAAGCAGAACCGATATCTTCGCCAATAAGCCAGTCTGCACTTGCAGGATCACCATAATGCTCAACCATGGTTCCGAAAATATCACTGAACCCTTCGTTTATTCCTCCGGATTCGTTTTGATAATCAAGATTAGCAGTATAAGAAGTAAGACCATGTGTAATCTCATGACCGCAGATATCCAGGGTTGTCAGTGGAGTATAGCTGCCTCCGCCATCACCATAGGTCATGTAGTATCCGTTCCAGAATGCATTGGTATAATCTGAATCATAGTGAACATAACTAATGAGTTTCAGCCCACTACCGTCGATAGAGTTTCTGCCGTATGTGTTATAGTAAAAATCATATGTAGCTTCAGTAGAGTAGTGCGCATCACCGGCATATTCATCCTGCTGGGCATTTACGTTATTCCAGATATTATCAGTATCAGTAAAATCAACTGCTGAGCCGTAATTTGTGCCTTCATTCATGTCATAGGTTTCAATACCATTTCCGCGTCCGGCTTCACGGAGACGGTATGAGCCACTATAACTGTCGGCTACAATGCTTTTATTGCCGTAATATCCGGTAACAGCAGTTCCGGGAACATCAGTTTCATGAATCAGATTCAGCGTCTTTTCTATTTCTCCGGTCTGAGCATTTACAAATACGACCTGCCTCGACATGGGCTGATGGGCATAAATATTGAATGTCCAGCAAAGTACATAATCAGTGGCTTTGTTTGGAGATGGAATAAGTTTCTTTTCTCCCGTTGGGAACCAAGTGGCATTCTCATCTCCTGAGATATACTTAATAACTTGTTCTTCTTCAGGTAAATCCCATTTATACTGATCTGCACCAATAAAATCCAGTGCAAAATTCAGTGCCGAAGATTCAGACAAAGCATCACTATTAATGATTGATGCATCGGAGAATATGTTTCCGTTAACCGACTGTATCAGGTTGTTTTTGGTATGGAGTATAAACACTCCGTTATGCAGCGGATAGCCATTAATCTTTTGCTGACAACGATAATGGATCATGCCCAACTGATCAGTCTCTGTACCAATGATTTCATACTCGAGATTAAAATCGAAATTCTTTAAAAACCAATTGTCAAAGTTCTCAAAATGAACAGGTTCCTGAATACTGAAAAACGTAGGAACTATTGATACTTCACTATTGGTGTGGACCTGAATTTTCTCAAGATTTTGAGAAAATGCCTGAATACTTAACATTAGTATCAGGAGAGAAAGAAATACCCTCATGCTTAAAATTGGTTGGTTTGAAGGACTAAATATACAATAATATAGTGTGCTTCCAAAATTTTTGTTATAAAAACTCGACCTACATAATAGTTTAAGCTATTTATAATACGTTTATTGGGATATAAAAAAAGCCCGGCATGCCGGGCTTCAATATTCATTAATTTAATAACAGTTTTTTGCAAATGGACTCTTGGCTTGATTGTATTGTAATGAAATACAAGCCTGTAGGCAAATGACTTATGTCAACCGAAAGCTGCTTTCTGTCAGTATTATCGACAGTGTAAACTGTTTGACCAATACTGTTTTGTATTGTTATCCGGTTGAGTTCGGTTTCCAGCCCTTCCAGGTCAATATTTATTATTCCATCACTTGGGTTTGGATATACCTGAACACGCGAGTCATTCTCATCAATGAGTAGACAGGCATCAACCATTACTGTAATTGTTTCATTATCTGCAATGCCGCATGAATCATATACAGTGTATGTGAATGAATATGTTCCAATTCCGGCAATTGCCGGGTCGAATATTGATCCTGATAAAGCACCAGTTGCATTATTGTCAGTCCAAATACCACCGGTGTCCTGACCTGTTAGCAGCAAGTTTAGATCCATTGGACTATAGTATTCGCAAATTGTATCATTAGTTCCAGTTCCGGCAAATGCGTCAACATTATAATTTGCAAAATTGGCATTGATTAGATAATAGACATCAAATCCGTAAAATTCTGATGGCTGCCAAGGGTTTCCACCAAAAATAACCCAGGAACTTTCAGGGGTGTAATTGGTGTTGTTTGTGCCGATAGTTATGTTATTAAAGAACTCATTTATTCCAATGAAATAGTATGCTCCTGAATCGAGTACAACCGGACAGTCAAAACTTACTGTATACCATGCTCCTGTGGCCGATGGTACAAAAAGTGTGTCGCTGCTGGCAATTATTGAGCCTGGAACAGTATCGAAGGTATGAATAGTAATAAAGGTTGTATCTCCAACTATTGGACTATTCAAATAAAATGAAACGGAGGTGAGTGTATCATCAGCAAAAACTTCAATTTTGTTGCCTAATATACCTGTTGTCCCTGCTCCAATGCCAAGTGAGCCTGTTGCTGTACTGTCAGTTAGAGCATAAATGCTATCTGAAACAATGAAAGTTGATGTTGCAGTATTATTTGTCATATTTCCATCCATTTCGTCGCCAAAGCAAGAGTAATCTGCTGTGTAGCTTCCGGTTGCAATCGGGTTGAAAGGACCTACCGTTAAATTAATATAATTTCCAGCGAGCAACAAAGAGGCTGAAGTGCTATCCTGCCATGCACCAATAGAGATTTTAAGGTTAGGATTATGAATGGTGTCATATCCAACATTGTTGATTCTTGCACTAAAGTCATAACCAAGTGTTTGATCCAGAGGAATAGAGAACATAGACGGACTGAAAGATGGATTAGTGATTGATAAATCGTATTGTGGGAGTTCAAAAATATCCACGTCATCTATGGCCATATCACTAGACCAGCTGGATCCGCATACAGCTCTGAATCTGATTTGTATTGTGCCAGAGAAACTTGTCAGGTCAACCGTTTTTTCAAGCCATGGATCATTTTCTGCAGATTGTGTTGCACCTACAAGTGAGTCAACATCTCTAATCCACGTGGACCCATTAAATATGTCTATGTACAGATTTCCCATGCTTGTACCACACATGTGATACCAGAAAGAAAGTGCAGGGCTTGTGTATGTGGTTAGGTTGATGTTGGGGCTAACCAATAAAGCAGAGTCGCCGACTGCAGCCGGAGATGAGGCTTCTGTATACATGTAAATGCCCGTAGTTGTCCCAAGTGTGTGATCTACTGCCGGGCCTGTTCCGCTGGAAGTTGTTCCGTTATTATCTGCAATCCATGCAAATCCTGCTGTTGGCGTTCCTACCCAACCGTTTGCGAATGTGCCGGTACTGCCTACCGTTAATCCGTCAAAATTATACGGCTGTGCATTTGTAACAACACTAAACAAAGCTAAAACAAAAACAAGAATAATAAGTTTTTTCATATTTAAAATTTTTACAAATATATAAAACATTAAACCGAATAGGTTACTCTTCAATATTTCAGTTGATGCATGCCTGTTTACTTATTCTTTTATGAATTTTCCTTTCAATATTTTATTATTGAAGTAGACATCAATATAATATATACCTGAGGCATAATCTGAAATATCTATTTCTTGTTCATTTCCTCTATATTTCTTTACAAGATTGCCATTAGTATCGTATATTTTTATATCCATTGCTGTTTGAATAGGAATGCTGAGTTGAAAATAATTAGCGGCAGGATTTGGATAAACCAAAACTTCCTCATAATAAACCTGCCCCAACCCTGTTGTTATATTCTTCTCAATATCAACAATCACACCTTCAATCACGGTCAGCTGGTAGGGAAATCCTGCAGGAAGATCATACCAACCATTGGCGGTTCCACCCCATCCAAAATTAACATGAAAATAGCCGTCAGTATCATATCCGTCTACAACAATATTATGCCCGACTGTTCCGGCAGAATCAACAAGGGCAAGGTGTGCGGGCAGACTATCAATCATATTTTGCATAAGCCTTGTATGAATGGTAGTATCGCCGCTGTAGAGTATTTCAATCGTGTTGAAATTGAAACGGTAATAGGCATCAAGTGCTTGTGAAACCCCAAATGTTCCGCTCACGCTGGATGTGAAAACCTGAGTGCATGCCACACCACAGGCAAAAACCAGAGCTGCTTTATCGTTATTAGTCAGACTTTGTTGCGCATTCCAGTGCATAACCAATGTGTCCAGAAATAGGTTCAGCTGAGGAAATGACGGGAAATCTTGTGCCAAATAATCATCGTCAATCCAGTATTGGCGACCCGCATAACTATGGTAATAATCATCCAGGTCAGTAAAGACTGTGTTGTTGATAGATTCCTGATAATTTACAATCATGGCCATGGCCACAGCAGGGCATCCTGCAACAGAGCGGGCCATATTTACCGGATCCATGGGTACCATATCATTGTATGGTGCATTCTGTGTCCAGTTCTCCAAAAGCCAGCCACCAGTAGGCGTTGATCCGGCGGGAGGATAAACGGTGTTTTTTGTGAATGAATAGTCTCCTGACAACAATTTTTGCCATTCTGTTGAATTCTTTTTTTGAATATTGACCGGCAGC
>PKSX01000001.1 GCA_002869435.1 Marinilabiliales bacterium | reverse complement strand
AGGGGAGGTATTGCAGGTGTTCGCAAACATTTCCGGAGGCATTGGTTATAAAGGCGCTGCTTCCGAGGTGGTCGGGGTGATAAAAATACAGATCGGTTTCAGCTACGGTTCCGGTATCGGCTGCAGGAGCCAGGCTTCTACCTATATCCCACTGCTCATCGTAGTTGGTGCAGTCTATATGATCTTCCACCATACCGTCCAGAGCATCAGAAATATCTTCAATATTATCTGTGGTAATAAAATCGAGCACAGAATCTTCAGGAATATAGGACGCCATACCAAAACCGCTTCCGATTTTGCTTGTCACCCTTTCACCTTCGATGAAATAATGCTTGGTATAGTCTTCTTCGCCCATGACCATTAGAGGACTAATATACAAAGTTTTTTCGAAATTAACAAGTTGGTAGGTTGTTCTGCCACTAAGCTGCATGGTCACTTCCTGTCCTGTCATTTTCCAAACCCGTTCACCGCCGGCATTGTACAGATACACCGAAAGCTGCGAAGGTATTTCTTCATTGTCAGCAGAATCCCTCACGGCTACAAGGCGGTTTTCTTCATCCCAACACATGTAGCGGATCTGGTCATCATCGTAGCGCAGCACCATATTTCCATTGTCATCCCAGCCGTAGTTCATGTCTCCTGCCTGGGTGACTGCATGAGGCTGGCTACCACCATATGTATATGAATTATCATAGTCAAGATTACCAAGAGTGGCAGTTCTTGTAGCTTCAACCTGCTTGTTGGTAATATTTCCGTTGGCTGCATAATCCATGTTCATGCCGTAAGTGTAGGTTGCACTGCCAAAAGCAGTAAATGAACCGTTTGCCGAATCGAGTCGGTACAGATTATCATAATAGTAGTTATATAGCAGCGACTTTTTTTAACTTAAAACTCATTTTCCATTGTCATAATCCACTCATGAAATGGTGAGACTTCTGAGTCTGAATGAAGAAAGAGCAGTTTATATAGCTAGAAAAACACCTCCATTCCGAACATGACCTGAAATTTTGCAATGTCGGGATGATCATGATAATTCAATCGCCAAACGGCATCAAATCTAAGAAATTTAAAGATATTTTCTACTCCGGCTCCGGCTTCGAGATAAGGCTCGTTTAAAGTGTACATTCCGCCTGGAAACTGACTGTAATTTCTATTTTTCTCACTTAAATTGCCAACGAGTCCTTTCGCCCACACCACCTCGCGCCATTTGAGTTTTCGCATGAGCGGGATTCGGTTGAGGAATAAGCCGTCGAAATGATGTGTATACGATAAACTCACCCATTCATCGCTCACGAACTCGAAATAATTCATGGTATTGAAGGCAAATTCATCATAGAAATAGGTTTCGTTACCGGCATGCAATTGCAAAAACGGATAGGGCAGGGTGCCCCAGATCTTTCCGGCATCTATCACATATTTCGACCAGCCCAGAGAGCCAACATTAAACCAGTCTTCGATATTGACCTCCAGTTTATGATAGCTATAGTCGGCGCCCCATAAATCTTTAATTCCGAGATCGTATCTGATTTGAAACACCGGATAGGTTGTGCCCATGCTGGTTCGGTCAAACTCACCGTAGAGGTATTTTTCTTTGTAGGCAAAACGCATTCCAAGAGAAATATAGCTGGTTCTTATTTGCTCGCGCTGAAAGCTGTTTCCGCCTTCGCCAAAATTGAATACGGAGTCTTGAATAGGGAAAATATCTTTTTTTACAAACTGAATTGAGTTGGAAAAGCCGGTAAACCATTCGTGTTCGTAGCGGGCTTTAAATTCGTCGACCATGGTGAGTTTATCGGGCGGATTTCTGGTGAGAAAACTGGCCAGGATATAATCTTCGCGAAAGCCATTATGGCTCATGCCCAATTGTTCCATGTCGTGTTTATAAGTGGTTTCGAAAAGTCTGCGGGGATTTTTATCCAACATCCAAATGAAGCCGCCGCCGTACTTAATAGTTTCGTCCCGTGTTCCGTAAGCGATATATGCCGAGGGCATTATTTTTTTGCTGAATGCATTTGATGTGCGGATTCCAAACCGGAACCGGGTGCCCTCAATTTCATTAAAACTCAGCATTGATGCGTATGGTCCGATTTCAAAATTTCCCCAAATGAGATAACCGGTAGTAAACATAAAGACCAGCGATTCCCATGTTTTGAATACGGGCATGTCAGTAATGCTGTCGACCATGGTGTATATATTCTGTTCTTCGGTACTCAGAGTATCATGTCTAATTTCAATCCAATAGGATTCAGGCTTGTTATAAGCGTCTTCAGCAAGTTGCACCCGCTCAGGATGATTATAAAAACTGCTTGATTTTGGCTGATTCAGAATATAATTTTCAAAAGATGTGCTTTTATGGCCGTAAAAACCCAGTGTGTTTTTCTGGTTTTGCTGAAAGACATTGAAATCGACCAGGAGTTTTTCTTTGGAGGGCATCCACTGGTAGCCGTCTACTCTGCAAAACTCTTTCTCAATCACCATATCATTCACAAAGTTGATATTGGCATCGCGCACAATGCGCATCTCATACTGCTTTACAGCAAAAGTGCTGTCGTGAATCCACATTTCTCCTGAAAATGTCAATTCTTGTTTTCGGCGAGGAGTAAACATTATTTTATAACACCAGTCGCTGTCAATAAAGGTGCTGTCAACAAGATAGTATTTATAATAGGCAAGGCCGAAGCCGGCAATAGGGCTTACAAAATTCTTCTCGAAAACCGACACGTGGTTGTCATAAATATTAATATTCTGATACATGTTGCCCAGATACTGACCCACTGATTCATTTTCCACTCCGGAAACACGCACGGCTTCAATAAACTCCCGTTTTGATTTTGGGCTTTTTCGAAAATACAATTTGCTGACACTTTCAGTGATGAATATGGGAAGATATACTTTACCGTTCACCATGGAAGTATCGGCATACTCAAATATCCACTGAAACTTACGCATAGAGCGCCGGTCTTGCATGTCGTCGATATTATTGGCGTCTATTTGGATTTTATTATACACTTCCACTTCATAGTGTTCAACTGAGCCAGGATTATTTTTTTCTTTTGCGGCAATTACTTTTTTTAACAGTATTTCTGCAGGGTTTTCGCCCGGAAGGATGATAACTTCGTTTAGAGTAATGTTTTTAGGAACAAGGGCTATGAAAACTTCCTGAAACTGACCTTTTTTAACCGGAATAATCTGACTATGATATCCAACACAGCTGATCAGCAGGGAGTCAGCATCAATATTGCTTTCCAGTTGAAATGAGCCCTCAAAATCAGTACTGGTACCGGCACTGGTGCCTTGTATTGCTATGCTGACCAGTGGAAGCGGTTTTCCTGTAATCGAGTCGGTAATAGTTCCCAAAATTCTTGTTTTTTGGGCAATTGAACTGGCTGAAAAGCCAATCAGTATTAAAATCAGAAATAGTTTATGCATTTCCGGTTAATTCATCCCAGAACTCAACAGCTCTTCTGGTATGAGGAATAACAATTGTACCTCCAACAAGGTTTGCGATGCCAAAAACTTCAAATATTTCATCAGTAGTACAACCCAGTTCGTGGCATTTCTCAATGTGATATTTAATACAGTCGTCGCAACGAAGAACCATTGAGGCCACCAGCCCCAGCATTTCTTTGGTTTTTGCATCGAGGGCTCCATCTTTGTATGCCAAGGTGTCGACACCGAATATTCGTTTTATGACTTTATCATTGGATTCAAGAATGCGGGCATTCATTTTTTCACGGTAGGCATCAAAATCTTCTTTAATTGACATATGGTAGGGATTAACTAAGCAAATTTACAATGAATTGAGCATGAGTAGAAAAAAACTTCATTTTTTTTTCAAAACATCAAAGAAATGATAATTCTTTTTATCTTTAACCATTAAATTTGCATTTTTAAAAAAAGAAAGCTGTCAAGAAGAACGCTATGGATGTTAAACAGGCAGGTGATTTGAAGCAGAATTTGAAGAAAATGTTCGGGTTTGAACGCTTCAAAGACAACCAGGAAAAAATTATCGAAAGTTTGCTTTCGGGTAAAGACACTTTCGTGATCATGCCTACGGGTGGGGGGAAGTCTATGTGTTATCAGCTTCCCGCATTGATTCAAGAGGGCACAGCTATTGTAATTAGCCCGCTAATTGCATTGATGAAGAATCAGGTGGATAATATCAGGAATCAGGGAACTGAAAATGATATTGCTCATGTCATGAATTCATCTTTGTCAAAAGCTGAAATGCAAAAAGTACACGAGGATTTAACCTCAGGAAAAACCAAACTGCTATATGTAGCGCCTGAATCACTCACGAAGGAAGACAATATTGAGTTTCTCAAAAAAATAAATATCAGCTTTTACGCCATCGATGAGGCGCATTGTATTTCTGAATGGGGCCACGATTTTCGTCCTGAGTATCGCAGAATACGTCCGATAGTGGATGCCATTGGCAAGGATGTTCCTATGATTGCCCTTACTGCAACCGCTACTCCAAAGGTGCAGCAGGATATTCTGAAAACGTTGAAAATGAAGGAACCGGAAATCTATATTTCATCTTTCAACAGGCCAAATTTATATTACGAGATTCGACCTAAGTATAAAGACGTAAATAAGGATCTGCTTAAATTTGTGAAGAAGCACGAAGGTAAATCCGGTATTATATATTGCCTGAGTCGTAAAAAGACAGAGGAGCTTGCTGAATTCCTTCAGGTTAATGGGGTAAGTGCTTTGCCATATCATGCAGGTCTTGAGGCGGCAGTAAGACGGCGGAATCAGGATATGTTTCTCATGGAAGAGGTGGATGTGATGGT
>PKSX01000035.1 GCA_002869435.1 Marinilabiliales bacterium | reverse complement strand
TGCGAACCGTCGGTAAGAATATTATGGCTGATCTCGTTGTCGTTATTATTGAAATCGCTGCTGGAAGCAATAATGGATCGCCGGTCATTATCCTGCGAAGTAGTGGTTTTTCCTATCAGGTTATTATGTGTGATTTTATTATGTGTGGCGTTTCCGGTAATATCAACAACTTTGGTGTAGGTGGAGCCTGCGCCAACCGATTGTATGGTGACATCTCTGATGGTGACATACTGGGCGCCGTCCAGGCGGAGAACATAATTATTTACATCACCATCCTGCGGACAGCTGTATTCAATAATCACATCGTTATAATCTCCGGTAGCTGAAGTAAAAACAATGGAATCGTAGGTGCCTGAAATATTATTTATTTTGATCTGCTCATTATAAGTACCGCTTGCAATTTCGAAAACCACGGTGCCATCAATTCCGGGTCCGTTGTAATAAGTGTCATCATCAGAACGGGTGCCATTGAGCATGTCGGAAACAGCATCGTTAATGGTTTGATAATTGGTACAGCTGGCAGCCTGTCCCGCATCAATAGTGTAAGTACCCTGAAATGCGGCTGAACAATTACTCGATCTGCCTTCCACCGCAACATTTTTGGAAGTGGCTCCTGTGCTTGAGCAAACAATATTTCCGCTGTGCGAGCCGGCTGTAACCGGATTATATCTAACTTCGATCGTGGTTACAGCTACCGTACCTCCGCTTTGGGTAAGCGTAACACTGTTTCCCCATGGTCCTACACCCTGTTCCTGAATCTGAAAATGGGTTGGGGGAGTGATGAGGATATCGTCGGTAAGGTTAATTCCTTCCACGGTAAAAGTTTGGGCTGATGTGGGCGTACCGACAGATGTTTCAAATGCGGTCAGACTCCCAACAACAGTGATCAGCGGACTGGTGGGAACTCCGGTTTCATCGGCTCCAATGGTAGGCGGATCAGGGCGGGCAGCTAAATCAATATCGTCTAATATAGCAGGAATATCAACACCTGCGCCTTCCAGGCTTGCATTTGAAATATGCAGATCACCGTTTGCCGGGTCGGTAAATCCGGGATCGAGGTTTAAAGAATTGGCTTCTCCGGTTGCAGCGGTCCATGCGGCCATGTTGGTTCTTGCCAATGTCCAGTACCCAAGATTGGTTCCTGCCGCATAATAATCGTTATAATCGATTTCGTCAATTCCGGCAGTAGTGCCCACATATATGGCATAGCCCCCACCGGTATTAGTGAAAATATTGTTCTTGATTTTAATAGTGCCGGTGCCATCTTGTCCGCCGGCAGTTCGAAAAGCTGAATAACTGGTGCTGGTATGCGATGAACTGAAATTATTATAATAGAAATCTATATAATCGCAGTAATTGGAATATGCACCATATCCTGTTCCCGAAGTGCCTCGCATGTGAATGAAATTATTAAATACAGCACTGCGGGCCCCACTTGTTGCTTTGCACTGATTCAGATACATGCCGTAGCCTTGTCCGGCAGTGTTTTTCCATATAGTGTTATAACTTATATCCAGAGCGCCGTCGGAGTAATTCAAATAGAGTCCGTACCAGGTAGTGTTCCGGTCAGATGTCATGCTGTTGCCCGAAATCACTATACCGTCCTGATAATTGAGGCGCAGTGCGTAGCCACTTTGATTTACAAATTCATTATTTCGGATTTCTGTTCCCGTTTCTGTATTAGTACCGGAACCCAGCATGCAGATTCCATGACTCCCATTTGTAAATACATTGTTTTCGAATGTATTATTGATGTCAAGTGTGGCAGTGGAAGTGGAATAGACAATGGCTTCGGCATACCCGGTGCCAGATGCCAGGTTTTCGCCAATCAGATTGCAATTTCTGAAATTATTATTGGTAGCCCCATTGAAAAGATGAATCACACCGGTATAGGATGTACCAAGTGCCTGAATAGTCATATGTTCAACTGTCACGTAATCAGTTCCGTCCAGATCAATAATGGCTTGTTGGGCAAATGCAGTGGTGTATTGCAGAGTAACCAGCGTTTTGTCGTTGTTTTCCGATTTGAAAGTAATATTACTGGTAAGACTGGCATTTGCTATTTGAGTAAGGTTGATATAATCGTTATAAACACCATCGCGCACATTAAAAATCACGGGCCCGTCGCCGGCAACTCCGTTTGTATTTAAGTCTGTGGCAGCGTCAGAAAATGTAACATAATCGGGCGATGCTCCTCCAATGGTATACGTACCGCTGGCAATTTGAGTGTAACCGCTAAAGGAAAACAAAACACTGCAAACGAATACAAAAAGCGATAAGGTTTTACTCATATTTGGCGGGCGTTCATTGAGGTTCACCTGCTCATACTCAGGCGATTCTATACAAATATACACAAATTATGTCCGTAAATCAATATTTTCTCCGGGTGTTATCCTTTTGTAATCCACATGCTATTCAATTCCGCAACACTTAACCCATTCCGTCATTTCATACATGCCTTCTGTGTTTGTAGAATAATACAATTTACTCACAACACATTCACAATCTTCTTTTACCATTGTGATGGAAATAATTCTTGGCCCTCTCGGATGATTTCCCCGCCCCCAATTGGTAATTACAAAACCTTTTTCTTTCAGAATCTGCACAATAACCAGTGATTCCGTGCTGTCGTCAGGAATAGAATAGGCAAGCGAATCATATATTTCAGGAAATTCAACTTTTAAGCAAGCATTTTCTTCAATGATGAAGTCGATTTGCTTTTCTAATGCAGCGTTATTGCTTTGAGCAGAAGTATATACGGCCAAAGAAAGAGTGAATATGAAAATGAATACTCGTGGCATACTTGGATAATTTGTGTGTTTATCTCTCCAACTCTTCCCAATACTCCTCAGAAAAAGCCCCATCAATAGTTTTCAGAAAGTTCATCATGTAATCCATTTTCGCCATAAGAATCGCATCTGAGGGAATCCATTCATTCAATTTATCAAATTCTTCTTTCACGAATAAAGTGGCAAACATTTCTGCCTTGTCTTCTTCAATGGCAGATTCGGAATACAGATTAATGAAACCCTCGTGCGGATGGGTATAAGAATATACATTGGAATGGCCCTGAACAGAACTTCCGCCGGCTCCGTATTTAAATCCATCAGCATTTAATTCAGACCACTCAGGATCTTTCCAATATGCATTACCATTGAATTCTTCTTCAATCATATGGTAAAACTCGTGATGGATTACATGTCTTTGATACACCTTATTATAATCACCTCTTATGAAATCCAGAAGCAGTATTTCATTGTAGTAATCGGGGATAGCAGTTCGATATTGGTTCGAAATGCTCAATGAATGTGCAAAGACTACACCTTCAAGATTGGTTTTATCAATGAAACTTGACGGATATTTGCTGAATTCTTCGTCAAATAATAAAATGTAAGTATAAAGTTTCTCATAATTGGTTTCATCGGCCAATGTATAACCAATTTCCCATGTTGTTTCCGGAAAATCTTCGAAGTAAATATTAATTGAGTATTTTTCTTCAAGATTCTGGCATAAGTCTTTTATGGATTCATAGTCGTGTGCATACGAGAATTGAACTGAAACAATGAAGTATATGATTATTTGTAGAAGTCTTTTCATTTTGAATTGAATTTACTATGGTTTAAATATCAATATTTTTGTAATTCATCAATAAACGAATCCACCGCCTCCTCTTTCGTAGCCCAAGAAGTAACCAGTCTTATTATGGCTTTATCATCTTCTGTTTTTCTCCATAAGTAAAAGCCGAATTTCTGACTCAGCTTTTCAATAAGTGCAATAGGCAGGATGGGGAAAATCTGATTGGTGCTGGGTTCTGTAAAAAATTCGTGACCGGCCTCTTTAATGCCTTTTGCGAGCTTCATGGCCATGGTGTTGGCATGTTTGCTCAGTTCAAAGTACAAATCGTCTTTAAAAAGCTCGAGAAACTGTGCACCAATAACCCGTCCTTTCGCCAGCAATGCGCCTTTTTGCTTAAGATGAAATCTGAAATGGTCTTTCAACTCTGCTTTATTGATGACAATGGCTTCGCCCAGCAAAGCACCGTTTTTGGTTCCGCCGATATAGAAAATATCAACCAGGTCTGAGATTTCTTTAAGTGTAAGATCATTTTTATCTGATGTAAGTGCCGAGCCCAGCCTTGCACCATCCAGATAGAGTATCAGATTTTTGCTTTTACAACATTCTGAGAGTTCCTGAAGTTCGGTTTTGGTATAAATGCACCCTGTTTCAGTAGAGTTGGAGATGAAAACCATTTTGGGCAATACCATGTGCTCGTCTTCATGGAAATCGATTTCTTTCTGAATGTCGGTAATACGCAATTTACCGTCTTTAGTTTCCACGGCATTTATTTTATGTCCGGTTGCTTCAATGGCGCCGGCCTCGTGCACGGTAATATGCCCGGTTGCAGGTGCAATAACAGATTCGTGTGGTTTAAGCAAAGCGGAAATAACAATGAGATTGGCCTGTGTGCCACCGCTCACAAAATGTACATCTGCATCAGGATTTCCGGTTCTTTCACGGATCAGGCCGGCAGCTTTTATAGAAATATTGTCTTCTCCGTATCCTTCTTCCTGAACTAAATTGTTTTCTGAAATGGCTTTCAGTATTTTCTCGTGTGCGCCTTCGCTATAGTCGTTTCTGAAACTGTATTGAGTCATGTTGAAATATTGGAGGATAAAGTTACGGATTTTGTTTGCAATAAAAAAGCCCCGCACAGGCAGGGCTTTCCGAAAAATATGTATGATTACAGACTATTTGTATTCGATATTCTTTTTACCTGTAATTTTTTCGCAGTAATGGCATCGGAGTTTCAAGT
>PKSX01000077.1 GCA_002869435.1 Marinilabiliales bacterium | reverse complement strand
CGGAACCGACATAAAAGTCACTCCCGAAAGTGAGCTGCCGATCATACCATAAGCCACAATATACCATGGCGAACGACGGTTCCCCAGAAAATAGGTATCGTTATTCGCTTTTCGGCCTGTTAGCCAGGAAATCAGAAATATTAATGAAGTATAGGCTACAAAAACCAGTAAAATGGTAAGAGCATTCATGAGCCGTGTTTATTTAACATGTAATCCGCACTCTTTGCTATCGGGATTTTCCCACCACCAGCGGCCGGCACGAAAATCATCGTCTTTTGCCACAGGACGTGTACATGGCAAACATCCCAGGCTGCGATAGCCTTTGTCCTGCAATTCATTGTATGGAATCTCTTTGGCTTTAATCTGATCCCACACCTCTGTTTCAAACAGATCTGCAATAGGATTGATTTTTATTAGACCGGTATGTACATCGAGTTCAAAAACAGGAAGATTGATGCGGGTTATGCTCTGCTCCCTCCTCAAACCGGTAATCCATGCTGCTTTTCCCTGTAAGGCACGCTGCAAAGGCTGGGTTTTTCGAATAGCACAACAGAGTTTACGCTTTTCAATGCTGTCGTAAAAAAGGTTAACACCATGTTCATTTATCATATTTTCCACTTCTGCTCTGTTTGGAAACTGCGCATGAATTCTGATATCATACTTCTTTTCAGTTGCGGCTATAGTATCATATGTTTCCTGTGGAAGGCGTCCTGTATCAAGTGTGAAAAACCAGCAATCGTAGTTTTTCTCTGCAATCATTGCCGTTACCAGCTGATCTTCCACGCTTAAGCTTGATGCCATTGCTATCTGTCCTTCGATATTATTAAATGCAAATTCGAGAATCTCCTCAGGACTTGCTTTTTTCACTTCATTGTTCCACTGCTCAATGATTTCCTGCTTCATAGTGATTTATTGTTCAATAACTTTAAATTCGGTTCTGCGGTTGTTTGCACGACCCTCTTCCGTGGCATTGGTATCAATAGGCCGGGTATCGCCATAGCCTTTATAACTCATTCTGCCGGCATCTATGCCTTTATTAATCAGATAGTCGTAAACAGCTTTTGCACGGTTTTCAGATAAAACCTTATTATGATCCTTTCCGCCGGTATTATCGGTATGACCACCAATTTCAATCTTCAGCGAGGCATTTGCAACCATAAGATCATATAGCTTATTCAGCTCCACAAAAGATTCCGGTTTAAGCACATATTCATCCGTATCGAAGAAAATATTCTTCAGCACCACGGTACCTTGATCGCTAATGGGTTGCAGATCAATATTCTTCGTCACCGGGTCTACTTTGGTATTATTTCCCGATAATGAGAAGTTTTCTGAATAAAACAGATATCCGTCATGACTAACATTCAAACCATAATCCTTATCGGTAGGGATACAAACCAAAAAAGAACCTGATTCATCGGCCTTTGATGCTGTAATCAGTTCTCCCGTTTCGAGATTATACAATTCAAAACTGGCTTTCAGCGGTTGTTTTGTATCGATGTCTCTTACAACACCTTTGAGGTACGATACGGCAACCGGTCGGGCATCTTCATACAACTCAAATGTATAAATATCCATTCCAGAATCACCTTTAATATCAGAAGCAAAATATGCTTTTTCGCCGGATGCACTTACAAACAAGAATGCTTCATCCCTGTGTGTATTAATCGGGTAACCTATGTTTACCGGGTCAGACCATTCGTTCAAGCCGATTTTACGTGTCACAAAAATATCGAAGCCTCCCATTCCAAGATGCCCGTCAGAACAGAAATATAAGGTCTGTCCATCAGGGTGTATGAAAGGCGACATCTCACTGCGGCCGGTATTGATATTTGACGGCAGAGCAACCGGAGTTGACCAGCGGCCGTCTTTAAATGTGGAAACATATAGATCCATATCACCACCGCGCGCCGATGTAAAATAAATGGTTCGGCCATCGGGGCCAATGCTGGGCTGACTATCCCACGCTTTGGAATTAAGTACCTTAAGGTTTACAGGATAATCCCATCCGCCTTTATACGGTGTTGACAGATAAAGATCGCAACTGCCTTTGCCTCCTTCACGATTACATGCAGTAAAATAAAAAGCCTGTCCATCCGGGCTGATGGTATGTGCACCCTCATTATTATCGCTGTTCAGTGTTTTTCCCATTGGCTGAGCAACAGACCATGTATCGCCCGTTTTTATACTATAGTAAAAATCCTCCTGCATTCCATCGCGAGTTAATTCTGAAGGGATAAGACGTGTAAAAATAATCATGGATTCGTCGGCAGTTAACGCAGGCATATATTCGGAATGCTCCGAATTTATTGCATTACCCATAGAGACAGGATTGAAAGGTTTGGGGTTGGCAATCTGATCAATGGCGAACTCACATTGTTCTACTGCCTGCTCAGCCTGTGCCTTTACACCAACGGTGATATCATCTCTGGCTGCAAGTTTAGAGAAATTTCTTAGTGCATCCTCATACAGTCCCAGTTTCAACTGAAGCCGTCCGACAATTAAAAATGTATTTGGAAAAAAGTCTTCATCAATTACAAGCGACAACTCGTAATACTTTATTGCTTCTGTGTATCTGGCCTGCTCTTCGTAAATGGTACCAAGCATAATATAAGGCTCAATGAATTTCCCGTCGTAAGCAATGGCATTTTTAAAATGCTTTTCAGCTTTATCATATTCATAGCCATTATACGCATCGCGCCCGTCGAAGTACTCTTTACGTGCCTTTTTGTTCTTTGAGGTGAGGTCCTGCGGTTGTGCTGAAACAGCAAGCGAAAACACCATTATTATAAGTAATGCCAGTCGTTTTTTCATAGTGTAAATTTACGGAATATTAATGTATTTATGAGTCTGTAATGACAATCTCCACTCCGGGTTTTGTTTAATATAAACGATAATAAGTGGTAAAATAGTCTGTACAACACTCCATTCCGGTTGCAGTAACATGGTACAATTATCGTGCACTTTTTCCGACAACGATTCGGCATAGGCAAAGTCTGCTTCCTTTTCAATGATTACTTTAATCTCATCGGCTTTATCATACCAGCATTCGTGCACACTAGTTCCGGCTTTCGGGCTTAATGATATCCAGTCAAAATCTCCACTATAGGGTTCTGATCCAGAAGTTTCCAGAAATATCTCAATTCCGGCGTTTTTCAGCCTTTCGCATAAAATATCAAGGTTATACAACATGGGTTCTCCACCTGTGATAACAACAGCATCTGCCTTTTCGTACTGAATATTCTTCACGATCTCATCCACGTGAACCGGCGGAAAAATATCAGGGTTCCATGATTCCTTAACATCGCAAAACGAACACCCCACATCACAGCCGCCAATACGCAGAAAAAATGCAGCCTTCCCGGTATTCAATCCCTCGCCCTGAATGCTGTAGAATTGTTCCATTACCGGCAGGAATTCCCCGCCATTTGTATTTTGCCCGTTATTCATATCGTGCAAAAGTACGAAAACGGGAGGATTTATATTTTAATAAGAAGAAATATCAGATTATAGGTGTATTTAAGAGCCAGTTATAACATAAGATCCTTATTGACAAAAACATACACTTTAAATATAAATTCCATACTTTTGTCTAAACAAAACTATTATTTATGAAAAAACTTCTTATTCTTATCATTTTTGGTTTGTTCGCAGTAACAGTGCTGGCTCAAACCCCAACAGTACCCTCATCGGTTGCTGTAACATGTGGTGATACGGCCATTATTACTGCAACCGGAAGTACCGGCACATATGTCTGGTTCGGTGATTCACTTCAAAATCAATTAATAGGGACAGGACCAACGATCTATATTGTTCCTTTTTATGATACCACCATATATGTTGGTGGAACAACACTGGCAGCCGGATCATCAATAACCTATAATTTCACTAATTGTGGAATTTCGGGAAGAATGGGGCCAACCCAAACAGATGTTAACACTGAGTATTCAGGAACAAATCTTGACGGAGATGTTACTATTGTCTCACAGGGTATCCAGCAATGGATAGTACCCACAACAGGATATTATGAAATTGAAGTGGCCGGAGCAAAGGGAAGCCTAGCCAACGGAGGTCCCGGTGCAATTGTTAAAGGAGTCGTGTATCTGACTGCAGGCGACACTTTGCAAATCCTTGTAGGCCAAAAGGGCTTGGATGTTGGAAGTACGTATTCAAGCGCAGGCGGTGGCACATTTGTTGCCATTGGAGGAAGCCATACTACTGCGGCTCCACTGATTATAGCCGGTGGAGGTGGAGGTGTAAATACTTCGTACACTTTAATATCAAACTCATACGGAAGTACATCTACCTCAGGTTCAGCAGGAGATTCTGGTGGAGCAGGTGGTACAAACGGAAATGGTGGTGCAGCCGCAACAGGTTCCAATGCACCCGGTGCAGGAGGTGGCGGTTTCTATACCAATGGAGACTCCATTAGTGGCACAAGACCCGTTGAAGGTGGAGCAGCATTTATAAATGGTGGTAATGGCGGTCGAGGCGAAACCAGCCTCGGAAGTTTTACCGGCAGACCGGATGGTGGTTTTGGCGGTGCATCAGGAAGTGCCAATGCTGCCGGTGGCGGTGGCGGATACTCCGGTGGCGGCGGTGGAAGTGCCGAAAGCGGAATCAACCGCGCTTCCGGTGGTGGCGGATCCTATATTGATTCTACTTTTATGGAAATTTCTACTTCAGACGGAAATTACGACGGTCTGGCTACATTTAATGGTACAGCCATTGTTGATCTTGCTGCGTACAATACCAGTGATGGCTATGTAAATATCAGTTTACGAAATACTTCCGTTACCAATTTGGCTTCCGTAGATATTACATTATTACCTATCGACGATCCGATAGTTAGTACACCTGTACATATCAGTGTTGGTGACTCGGTTACATTAACTGCCAGTGGCAGCAGCGGAATCTATAACTGGTATGCAGACGCAGCGAAAACCATTTTAGTTGGCACAGGTCCCACTTTCACTACTCCTGTTTTAACTACAAACACTTCGTATTATGTTGAAGCGGTTTCAGGAATTCCAGTCAGACGATTCACCAATTGTGGAGCAATTGGCTATACCGGACCAGATCAGGCAGATGTTAACACTGCATACGCAGGAACAAATCTCGACGGAATGGTAAGTGTTTCCACTCAGGGTATTCAGAAATGGGTTGTTCCTTATACTGATACATATTTTATTGAAGCTTCCGGTGCACAAGGTGGCCATTGCAATGAACATCCATATTCAGGAGGACTGGGCGCCCTTAACAGAGGTGAGTTCTCATTAACACAGGGTGACACTCTATATATTATTGTTGGTCAGAATGGTGAAAGTTCAAACCGCATTGGTGGTGGTGGCGGAGGAGGCGGTGGCGCTTCCTATATAGCCACAACCGGAAATACTCCTCTGCTTGTTGCTGCAGGTGGTGGCGGTGCCGACTGGAATCATAATGGCTATGATGCAGGATCTTCACTTACTACTACCTCCAGCGCTGGTAGTTCTGTTTCAGGCTCAAATAGTGGCGGTAATGGTGCAGGATTCTCTCATGATGCCGGTGGCACAGAACAATATGGTGGTAGCAGCGGCGGCTGGGTATTCTGGGCTGATGCCGGTGGTAAATCATTTATCAGCGGAGGTGAAGGTGGTTCTATTGAACCAACAATACCAAATGATCAGAACTATCCTCGCCAGGGCATGGGTGGCTTTGGCGGCGGCGGAGCTGCGTCTAACACTGTTGGCGGCGGCGGCGGCGGATATGCCGGTGGAAATGGCGCTCCAACCTCCGACTCAACTGCTTATGGCGGTGTTTCATTTAATGATGGATCCAATCAACTCAACTTAGGAGGTGCAAACTTAGGTAATGGCTATGTTACAATCGGTTCTTCCATTCCTTATTGTGAATCGAATTTAGTTGAAGTTGAGATAATTACTGATGTAAGTATAGATGATTACTCAATTAATAACACTCAGGTTTATCCTAACCCGGTTAGTGATATCGTTGTTATTGAAATTGACAACAGAGAGTCTGAGCATGCTCAAATTTCAGTATACGACCTGATTGGAAAACTCATTATTGAATTCCCGGAAGAGGATCTGCAACAAGGAACAAATACATTCCAATACGATATGGAATTCCTTTCAGATGGTGTGTATTACCTTGAGATAAGAATTGATATGATGAGAAAATTGCATAAACTGATCAAAGAATAATCAAATTCTGAAATACACAAAAAAAGCTGTCCTTTCGGGCAGCTTTTTTTTATGATATTATAATAATCTATCTCACCACTGTTATATTTCCACTGTCCTCAACATAAGAGCCATCAATCAGATCAGCTTTAAAGACATAGAAATATACGCCACTCTGAACAGGCTGGCCATTGTATTTACCATCCCAGCCCTCATCAGGATTGCGGCTTTCATAGACTTTTTCGCCAAAACGGTCGTAAATGAGAAAATGCATTTCATCAATATAATTACTACGCACAAACAATTCATCATTATCACCGTCACCGTTAGGACTGAAAATATTCGGGATATAATAACCCACTTCTCCACATGGAAAATCTTCCTCATTTACTGTAGCACTTGTAGTATCAAGACAACCACGGTCATCAATAACGGTAATAAGATATGTTCCCGGAGCAAGCATTGTAGTAGTATCTGATACCAGGCTTGTATCCAGCAAATATGTATAAGGAGTCTGACCACCGCTGGCAACGATAACGATAGTACCATCATCGGCATCAGGACAATTCTCATCTGTAACATACAAGAGTATATCGGGAACCTCAGCCACTTCAATCACTGAGGTATCAGCATCACCGCAGAAACCTCCGATTACATAATATATATCGTGGAAACCAACTCCTGCTGCCGAAGGATCAAAAGTTCCATTGGTTGAATTGGTGATACCTGTACCACTCCATGTACCACCTGTTTCAGCTGCAGTATAATCAAACGGAGTCATATTTTCGCAAACATATAGTATATCTGTAATGGTCGCATCGGCGTATGGGATAACATCCACATCAATGCTGTCGGTATACTGACATGAATTGCCATCTGTAACCACAGTATAATACGTATTGGTTGCATTTACGTATATGGTCTGTGTGGTATCTGAAGTACTCCACAAATAATCTGCTCCCGGATTCGATGCATCGAGCATGAGTGAATCACCCTGACAAAGCGTTGTATCATTACCCAGCCAGAATACGGGTAAGGGGTAAATTTCAACACTATGAAATGCAGTATCCGAGCAGTTATTGGAATCTGTAGCAATGACGAAATAATTATAAATTCCTGCCGGTGACGGACTTACATAAATCATGGTATCCGTGCTCATGACCGACCATAAGTAAGTTTCCCCTCCGCCGGCATACATATACGCCGTATCATTCAAACACACAGCAGTATCCCCAATGATAGTCGGCACCGGAAGCGGATGAACAGTAACGTACACACTATCGGCATACACACAACCATTGGTATCTCCCACTACGATATTAACATATTCACTGGCCGCAGGGGTGTAAACCTGAGTATTGGTTGTAGAACCATATTCCCATAAATAACTGTCATATCCTGCATCTACAATCAGCGTTGCATCATCGTACAGACACACAGCTGTATCACCAGTGAAAGTATATGAAGGCAATGGAACCAGAGTAATATCGATACTGTCGGAATATTGACACATATTGGAATCAGTAACGACCACCGAGTATGTAAAGGTGGTGTCGGCATAAATGCTTTGAGATATTTCCGAAGTATTCCATGCATATGTACCCGGTGTATAATTTGCCGTAAGCATCAGCGAGTCACCCGTACAAAGTATGGTATCATTGCCCAGCCAGAATGTGGGTAAAGGTAACACCTCAACACTGAAAAACGCAGTATCTGAGCAAGTATTGGCATCTGTGGCAATGGCATAATAATCATAGGTTCCCACCGGAACCGGACTAACCTGAAGCATGGTATCGGTACTCATATCATTCCACACATAACTTACACCGCCTGTAGCCACCATGGTAGCAGTATCGTATAAACAAACTGCTGTATCTCCGTTAATAACAGGAACCGGGAGCGGATGAACGGTAAGCAATGTACTGTCGGTATACACACAGCCAAACTCGTTGATTACAGTGATATCTACATATTCGGTTGCAACCGGTAAATAGGTCATGGTGGAATCGGTTTGACCATATTCCCATGCATATGAAGTGTAGCCTTCATTAACCCAAATGGTAGCTGAATCGTTTATACAAACCGCAGTATCGCCATAGAAATTATATGCCGGCAACGGGTTCATTGTAATCATAAAAGTGTCCACCTCAATACAGCCGTAAGGTCCAACCACTGCAACGGTAAATATCGTGTCGGATGTAATTACCGGATTTATGGTATCGGTTGTTTCGGTTGTGCTCCATAAATAGGAGGTACCACTCCCCGATGCATAGATCTGCCCTACCTCATTCATACAAACCGAATCGGTTCCGTACAATGTATCGAAGTCTTCGGGACAGGGAATAAATTTGGTAAGTATGGCATCGCGGGTACCACCAATGGCATCATCGTAATACGCACCCATACCCATATCGAGTACCGGGTGATTAAGTGATTCAGAGAAGCCTACTGTAAAAATATGATCGTTGGGCGTTACACGCACATCTGAGATACGGTCGTATCCGGCGCCTCCCAGATAAGTAGCCCAGCGCAAATTGAATGTAGAATCATATTCTGCCAGAAATCCATCGTAACTGCCATTGGCTATTCCATCGAAATAGGACCCGTCGTAGGGATTAATAGTATCCAGATTATTAGACTGTGCATCACCTACTACATAAATACGTTTTTTTGAATCAATGGTAATACCAAAGGCCACATCGTTTGAGTTTCCGCCGAAAAATGATGAATACAATAAGGCCAGACTATCGGAAAACATCATTTGTATACCGTCGGCACCTGTTTTTTTAACCGGTTCATAATATCCTGCTCCAAGCGCATTACTTACCGGAAAGTCAGCTGAATAAGAAACACCCACCACATAGAGCTGATTCTTATCATCAAAAATGAGATCATTGGCCCATTCATTGGCTTGGCCTGAAACATATGTGGTCCAAATGTTGGCTCTTGAAGAATTAAAAGTCATGAGGCACATATCCTGATTCAGTACATATGGAGCAGTATAACTGCCACTTATGGTGTTCACCAGTGGAATATCGTTTGAGAAGGTTGAAAATGCAACAGCAAGCCTTCCTGCATCATCCATATCGCAATAAGAAATCACATCCCAGTTGGAGCCTCCAAGATAGGTTCCCCAGGTTTGGGCAAATGTAAGATCGAACTCCGCCAGATATGCATTTGGGGTAGCAGTAGTATTATCAAAATAGGCACCACCACCGGGATCAACAAATGGTATATCTGCAGAAAAAGTTTCACCTACCGCACTGATTCTGTTATTTCCAAAGACCACATCGGTAAATTTATCATTTCCGGAGCCCCCGAAATAGGTTGACCATAGCAAAGCATCGCCAATGGGAAATGCCATAATGAAACCGTCCTGACCTCCACCCAGAGTATTGTCATAAAAAGCACCGGGCTGATTCTGCAAAGGAAAATCACCCGATTGGGTATAACCCACAACAATCATTACAGTACCATTATAAAAGAGGTTACTGGGATCGTCGTTTCCACTTCCTCCAACATAAGTAGCCCAGTTTATAATACCATCTTCGTCGTATTTCACAACGGCAAAATCGATACTGCCACCGTTGGATCCCTGATAATAATCAAGTGGTCCCGGAGCATCGAGTGTTGGAAAATTTAAAGACTGGGTTTTAAACAAAGCATATATAAAGCTGTTACCACTGTTATACTCCATCACCAGAGCTTCATCGCTGACTGAGCCTCCGTAATAGGTTGACCAAACCAGAGGCGGGTCAATAATTATGGTTTCAGAAATACCTGAAAGATCGGTTTCCGAATAGAAGGTCAGATTATTTTCATTAAGGTCGGATTTAATCTCAAGTGGGGTTCCGCTTTCTGTAAAGGAGATCAGTTCGCCTTCTTTGATGGTGCCCAGTGAAGTAGTAATAACAAGATTCCCGTCTTCATAACCAAGGTCATCCTGACCTTTGAAATTCATTTTAATGGCACTGATATCGGCACCGGGATGCAGAATGAAATTATATTTCAGATGATCTTCATCAACCACAAATTCAATGTCGATACCGGGCCATGCATTTTCGAATACAAGTTTTTCAATAACCGGCATACCGCCTTCTCCGGTTTGGAAATTTGCTTTGTAAAAAGAAACGCCGGGTGCATCAGCATTGAAGGTTGTTTTTGCATTATTTCTGCTTATGGCAGCTCCCTCGAAGCTCACATCCACCCTGTGCCACCTGATATCGATATCGGGCGAGGCATTTTTATCGGGTGAAGGCTCATATTTATAATCCTCGGGATATACAGCCTCTTTAAAGACGTATGTCAGACCATCGTTAGTGACAAAGAAATCGAGTTTTGGGGTCTGCATATAATACAGCACATTATCAGCAGCTTCTCCGTTTGTAGTAGAAACCTGGCCTGCATTTTCAAGAAAAAGCGGCGCCATTCTGGCATTGTTCTTCATTTGAGCCTGAGCCACAGAAGAAGAAAAGATCAGAAAAGAAGCAACAAACAATAAATTCCTCATTTTCATATAGTTATATTAGAACTTTATAAGAACAATAAGCTCTAAATTAGACAATAGAGCTTATAAATAGTTGCATCTACAAAGTTAAACAAATATTTTATCGTATAGATACTCTAAATAATATGTGTTCAGGTGGGTTGAAAAATGTACTTTTGTAAGAAAAAATGCCGGGAAAATTCACTGTTGAGGACTTACACAGCATAGTATACCGTATCTTTCACAAAGCCGGTTGCAGGCCGACAGATGCTGACAGTATTGCACAGGTATTGATTGCTGCCGAGTTACGAGGAATTCCGTCTCATGGAATCGTAAGAATAAAGGATTATATCGGTTTATACCAAAAAGGCCGCATGAACATGCAGCCTGAGATCAGAATTGTACATGAAACACCGTCTACTGCAACTATTGATGGCGACAATGGTCCGGGCATTGTAGTTGCCATGGAGGCGATGAAGACAGCCATTAGCAAAGCTGAAACTGCCGGTAGCGGATGGGTTGCTGTTCGCAATTCCAATCATTTCGGTATAGCGGGTTTTTATTCACTTATGGCGGCTCAGAAAGACATGATTGGCATTGCAAGTACCAATGCCAATGCGTTGGTAGCACCTACATTCAGCATTGACCGAATGCTGGGCACTAACCCCATTGCATTTGCCATTCCAGGCAAAGAAGAAAAGCCTTTTGTAGCCGATTTTGCCACTACACCTATTGCCAGAGGCAAACTGGAGATTATGGAAAAGCAGGGCAAGACTGCACCCGAAGGATTCATTCAGGATGCGGAAGGAAATGTGAGCACTGATCCGTCTGTATTGAAACGTGGCGGAGCTATTCTGCCATTGGGAGGAGACTACGAACACTCATCGTATAAGGGATATTGCATGAGTGCCATGGTTGATATATTGTCAGCAGTGATACCCGGTGCCAATTTTGGCCCCTTTGTACCACCTCAGGTAGCTTATCTCGAGCCCAAAGCTGAAAGCCCCGGAGAAGGATTGGGTCATTTTTTCGGTGCCATGCGACTGGATGCATTTCGACCGGCAGATGAAATTAAGTCATATCTCGATCTGTGGATCAGAACATTCCGCAATGCAAAAGCTGCTGATGAACAAACCCCGGTATTGATTCCCGGAGATCCTGAATATGCCAAAGAAAATGAATTAAAAGAGAATGGCATCAGCATTATTCCACAGGTTTGGGATGAGCTGATAAAATGTGCCGATTCGCTTGGGCTGGATTTGAATCAGAAGTGAATCTGACAAAACGTCGCACAGTATTGCGATGGCAGGATTTTTGACATTTGCGCACGAAGAAATTACAAGGCTATGAGCAAAAGAAAAGAGAAGACTCAAATGAAGGAAAAAGAGCAAGATCTTGAAAGCCCTGAAAAAAATGATAATCAGGAGCTTAACACAGAAGTGAAGAATGAAGAGACGGAGAATGCAGATGGTCAGGAAATTGAATGTCCGGAAGCAGTCACCGATACACTCGAAAGTTTGCAAATAAAAAACACTGAATTGCAGGACAAATATGTCAGGTTAATGGCAGAATTTGAGAACTTCAAAAAGCGAACGCGTCAGGAAAGACTCGATTTGATTAATTCTGCCGGTTCTGAGATGATAGTGAACCTGCTTCCAGTAATTGATGACATGCAGCGGGGTTTGGAATCGAGTGAAAAAGCCGAAGATATTAAAAGCGTAAGGGAAGGTTTTGAGCTGATTTATAATAAATTCATCGGCATTCTCAAACAAAAAGGCCTGGAGCCAATGGATGCTAAGGGAAAAGAATTCGACACCGATTTTCACGAAGCCCTCACCATGGTTGAAGACAAGAAGATGAAAGGCAAGGTTGTAGATGTCATTGAAAAGGGATATACGCTAAACGGTAAGGTTATACGTTTTGCCAAGGTCATTGTAGGAAAATAAGAATAAAGAAGTGAGCAAAAGAGACTATTACGAAATACTTGGTGTAAGTAAAAATGCCACTAACGATGAGCTGAAGAAAGCTTACCGCAAGAAAGCTATTGAATATCACCCCGATAAAAACCCCGGCAATTCAGAAGCAGAAGAGAAGTTTAAGGAAGCTGCTGAAGCATATGAAGTTTTGAGTGATTCACAAAAACGCAGCCGGTATGATCAGTACGGACATGCCGGTATGAGTGGCGCTGCCGGCGGAGGATTCGGTGGTGGCATGACCATGGATGATATCTTCAGTAATTTTGGTGATATTTTCGGCGACTTTTTCGGAGGTGGATTCGGAGGAGGTTTTGGAGGCCGTTCTCAGTCAAGACAACGGGTAGCCAGAGGTAGCAACCTGCGCATCAGGGTTAAACTGAACCTTGATGAAATTGTAAAAGGTGTTGAAAAGAAGATCAAGGTTAACAAGCAAATTCATTGTGAAACCTGTGGTGGCAGCGGAGCAAAAGACAGCAGTAAAATGAGCACCTGTTCCACTTGTAAAGGCAGTGGCAGGGTAATGCGTGTTACCAACACATTTCTCGGTCAAATGCAAACTGCTTCTACGTGTCCCACCTGTAATGGAGAAGGACAGGTTATTACCGAACGTTGCAACAGCTGTGGCGGCAGTGGATTAACCAAGGGTGAGGAAATTATCTCCATAAAAATTCCTGCAGGTGTAGAGGAAGGGATGCAGCTTAGCATCAGTGGTAAAGGTAATGCTGCACCGCGTGGTGGTATCCCGGGTGATTTAATTGTGCTCATTGAAGAAAATGAACACGACATATTTAAACGCGACGGTGTAAACCTTTTATACGAACATAGTATTTCATACAGCGATGCTGTTATGGGTACAACGGTTGAGATTCCTACACTGGGAGGGAAAGCACGAATTAAAATTCCGTCGGGCACACAGGCCGGAAAACTATTCAGACTTCGCGGAAAAGGATTTCCTGAGGTGAACGGATACGGAAAAGGAGATTTAATCGTTAGCATAAATATATGGGTTCCGGGATCGGTTTCCAAAGAAGAAAAAAAGCTTCTTGATGAAATGAAAAAGCAGAAGAATTTTATCCCTGACCAGGACAAGAAAAGCAAGTCCTTTTTCGACCGCATGAGAGAGTATTTTGAATAAGCAGCAGCACATGACTTTTTTTGAAGCAGAGAATGTAAGTAAGAATTATGCCGGGCATACAGCGCTTGACCACGTAAGTATAAATGTGAAAGAGCAAAGTATATTCGGTCTGCTTGGCCCCAACGGAGCCGGCAAAACCACATTAATTCGTATCATCAATCAAATCATTGGACCAGATACAGGTGAGTTAAGAATTAAGGGAGAAAAACTGAATCCGGATCATATTGCTCAGATCGGGTATTTACCTGAAGAACGGGGTTTGTACAAGAAGATGAAAGTTGGCGAGCAGGCCATGTACCTGGCCCGCCTTAAAGGTCTCAGCAAACAGGATGCTTATTCAAGACTGAAAAAATGGTTTGAGAAATTTGAGATTGAGAACTGGTGGGGTAAAAAGGTAGAAGAGTTATCGAAAGGAATGGCACAAAAAGTACAGTTTATTGTTACCGTTGTGCACGAACCTTCATTGCTGATCTTTGATGAACCATTCAGCGGCTTCGACCCCATTAATGCCGAATTGCTGAAACAGGAAATACTGAAACTCAAAGATAAGGGAGCAACCATAATTTTCTCTACTCATAATATGTCTTCTGTTGAAGAGCTTTGCGACAATATTGCCCTGATTGACAAGGCTAAAGTTATACTTGACGGTGAGATGCAAAGTATTAAACAAGAGTATAAATCCAATGCATATGAGCTAAAGGTAAGGGATCTTCAAAAGGATATCAATGAAATACTCCCCTCCTCTTTCAATCTTAAAAAAATAAGAGCACTCAATAACTGCCAGTCATTTGTTGTGGAACTGCCCGGAAATGTAACCTCCAATGAGCTGCTGAGTCAGGTTATGCCGCATGCGCAGGTTTCCTCGTTTGAAGAAATACTGCCTACCATGAATGAGATTTTTATCAGAAAAGTAACCGAAGCCGGCCGGTCTAAATAAGATATTATGAATAAGATTTTCACTATACTACGCAGAGAGTATCTTTCGAGGGTAAAAAAGAAATCCTTCATCATTATGACCGTGCTTGGGCCCATTTTAATGGCTGCCTTGTTTGTTGTGCCTGTTTATCTGGCTAATGTCAGCGACAGGGAGATGAAAGTAGCGGTACTGGATGAAACAGGATTATTCTACGATGCATTTCATAACAGTGACAAAGTTGAATACGAAAACATTTACATGGATTATGCAACAGCCAGAGACCAGTTTGAAGAACTGGACTATGATGCACTCCTGCATATCCCTGAATCTGCACTAAACAACCCAAACTCAGTAAAACTATTGTCTACCAGCAATATAGGACTTAATATGATAAGCGATATGGAGTCCGTTATTCAAAAGAAACTGGAAGCACATCGTTTGTCTTTATCAGGAATTGATAAAAAGGTACTTGAAGATATTGAAGTAGATGTTACAATAAATACATTCATCTATAAAGAAGGTGAAGAAAAGCAAAACTATTCGGAAATAAGTTATGCACTGGGGCTGATCAGCGGGTTACTTATCTATATCTTTATTTTCCTTTATGGTGCTCAGGTTATGAGGGGTGTAATTGAGGAAAAAACCTCCCGTATTGTTGAGGTGATTGTAAGTTCGGTGAAGCCTTTCCAACTCATGATGGGAAAAATAGTTGGAATTGCACTTGTGGGATTGACACAATTTGTATTGTGGGTAATATTAACCGGACTCATTGTGTTTACTTTTCAAACCATTAATCCCGATTTATTTAAATACAAATCTCCCGAGCAGCAAATGATTGAAAACAAAGGCCTCACGCCTGATGAACTAGCTGTACAACAGGAAAACCTCGAATTGTCAAATGACAAAGCCAATAGTTTACTGGAAGGTATACGACAAATTCAGTTTGGAAATATTTTGATAATGTTTCTGTTTTATTTTATCGGAGGATATCTTCTTTATGCATCGCTCTTTGCGGCAATCGGATCGGCGGTCGACAATGAGACGGATACGCAGCAGTTTATGCTTCCGGTAACAATACCACTTATTCTAGCCATTATAAGCATGCAGGTTGTTTTAAACAATCCCGACGGGCCTGTAGCATTCTGGATGTCGATAATTCCGTTTACATCGCCTATTATTATGATGGCACGTATTCCTTTTAATCCGCCGGTTGCATATTGGGAAATTGGCCTATCCCTAGCCATGCTTGTTGCCGGTTTTGTATTCACTACCTGGCTTGCCGCCAGAATATACAGAACAGGAATTCTGATGTATGGTAAAAAAGCAAGTTTCCGCGAACTCTTTAAATGGATTCGCTTCTAAATGAGAAATTACGTTTCTGAACTTGAAAAAACATTTCAGCAGCATTCCAACCCCGAGAAAGCTGGCTGGATGAAGAAATACATGCGTAATCAATACGAGTTTATTGGTTTAGCATCTCCGGAGCGAAAAAAAATCAAATCAGAGTTTATCAGAAAAAACGGCAAGCCTGCCATTGATGAGCTTGATAAATTTTTGTTTGCTGCCTGGGAGAACCCGTACCGGGAAATTCAGCATACTGCAATGGAAATTGCAAATTCACTACACAGAAATTATCTGCCCGAGCATATTGACTTGTTTGAAGAACTGATTCAAATGAAAAGCTGGTGGGACACCATTGATTATATTGCCCCAACACTGGCCGGAACATATTTTATTAAGTATCCGGAAACCCGTATCCCCTTCGCAGAGAAGTGGATGAACAGCGGCCATTTATGGCTGATGCGTTCATCTGTAATATACCAACTCAAGTATAAAGAAAACACGGATACTGAATTTCTTTTCAGGGCTTGTCAAAACCTTAGCGGTGAGAAAGATTTTTTCATCAGAAAAGCCATTGGTTGGGCGCTTCGTCAATATAGCAAATACAATGCTGATGCAGTTATTGACTTTGTAAATAATAATAAATTATCACCGCTAAGTAAAAAAGAAGCGTTGAAATGGCTTAACAGAAAAAAAGCGGTTTAAAGGTCGTCGATATCCTCTTCTATTTCTTCTCCCTTATAATAATTGACGGTTTCCTTAAGTGTTCCGTCATCGTTGTAGAATTTCCATTCTCCAATACGAACATAATCTCCCATTGAAGCATTCTGCTGCCTCAATCCTTCACATTTGATACTTCCATTGCGGTAATACTCTTTTGAAGTATAAATTCGTTCCTTTTCATCCACAAGCTCGAGGATATTTTGAGGATTGCCGTTCATATAATAAAAGTTGTACTTGATATAGTACTGCATTTTTTTATCATATTCCTCAATAAATTCAATATTGCCATTGGGATAGTAATCTTCCCACTTAATTGCATTCTTTTTTCTGTATTCCACTCGCGAGCGGAGTGTGCCGTCTTTGTAATATACCGTAAGCAGAGCACTACCTGTTCCGATTATTTTAAAATTGCGTTCCAGTTGCTCGTTATCGTAATAATTCTCGTAACCGGTTATCAAACGTCCGGATTCATAATATCCTTTATGTTTCAGCACGCCATTTTCATAATAATCCTTAATAATGCCATTACAGGGACGTTTATCGCATCTTCTTACACTATCACCTTCTGTAAATGAGTTGAAACGTTCGTAATACAACATGGGCTCTTCAACGTCCTGCGTAACGTTTTCAAGATTATTAAACCAGTCATCTCCCTGAGCAAATGACATAGTCATGATTAGAAGAAATGATATGCTTAAAAATGCTTTCATAGTTCTATTGTGCGCTGATAAATGAACTCATTATACTTTGAAGTTTTTTTGCTTCAGCAGCAGCAGCCTCTGCAAAATCTTCCTCTCCATTTGCAAATATAATAGATCTCGATGCATTAATCAAGATTCCGCCAAAATTATTCCACCCTAAATTCAAAACTTCTTCCAGATTTCCGCCCTGAGCACCTACTCCGGGAATAAGTAAAAAATGATCGGGAACCAATTCTCTTACTCTTTTCAGCATTTCTGAGCGTGTAGCTCCAATCACATACATGGTATTATCAGAATTCCCCCATTGCGAAGATGTTTTCAGCACTTTCTCAAATAATTTATCCCCATCTGAAAAATCGTGTGTCTGAAAATCATCAGCACCGGGATTGCTGGTTAATACCAGAATAATAACCCACTTATTGTCAAATTCCAGAAACGGACTGACTGAGTCCACGCCCATATACGGAGCAACGGTTACTGCGTCAAAATTAAAGCCCGACTGACTAGAATCGAAAAATGCTTTTGCATATTGACCGCTGGTATTACCAATATCTCCACGCTTGGCATCTGCAATGCAAAATACATCATTGTCTTTAGAATCAATATAATCCATGGTCTTTTTCAGCGATTCCCAGCCTGTAAGACCCCTTGATTCATAAAAAGCAAGATTGGGTTTAAAAGCTACCGCATAGGGCAATACTGCATCAATAATACGCTTATTATATTCGAAAACCACATCTCCACCGGCATACTGTTCCCTGAAAAACTGAGGTATTTTATTGATATCGGTATCCAGACCTACGCATAAAACTGATTTTTTGCGCAGAATTAAATCTCTTAGTTGCTCTTTATTCATAACAATTGTTTATTCTACACCTTCTTTCATCTTCTCGGCATTTTCAGCAACCTGCAATGCTTCAATTACAGGAAGCAGATCACCATTCAGCACATTGGTCATATTGTGCATGGTAAGGCCAATACGATGATCGGTAATACGATTCTGAGGATAATTATAAGTACGAATCTTCGCAGAACGGTCACCTGTTGAAACCATGGTTTTGCGCTTTCCGGCTACTTCATCAAGATATTTCTGATGCTCAATTTCAAAAATACGGCTTCGCAATACTTTCAGTGCTTTTTCATAATTCTTAATCTGACTTCGTTCATCCTGACAGGTTACCACAATACCGGTGGGTTCATGCGTAAGACGAACAGCTGAATATGTTGTATTTACCGACTGACCACCTGCTCCGCTTGAACAATAGGTGTCTTTTCTGATATCATTTTCCTTAATTTCAACATCCACTTCATCCGCCTCAGGCAAGACCACCACCGATGCTGCTGATGTATGAATACGACCCTGAGCTTCGGTTTCAGGAACTCTTTGCACACGGTGCACCCCTGATTCAAACTTCATAATACCATACACACCATCACCTTTCACATTGAAAATAATCTCCTTATATCCACCCATGGTTCCTTCAGTAAAATCAACAGTTTCCACTTTCCATTTCTGAAGTTCACAAAAGCGGATATACATACGATACAGATCTCCTGCAAATAAACTGGCTTCATCGCCACCGGCACCACCTCTGATCTCGACAATAGCATTCTTTTTATCCTGCGGATCTTTGGGGAGTAAGAGCACTTTTATCTCCTCTTCAAGCTTCTCTCGTCTTTCGTGAAGCTCTTCCAGCTCCATTTTTGCCATTTCACGAAACTCATCGTCTTTTTCATTCTGTAATATGGCCTTGGCGTTATCGGTATTACTAAGCACATTTGAGTACTCGTGATACGCATCGACCACCGGCTGAAGTTCTTTGTAATCCTTATTCAGTTTTACATACTGCTTCATATCCGACACCACATCAGGATCCTGGAGTTTTAACTCTATTTCCTTGTATTTCTCAGCTATTAGCTTAAGTTTCTCAATCATAATTTCTTTTTTCAGTCTTCCTTCACAAAAGTTCCAAATTCAGTCTGCAATTCCACCCTTCTCCCCTGATGAGGTATGCAATGCCCTATTATTTTAGCATCAATACCCACATCACCCGCCATAGAGATGATAGTATTTGCTGTCATTACATCCTTAACATATATCTCCAGCCTGTGGCCCATATTGAAAGTTCTGTACATCTCTTCAGGCTTAGTGCCTGTATCATCCATTATCATGCGAAAAAGCGGAGGAATATCAAGAAAATCACTTTTTACGATATGCAGGTCTTTAATGTAATTGAACGTTTTAAACTGTCCCCCACCCGTACAATGAATCATTCCATTTATTTCAGGACGCATATTTTCAAATATCTTTTTCACCAGTGGCAAATATGTTCTCGTAGGACTCAAAACCAGTTTACCCATGTCAATCCCTTCAAGCGGTGATTTATCGGTAAGTCCGTATTTCCCGATATAAGCATATTCCTCAATCAGGGGATTAAAACTCTCGGGGTAGTTGCGAGCCACTTCTTTAGAAAAGATATCGTGACGTGCCGAACTCAAACCGTTACTACCAATACCGCTGTTATATGAATTCTCCCATGCACATTGTCCGTATGATGCTAAACCCACAATCAGATTGCCGGCTTCAATTTTCTCATTAGAGATAATTTCTGCTTCATGAAGATATCCCAATGCTGTTGCATCTACAATGATGGTACGCACAAGATCGCCCACATCAGCAGTTTCTCCCCCGCTTAAATGCACATCAACACCATGCTTTTTCATCCTTTCGGCAAAAGCTACATTGCCGTTAATGAGTGCAGCAATAACTTCTCCGCTTATCAGGTGTTTATTCCTTCCAATGGTTGAAGACACATAGAAATCATTGCTGATACCGGTGCACATCATATCATCGGTATTCATGACCATGGCATCAGTTGCTATTCCTTCCCATACCGAAAGATCACCGGTTTCTTTCCAGTAGGCATAAGCCAAAGCACTTTTGGTACCTGCACCATCGGCATGAAGAACCATGTAACGACCATCCAATGCAGGATCTTTCTGGATTTTACAGAAAGCCCTGGGAAAAAGATCGTCTTCAAGCTTCTTTACGGCTGCATGTACTTCCTCTTTACCTGAAGAAACACCACGTTTCATGTATTTATCCTGTTCGCTCATGTATAACAATTAAAAAGCATTCCCCGAAGAGAATGCTTTTGATCATATTTTGGAAATATCTAGTAGTCCTGGTTTAGAATAACACTGTCATTCAAAAAAGGGCTGTCGGTACCCTCACCACCACCTTCTTCACCTGTGCCTTCTCCTCCTTCTTCTCCTGTACCCTCATCACCATCACCATCATCATTATTATCACCATCATTAATAATCTCAATATTAGGATTAACAGGTGTATTTGTTTCCTTAGAAGGAACATAGTCGGTACCTACAATTTCAAATGTGGTACGACGGTTGAGCTGGTGAGCAGCTTCCCGCTCAGCATTAGTTGGCAAGCTATTGATATACTCTTCAGTCATGACTAAACCAGCCTCAAAGTAGAATGTATCACCTTCTTCTGTAATAACTGTTTTAGGCTTATCAAGTAAACGAGGAACTCTTTCACCATATCCTTTTGGTTTGATGCGATCGGGCTCAATACCCTGAGAAATAATATAATCAACACAACTTTTTGCACGTGCAAAAGAAAGTGTATCATTATATTCGTCAGAACCTCGAATATCAGTATGAGATCCGAGTTCAATAACGAAATTCGGATTCTCTTTCATAATTTGTACAAGTCCTGCTAAACTATCTTCATATTGAGGAAGAAGAATAGCTTCATTAAATGGATAAAGAATATCAGGAAGTACAATAGGTTTTTTTGGTATTGGCACCAAGTTAAAATCATGCACAAGATCTTTACTTTCCTGAAGACCAACAGTAGTTTCCTTACCTTTTTCTGAGTAGAATTCGTCCTTGCTTACATTTAAACGATATGTAGTTTCTTCCAGAATCTGGGTATTATCGAAATAGTACTGACCTGTTGCATCCGTTGAATCCTGCAGCATGGTTCCATCTGAACCCTCGAGTGAAACAAGGGCGCCAACAATAATCTCACCTGTACTGTCATTACGAACAGTCCCGGTAAGGGTAAAGAGAATCGGAGGCAGACGGAATGACCATATATCATCACTTCCACGGCCACCTTTACGGTTGGTAGTTAACCAACCCATTTCCTTAGCATCGTTATCTTTAAGATCATTAGGCAGATCACTGAAAATCATATGAAAATCATCCCCGTTTGAATTTATGGGATATTTCATATTCTCAGGCTCTGTCCAATTGCCATCAATAAGTTCTGTTTTAAAAATATCAAGACCACCCATACCCGGATGTCCCGTGCTTGAGAAATACATAAAAACACGATCACCTACTCGGCGAATGGTGGGATATAACTCATCGCCTGTAGTATTGAGTACATTACCTAAATTTTCAGGTTTTTCGAACGGTTTATTCTTTTTGGGACGTTTTACAATCCACAAGTCTCTGCCACCTTCACCGCCGGGCATATCGGAAGCAAAAATCATGGTGTTCTCATCCAGCATTGCGGGATGACCAACAGTACATGAATCGGCTGCCAGAGGAATAATTTCCGGGTCACCCCAGGTACGTCCTTTTTTTGTGGACATATAAATCTGGCAACCCATTATTTTCTTTTTCTCATATATACAGCGGGTAAAGAAAAGGGTTCTGAACTTAGGATCAAAGGTGCCTGCACCTTCGTTAAACTCAGAGTTGATTACACCTTCTTCTTCCAGCGGAACAGGGTTACCCCAGTTTCCTTTTCGGTCTTTACTGGTAATGAAGAAATCGGTAAAAGGAAGGCCGGTCCAGCTATCAATACCTCGGCCATACACTTCCTCTCTTGAAGTAGTGAACAGAAGAGCTTTATGCTTCTTATCGTAATAGCACGGGGCAAAATCTGCATTACGGGAGTTTAGTTTTCTATCCGGGTTAACTTCGTAGCGTGTTGGATTATCTTTCCAGGCGACAGCCATTTTACAAGACTCTATGCCAACATCAGCTCTTGGATCATCGGGGTAAGCCTCTTTAAAATCCTGAAATGCCACAATGGCATCCTCGTACTCTCCCATAGATTTTAAAGCAGTGGCATAAATGAAATGTGCATCCGGTTCCGGATATTTAGCCTTGACCACTCTTTTCATGGTCATGGCTGCTTTTTTCATATCGTTAGTGAAATAATAGCATTTTCCTATTTGAAATAAAATACGATTCTTCTCTAAACGGTTACCTTTGATTTTGCTGTATGCTTTTTTATACAACTGTATGGCATCGTAGTATTTGTGAAGTTCATATTTCTTATCAGCTTCAGCACTAAAATTCTTTTGAGCATTCACAACGCCCTGAGGAACAATAAGTAATGATAAGAGAACTATTAAAATGAGTGAAAATCTGTTTTTCATACCCCAGTTATAAGTTTCAAGTTTTTAGACTATTTCGAGATGCTAAATTAAAAATTTATTATGAAATAAACGTAATTGCCTCTGAAAAAATATGTTTTAACAGAAAAAAAATGCTCATTCATATTGTAAACTACATATAATCAATAAAAAAGGCCGCTCAAAAA
This sequence comes from Marinilabiliales bacterium, assembly GCA_002869435.1. Classification (GTDB taxonomy): domain Bacteria; phylum Bacteroidota; class Bacteroidia; order Bacteroidales; family DTU049; genus BM518. Next base: position 6,061 of record PKSX01000077.1, on the reverse strand, counting down.
GGCGGCCTTTAAAACTTTATTTTTTCTTCGTATCAACTGCTTTCTTATTCGCCAAATCGTAAGAGACCGGTGTTGCAATAAATATAGAAGAATAAGTACCGATAAGTACCCCCATCATCAATGCGAAACTAAAGCCACGAATAACTTCTCCACCGAAGAGGAAAATAGCCAGAAGTACAATAAGCGTTGTAACCGCAGTATTCACAGTACGTGATAATGTACTGTTAAGCGCTGCATTCATATTATCTTTAAGTGTACGCTTCGGATACAGACCAACATACTCCCTGATACGGTCAAAGATAATCACAGTATCGTTAATGGAATATCCGATGATCGTTAGTATCGCCGCAATAAATGCCTGATCTATTTCAAGGTTAAACGGCAATACGCCATAGAATATCGAGAATAAACTCACCGTTATAAGCGAATCATGGAACAGAGCAACCACACCTCCCAGACCGTAGTACCATTTATTAAATCGAATTGCGATATAAATAAATATTACAATAAGTGCAATAATAAGAGCGTACATTGCAGAGGTTTTAATATCATCGGCAATAGTTGGACCCACTTTCTGACTACTGAGACGTCCTAGAACCTTGTTTTCATCATCTGACACAAAGTCTTCAAAAGTCATTTCAGTAGTAAAGAATTTTTGCAGCACATTAAATACATGGGTTTCCACAATGGAATCAGCCTCTTCAGAATTATCATCAATCATGTATTTGGTAGTAATTTTCACCTGATTGGCTGAACCGAAAGTTTTCACTTCTGAGCCTTCACCCAGTTCTTTAAACATCTCTGTACGAATGTCATTTGTGGATACATTCTCATCGAAACGAACCACATAGGTACGTCCACCAGAGAAATCTACACCGTAGTTAAGACCTTTGGTAGAAAGGAAATATACACCAATTATAATAACAATACCTGATACAGCAAGTGCTACACGACGTGCTTTAATGAAGTCGAATTTAGGATTAACCAAGAAGTTACGTGTGAGTTTGGTATCGAATGCAATATTTCTGTTTTTATCGAGCCATCTCTGAAATACCATTCTGGAGATGAAAATAGCAGAGAACAATGAAGTAAGAATACCAATAATAAGGGTAGTAGCAAATCCCTGAATAGGTCCGGCACCAAACCACGCCAGAATTATACCGGTAAGCAATGTGGTAACGTTACCATCAATAATAGCACTGTAAGCATTCTTATAACCGTCTTCAACCGCAAGCCGCACACCTTTTCCAGCCCGGAGCTCCTCTCTGATACGCTCAAAGATAATTACGTTGGCATCAACCGCCATACCAAGGGTAAGCACAATACCGGCAATACCCGGCAATGTTAGAACAGCCCCAAGTGAGGCGAGAACCCCAAAAACAAGCAGAACGTTGGTAATAAGAGCAATATTTGCTGCAACACCTGCACGGCTGTAGAAAATCAACATGTACAGCAGTACAAGGAAGAACGCTATAACAAATGATAGCAGACCAGAGTTAATGGCCTCACGTCCGAGTGAAGGACCAACAACGGCTTCTTCAACAATACGGGCAGATGCTTCCAGTTTACCGGATTTAAGTACGTTGGCAAGGTCTTGCGCCTCAGCAACAGTAAAGTTTCCTGAAATGGATGAGCGTCCGTTAGGAATCTCTCCGTTTACAGTCGGGAATGAATATACATAATCGTCGAGCACAATTGCAATGCTGCGGCCAACATTATCAGCAGTCAGTTTTTTCCAGATTTTTGCACCTTCTGAGTTCATCACCATGGAAACTTCAACATTTCCGTTCTGATCATAATCCTGATATGCATTGGAAACCATATCTCCTTCCAGAGGAGCTTTACCGTCTGCACTTTTTACACGAATGGCAATTAGCTGGTAAATACTGCTGGCATCTGTTTCATTCAGAGGTTTTGCTGACCAAAGGAAGCGGGTATTTCTGAATAACTCTGAGGTCATTTTCAGATACTTATTTACCATTGCAGTATCTTTCTGGTGTGCATAACCCACCAGCGGGCCTTCGCCCATATAGCTTTGTCCGTCAAGCTCACGCAAATTGAGTGTCAGGTATGCAAAAAGAGGATTCTCTTTGGCAAATTCAGCAAACTGAGCTGCCTGGCTGGTATCGCCGGTAAGATCTGTATCTGTACCTGAAAGCTGTTGCTCAAGCGTTGATACTGTATCTGCTGCTGCTGTATCAGCCTCAGGTTCTTCAACATCAACAATATCTTCTGTTTCTGCAATACTATCGGTAGCAAGGGTATCTATTGATTCCCCTTTATTGAGCATAACACGAAGCTGGTCATTTGCCTTTTCCAGAAGTGGAAAAACCTCAGGAAACTCCCAGGTTTCCCAAAATTCCATTTTAGCAGTGCCCTGCAAAATCTTACGAACACGGGTAGGATCTTTAACACCGGGAAGTTCCACCAGAATTCGACCCTGGGTATTCAGTTTCTGAATATTGGGCTGAGTAACACCAAAGCGGTCGATACGTTTCCTCAATACGAGGAACGTTCTGTCAATGGCCCCGTCAATTTCTTCCTGCAGAACAGCAATAACTTCTTCATCACTGGTATTGGTGTTGATCTTGTCGTTCATCTCCCTGGTAAGGAAGTATGTTGCCAGTGGTTTATTGGGATCCAGTTCGCGAATACTCTCTACAAACAAATCGAGATATTCAGTCTGACTGCTTTTTTGCTTTTCATTGGCATTATTAATAGCCGTTGTAAAAACCGGACTTTGATTATTACCGGAAAGGGCAATAATAATATCAGCTTCTGAAATCTCGAGGGTTACGTTCATCCCCCCTTTAAGGTCAAGCCCAAGGTTTAGTTCCTTTTCTTTACAATCGCGGTAGGTGTATTTTTTAACCAAAATATTGTAAACAACCTCGTTTGCCATTGAATCGAGGTAACGGCTCTCTTTCACTGCGGCCAGTGAATCATAAATCACTCTTTGTCTGAGTGTATCTCCGTCGGCTATAATCATAGCCTCGTTCATGGTCATCTCGCTGTACGCATAATCCTTGGCATCCTTCTCCACCTGACGTGTACAAACAGTAAATGAGAGTGAAAAAAGGCTCACAAGAATGAAAACAATAGCAAAAAATCTGATAGTTCCTCTGATTTGCATAAGTATGTAGTTTAAAGACTAAGTCACAAAATTTTTTGAGGGTGCAAAGATAGAACTAATGCACGAATAATTCAAATTTTGTGCAAATAAGTTTATATATAATAGTAAAAAACTAAAAATCACCCGAGTTTGTTTTTCATCAAATCGAGTTTGAATGCCTTTTCCAGCTGTTTTTTTGTACAGGACAAGGTCAGCATTTTTTTTCTGTAATTGATCACGGCTTTGCATTTCAGCAGCAGATCAGTTCCAATTATACCCTGTATGCTTTCAGCACCGAGTTTTTTGAAAGTTTCATTGATAATCTCGAGATCCAGCAAGACAAATGAGAACTTCTTAAACTCCATCTCTCCCGCTTTCATGATAACTTTTTTCGCCATATGAGTTTCGAGCTGATCTGAACCCAACCCAACTGCCTTTTCCCCTCCGGGAATTGCCCTGGTATTAAGTCCATATTCTTCTGCATCGTGAATATTAAAAACCGAGTTTGATGCACCGGTATCAATTATTAACCGGGCCGGTTTCCCGTTCACTTTCACCTGCACGGCAATATGTGATACCCAGTCTTCGTCCTCGGGTATAAATAAAATTGGAATTTCTGCTTTCACTGCTAGAAGTTAGGTTTAAGTTTGTATTTGTCGTAAAAGTCGCTGATTACGGCCACTGCTTCATCGGCGGTATCAACAATATGATACAAATCTACATCGTCGGCGTTGATATTGCCATTTTTCAGCATCACTTTTTTAAACCATTTATCAAGGTCTTCCCAATACTCTTTACCTACCAGTGCAATAGGGAAATGAGCTATCTTACCTGTCTGAATCAGGGTAAGTGCCTCAAACAGCTCATCGCAGGTGCCAAAACCACCGGGAAGAACAACAAAGCCCTGACTGTATTTTGTAAACATGGTTTTACGTACAAAAAAGTACTTAAATGTAATGAGTTTGTCATGATCGATATACGGATTTGATCCCTGCTCATGCGGAAGTTCAATATTTAATCCTACCGATTTACCTTTGGCTTTATGTGCACCTTTATTGGCAGCTTCCATGATACCCGGGCCTCCGCCTGAGATCACTCCAAAACCGCGTTTTACAAGCTTAAAAGCTATTTTTGCTGCCAGTTCATAGTATTCATTATCAGGTTCTGTTCGGGCACTTCCAAAAACAGTTACACAAGGACCTATTTCCGACAGTTTTTCAAAACCCTCTACAAACTCCGACATGATTTTAAAAATCTGCCATGAATTGTGGGTTGTTATCTCATTCCAGTCTTTGGGTGTAAGAGCTCGTCTTATTTTACTCTCCTCCTCGTCCCATTCTTCAAATTTCTTATTGTCAATTTCCATTGGTATATTTTTTTCGTTTCTTAAAATACGCTTTCAGATGTTTACCTGTAAGTGATTTCTTATTATCAGACAAGGTTTCAGGAGTTCCGGTTGCAAGAACCCTGCCACCATTTTTTCCACCACCGGGACCCAAATCTACAATATAATCGGCAAAGGCAATAACATCGAGGTTATGCTCAATCACAATGGCCGTATTTCCTTTTTTGACCAATTCATTCATCATCTCGAGGAGGACCCTGATATCATCGAAATGCAAACCAGTTGTGGGTTCATCAAGTATATATAGTGTTTTACCACTTGATTTTCTGCTCAATTCGGAAGATAGTTTTACCCTTTGAGCCTCTCCACCACTGAGTGTTGTAGACTGCTGCCCAAGAGAAATATAGCCGAGTCCAACTTTTTGCAGTGTAATCAATATGCGTTTTATTCGGGTCTGGTTCTCAAAAAACTCTACTGCCTGATTAATGGTCATTTCAAGTACGTCACTAATACTTTTTCCTTTGAAACGTACTTCCAGAGTTTCTTTATTGTATCGTTTTCCATGACATTCGTCGCAGGTGACATATACATCGGGCAAAAAATTCATTTCTATGGTCTTGAGCCCCGCACCTTTACAGGCTTCGCATCGGCCACCACTTACATTGAATGAAAAACGCCCCGGTTTATAGCCGCGAATTTTAGACTCCGGCAAAGAAGCATATAGTTTTCTTATTTCATCAAAAACTCCGGTATATGTTGCAGGATTTGATCTGGGAGTTCTGCCGATAGGGCTCTGGTCTATTTCCACTACTTTATCAATCAGTTTCAAACCTTCAAGTGCTGAAAACTTCAGAGGTTGTTTAACTGAACGATACAATTCCTGACTGATTGCAGGGTAAAGGGTCTCATTTACCAGAGTCGATTTTCCGCTACCGGAAACACCGGTAACACAAATAAACATACCCAGAGGAAATTCTACGTTAATATTTCTCAGATTATGACCGGAGGCTCCTTTTAGAATCAGCTTTTCTTCGCCGGTTTCCCTTCTGCTCTCAGGCAATGGCATAAGTTTTCGTCCACTCAGATAATCGCATGTAAGAGATTTACATTGCAACATCTCCTTTGGCCTGCCCGCTCCGGCAACCAATCCTCCTTTGCGACCCGCACCAGGGCCAAGATCAACAATATAATCGGCCGAGCGAATCATTTCCTCATCATGTTCAACCACAATAACCGAATTACCCATATCACGAAGCTTTCGCACACTTTCTATGAGCTTCTGGTTATCATCCTGATGCAAGCCTATGCTGGGTTCATCAAGAATATATAAAACACCACTTAAACGACTTCCAATCTGGGTAGCCAATCGTATTCGCTGCATCTCACCACCTGAAAGGCTATAGGCAGGACGATCAAGGTTTAGGTAATCAAGACCAACATCAAGAAGAAATGTAACCCTGGAATTAAGTTCTTTTAATACATCTGCTGCAATTTTATTTTGCCTGTCATTCAGCTTTGAAGGCAATTGATCTATCCATTTTAACAAGTCAGTGATATCCATTTCTGCAATTTCATGGATACTCTTGTTATCGATCTTAAAATTT
>PKSX01000228.1 GCA_002869435.1 Marinilabiliales bacterium | reverse complement strand
TACAGAGCAAAGATATTTGTTTTTGGCACAATATTCATGCGGCAGACCAATATTGCGCTAAAACATTGTACAAAACCTGTCAGGTTTTTATCTGCGTGCCATTTTGCGGACGATGGAATATCTGAAGGCTATTTTTTAACCCTTCCGGGTAATTTTTTAAAAGATTTTTCATATATGCGCAATTATACCACTAAAGAGATATTATTTCAAAAGAATCATTATTAAACCACGAATTTCCAAATTTAATACGAATTATTCCTTTTCTATTACAACGAATGCTTTGTATATAAAACAAGCCATAGTAACAAAGCCACGAATTGAACAATTTAATTCGTGGTGAAACATTAGCTGTAATTAGTAAGGGAAGTACGTTATACAATAGTATAATTCGTGCTTTCGTGGTTATATATTTCTATGTGGTAAATAACCAATAATCATAAAAGATTTTAATATGTCTTTAAATGAACTGTTCGCCTTTTTCAATCATGACATCATTTACGAACTTTCGGATATTCTGCTCGTCCTTTTTACGAACCACCATTAAAATATCGTTGGCTTCAACCACAATATAATCATCGAGGCCTTGCAGCAATACCATTTTATCTTTAGGCACATGAACAATACAGTTCTTGGTATCGTACAGCATTACATTCTTCCCTACAATTGCATTTCCATTCTTGTCGTGACTACGATTCTCGTAAAGTGAACCCCATGTTCCAAGGTCACTCCATCCAAAATCAGAAACAAGGACATAAACATTTTCAGCTTTTTCCATCACACCATAGTCAATGGAAATATTTTTACAAACCATATAGGTGTTGTAAATAAAATCATTTTCATCAGCCGTACCGTAAATACTATCGCCTTTTGCAAAAAGATTATTCATGTCAGGCATGTGGCTGCTGAGTGCATTGATAATACTACGTGCAGACCAGATAAAGATCCCTGAGTTCCACAAAAAATCACCGCTTTTAATAAATGTCTCTGCCAATTCCAGATGTGGTTTTTCAGTAAATGTTTTGACTTTTTTCAGATTATTAATATCCGATTCACAATCAACATACTGAATATATCCATAACCGGTATCAGGACGTGAAGGAAGAATGCCAAGTGTCATAAGCCGGTCTTCTTTTTCGGCAACACCAACAGCAGTATTAATAGTGTCTACAAAATCCTGCTCGTTACGGATTAAATGATCAGATGGATTGACCACCATAATGGCATCAGGGTCTTTGCTGTGAATGCGATGAGCAGCATATGCAATACATGGCGCAGTGTTCCTTCTGGCCGGTTCTTTCAATATATTGTCAGAAATCAATTGCGGCAATTGTTCTTTAACAATATCAGCATACGTACTGTTTGTAACGACAATGATGTTTTCGACCGGACAAATATTCGTTAACCGATCAAAAGTCTCCTGAATCAAAGTTCTGCCTTCACCTAATACATCAATAAATTGTTTGGGTTTCATCGTGCGGCTCATGGGCCAGAAACGTGTTCCAAGACCCCCGGCCATGATGACACAATACACATGCTTATTCATACACAGCAATTTTTGCAAAAGTACAAAAAAGAAAATAACAGCCATAAAGGACTGTAAGTTCAAAACGATAAATATGTATTAAATGCCATATTAGAAATGCGGGCAGGTCTTGCATTTCTTTGGATTGTACTTTTTATTTGTCTTGCAACTATTAAATGCTGCAAGAGTGAATAAAGCAATCAATATAAAAATTATGGCCTTTTTCATTACTGTTCTGTAATATATCTACGAAGATACAATATTATTTGTTACAATGCAAATCAGTTCGATCTGTGTTATCAGTGTTCTATCCAAAAACACTAAATTTGCAAAAACACCCGAATTGAAAATCCTTGTTTACAGATTAAGCTCTATTGGTGATATTGTTCTTACTACTCCGGTGGTTAGAAACATCAGAAAGAAATATCCTGAAGCAGAGATTCATTTTCTGACAAGGAAAAAATATGCCGATTTACTTGGTTTTAATCCTTACATTGACAAGCTGGTTACTGTAGAACATGCCCCAAAAGAAATTTTACAGGATTTACAGGCAGAAAAATATGATTATTTTATTGACTTGCACAGAAATATTCGTAGCAAAGCTCTTAAAAAGAAACTGTGGGCCAAATATTCTACATTTCCTAAACATAATTTCAAAAAGTACCTGTACACCAGATTTAAAATACAGAGAATGCCGGGCGTTCATATTGTTGACAGGTATATGATGGCTGTCCAACACCTTAGCGTTCAAAACGATGATGAAGGGCTCGATTTATTTATCAATGAAAACGTTTCATTGCCTAAACTTGCACATAAAGAGTTTATCACATTTGCTATTGGAGCTACATTCAATACTAAACGATACCCTTTTGATCAGGTAGCCTCTTTCATTGCGATTGCTCCATTGCCCGTATATATTTTAGGCGGCCCTGATGAAGAAGAAACAGGGGCAAGACTTGAAGCAGAAAGCAATGGCAAAGCTGTTTCCTGGTGTGGGAACCTGAGTTTACAACAGTCTGCAGAAATGATAAGACAGTCAAAATTATGTATCAGCAATGATACCGGAATGATGCATTTTGCGGCTGCGCTGCAAAAACCTTTGATTTCTATATGGGGCAGCACAGTTCCTGCATTCGGAATGTATCCATATTATCCAAAATCGATGCAGGACAAATATATCATTATGGAAGTTTTAGGGCTGAAATGCCGTCCTTGCAGTAAACTCGGTTTTAAAGAATGTCCGAAAAAGCATTTTAAATGCATGAAAGAAATTACTCCGGATCATGTGCTTAAGGCCACGGAGGCACTTCTTAAAAACAGCGGATCATGAGTAGTGGATTTATTCAGGTAAAAGGTGCAAGAGCCAATAATCTCAAAAATATTTCAGTTAAAATACCTCAGCATGCACTTAGCATTGTATGCGGGGTGAGCGGCAGCGGAAAATCATCTCTTATTTATGATGTGATCAGCAAGGAAGGTCAGCGACTCTTTTTCGATTATTTTATGCCGGGCCGTGCCAAGCAAATGCTGAAACTCGAAAGGCCCGATGTAGATGAAATAAGTAATCTGCATGCGGTAATAGCCTTAAATCAAAGAAGTGGTGGTGTAAATCCGCGATCAACAGTTGGGACAGTCAGCGGAATATGGGATCTCATTCGCCTTCTGTTTGCACGCTATTCAGAATCTGAAGCCATTACCGGAAAGGCGAGCCGCAGCCATTTTTCTTTCAATACCGTTCAGGGGCAATGCCCGAAATGTAAAGGCCTCGGTATTGAAGACAGAATTGATCCCGAATTACTTGTAGGAGACCCTAACTTAAGCCTGCGTGATGGGGCCCTCGTACTCACCACTCCAAATAATTACATTATTTATTCGCAGATTACCATGCAGGAACTTGAAAAAGTTTGCACAGCCGAGGGGTTTTCTGTGGATACGCCCTGGAAAGATCTTACTGAAGAGAATAAAAAAATCATTTACTACGGATCGGAAAAAACAACCGTTCTGTTCGGAAAACACACGCTTGAATCTCGCCTGAAATGGAAAGGTATTACGGCAAAACCCAGGGAAGAGGGCTATTACAAAGGGCTTCTTCCGGTAATGGAAGAGATTTTGCGTCGTGACCGAAACCCGAATATTCTGCGCTTTGCCCGATCGTATGCTTGTTCGGAGTGCAATGGTACCCGCTTCAACGATTATTCACTTTCATGGAAATGGAACGAACTGAACATTGACAATGTTCACCAAATGTCGGTGGAACAATTGCATTGCTTATTCTCTAAACTGAAAAGCAATGACACCGGAATTCAAAATATTTCTCAAAAAATACTGGATAAATGCAAATCAATACTGGTTTTAGGTGCGTCTTATCTTACGCTCAATCGTGAGGCATCCACTTTATCGGCGGGTGAAATGAACCGCATTCGTCTGGCCGCATACTCAACTGCGAATCTCAGAAATGTATTTTACATACTTGATGAACCGGGTGCCGGACTTCATGCTTCTGAACAAAGGCAAATGATGAAAGTAATCAGGCGTCTGGTAACAAACGGGAACACTGTTTTAATGGTGGATCATCATGAGCATTTGCTTCCGTTGGCCGATTATATTATTGAAATTGGTCCCGGTGCAGGATTTGCCGGGGGCAAAGTTTTATTTCAGGGATCATCTGCAGACTATTTCACAAAAAACATTGCCGACAGTCCGACTAAGAAAAGCATTTCGCAAAAAGCAGAAATGGGATTCCCGGGAACAGATGCAGAAGAAATTGTATTTAAAAATCTATCCCGTAACAATCTGAAAAGCATCACAGTTTCCTTCAGAAAAGGAGCTTTTAATACCGTTTGCGGATTGTCGGGTGCCGGCAAAACTTCATTGGCAGAATGCGTAAACGATGATGCGATGAAGAACGGCATTTTCGGCAAAATCATTTTTATTGATCAAAAACCATTTGGACGCAGTCCCAGATCAAATCCGGCAACATATACCGGTTTGTCTGATGTCATAAGGAATCTGTTTGCAGAGCAAAAGGAAGCCAAAGCAGCAAAACTTACCCGAAGCCATTTTTCGTTTGCGGTTAAGGGTGGTCGTTGCGAAGATTGTGGCGGTGCCGGCGTAAAACAGATTGGCATGCATTTTCTTGGCAACGTTGAAATACCTTGCGAGACATGTAATGGAAAGCGCTTTCAAAATCACGTTTTAAAAGTAAAATACAAGGATAAAAGCATTTACGATGTGCTCGAACTGAGCTTCGATGAGGCTCTGGCGTTTTTCAATGATGAACCAAAAGCGTTGAAATACATAGAGCAACTCTGTAAGCTCGGACTTGGCTATGTAAAACTTGGACAGCCATCCACAAGTTTATCGGGCGGAGAAGCACAGCGTGTGAAACTGGCCAGTGAACTGGTGAAAAGCACTAAAAACGAAGCGCTCTTTATTCTGGATGAACCTGCCAACGGTCTTCATGCATATGATGTTTCGGTTCTGGTAAAAGCATTGCGTGGTCTAACAAAAAATGGTCATACATTGGTTGCCATTGAGCACGATCTTCGTTTTCTGAGTCAAAGCGATCATATTGTTGAACTTGGACCGGAAAGCGGTGATACCGGAGGTAATGTTGTATATGAAGGAACTATTCAGAATATTTTAAATAAAAACTCACATACAGCAAAGGTTTTAAAAGACTTTTTTGCGAAAGAGCATCTCAATAATTGGATTCAGGAACAGATTGGGTTTTCTGAAAATCTGACATTAAAAAACACACAGACCAACAATCTCAAAATAGAAGAGCTTACGATTGAAGAAGGCAAAATCTATGCTGTGGGAGGACCTTCTGGCGCAGGAAAATCATCTTTACTTTTTGACACAATTCATGTTTTAGCGCATGAAGAGTTAAGTTCAGGTCAAACAGCCCGTTTAAAACAATACTCGAAAGTGAAAGGGCAAGCTCTTGTTGAAGAGTATTCAGGACTTATGCCGGTTATTGCGCTTGACAAAAAAAGCGCTCCTTCAAATCCGAGATCTACTATCGCCACATATACAGGAATCTACGACTTGTACAGGCTTTTATACAGCCGTTTCGGTAAAAAGGACGATGGCACTCTTTCAAAGCATTATTCCACAGCGTTTTCTTTTAATAACGAACAGGGAGCATGCATGCACTGCAAAGGTCTGGGTTTTGAAATTCTTTGTGATGCCGAAAAGCTGGTAAGCGATCCGCATTTACCACTTAATGCCGGTGCACTCAATGGCAGCAAAGAAGGAAAATTCTACAGTGAGCCCGACGGACAATATGTGGCAGCTCTTTATGCCATGGGTAAAGCTAAAGGCATTGACTATTCCGTTCCATATAATAAATTGTCGGAACAAGCCCGGCTTTATGCCATGCATGGTTGCGGCGATGAAGAATTTGATGTGGAGTGGAATTACAAACGTGGCAAAGTTGAAGGCGTGCATAAAATGCGCATAAAGTGGCCGGGATTCTGCGGCCATGTTGATGAGGAATTTCAACGAAAACACGCCGATCAGCGAGGCGAACTTATGATGCCGCTGATGAGCGAAAAAATCTGTGAACAATGTCACTCGTGGCGCCTCGAATCCGAACGCCTTGAATATAAAATTGTAGAAAAACACATTGGCGAACTTACCGACATGGATGCTACCGCTGCATTTTCATGGTTTTCAAATCAAACTTTTCCGAAAGGGACTGAGGTTTTGGTTAAAGAAATTCTGTCCCGCCTCGATGCACTTATTCAGGCCGGAATTTCATATGCAGCTTTATCCAGAATCAGTTCAACCCTCTCGGGAGGCGAGTTTCAACGTTTGCGTCTGGCTGGTGTTCTTAAATCTCCACTCAGCGGAGTAATGTATGTGATGGATGAACCCGGTTTTGGGTTAAGCATGACAGATGCTGCCGGCATTCAGAAACTTATAAAAGACTTACATAATAAAGGAAACACAATACTTTTTACAGATCAGAACCCTGATATGCTTGCTATAGCTGATGAAATAATTGAACTGGGACCTGAAGGCGGAGAAAACGGGGGACGTTTGGTTAGCAAAGGCAAGGGGTTGGAATTTCTGAAAAACATACGTTCAATCATCGACGGAGTGAAGAAACTGAGTTTCAATAATACACCCGGAATTTCAATTAAAGCTACAAATATTCATAACGTAAAAGGTCTCGATCTGCTATTCCCGGCAAACACCCTGAGCGTTTTATGCGGCAATAGCGGAAGCGGAAAAACAAGCATACTTCAACATGTTATTCATAAGTCTTTCGAAAGAAAACGCGCAGTACATTGTGCTGAAATACTCGGCCTGGATTTGTTTTCCGAGCATGTTTTTATTGAGCAGGACGTGTATGCCGGCTCTTCCGTATCAATTCCACTCACTTATCTGGGTGTCTTTGATGAGATTAGAAAATTCTATGCGGCTGAAGCCAAGAAACAGAATTTACCCCTAAAAGCCTCACATTTCAGCTTTTATACGAAAGACGGGCAATGTCCTCAATGTCAGGGCAGCGGAATAAACAAGGTTTCACTAGATTTCATCAGCGATGCCGTTTCTGTATGCGAAATGTGTAATGGTAGCCGATATAAAACGGAAGTTCTTGATTTTGAAATCGGAGGATATCATATAGCAGGGCTAATGAACCTGAGTTTAGTCGAATTGGGTGAATTTGTAAATAAGCAGCTATCCCAAAAATCACGGGAGAAACTGAGCAGGGTGTTTTCAAAGATCAAGAAACTCGGGCTGGATTATATCTCAGGAAATCAAAACCTGAACACCTTTAGCTCAGGGGAAATGCAACGCCTCAAGTTGATCAAAAGACTTTCGGAAATAAGTGGTGAAAAAGCACTGATTTTACTGGATGAGCCAGGTTCCGGACTTCATCCGTCAGACATGCAGAAAATGCTCGTATTCTTTGATGATCTGATTGAACAGGGACATACCATTATAGCTGCCAGCCATAATCCAATGATTATAAAGCGGGCAGCTCATAAATTCAATTTATCAGAGTGAGAAGTTTAATTCGTGGTTTAAGGCGATATTTTCTTTAATACCCCTCATCTATTTCGACTCTGTTGTCGAAACTGACATAATCCACGACTTCATAATCATCGCCGCCCCACTCCGATAGAGCCATGGTTACATAATAGTAGCCATCCGGAGGAAGCTCAAAGTCTACCGTGCGCTCTACATCGTAGAAATACTCCCCGGCTTCAAGCTCTGAAGTGAATCTGTACTCCGCAACCGGATAACCATAAAGATACCCTCCGGTATATTTCGATTCTGTAAAGAACAAGAATAATTTCAGAGTGCCGGAAGTTCCGCCGCTGCGATTGTTTTTTACTTTATCGGCATACAGAACGGCCTCTCTGTCATCGAGGTCTATTTCATATCCTACATCGCCGATAAATTCGATTTGTGCTAACGCTCCTATTGAAAAAAGGAGGAAAAATATACTGCCAAATATTAGTTTTTTCATGGTTCTTTATTTTTACACCTACAAATTTACAACCTGTTAATAGTTAAAACAAAGATAAATCCCTGCAAGGCGATTGATTTATATCATAAAAAAGAGCTTTCCTCCTTAGAAGAAAGCCCTTTCAACACCGAAAAACGGCATTTGCCAAAACGAAGGACCGATCATGTATCATAACCGGAAAACCTCATTTGGTATAACTTACCGAACAAAGTTATGGAGAGATAACGAATTTATTGTCAGAATATTGTGTGATGGATAGAACACTGATGAATTCTTTAGAACACTGAAAAACGCAGACTTAACTGACTGACGCAGACATAATGATTGATTTTGTAATAGTCTTCTGCGATCTTCTGCCCGGTCAGCGTTCTTCTGCGTTCTATCCCCACACTAAAACCGTATCCCCGCATTCACAAACACCTGCGAAGTATTCAGCCACGTATTTCTTCTATAATTTACACTCAACCCAAGACTCTCAACAGGCCGGTACTCCACTCCGCCAAGCACAAAGGCTTCGTTTTCAACACCATGGTACTCGGTCAAAAAGTCGAAACGGGTAACTGCTGCAAGCTTTTTATTGAATTTATATACTCCGTAGAAGCTGAGTCCTTCTAAATCAGTCAGCAACTCGTATGAATTATTAAAAACCTTATTGTATTCCAGGCCAACCGTATATTTCTCGTTCCAATAGCCCAGAAAACCACTTATGGCACTACGATATTCCCTGAACCCTGATGGCGGCTCCTGAATATCTGCATAAGCTTTAATCATGATATTATCAGTTGGCATATACTCAATATTCGCCGCGTACAAAAACCCCGATTCGCTGTCCTGATAACTAAACGGTCCCTCTCCGTTAAATGCATTAAGGCTGATTCTAAGGCTTTTAAAAGGAAAAAACCGTATCCGTGCACCAAAATCTGCCGGCATTCCAAACCGGTAATACTCCTGAAAAGTGGTCACAATATATCTTCTCTTCCAGTGCTTGTCCTGATAGGTAAGATACTGCTCATTCAGCAATTGTCCGAAAGACAGTTCAATGTTCTTATGTATATTCCATTTAATTTCTGCCATTTTCAGAAAAGCCGTGTATTTGCTGCCCTCAAAATACGATGATATGCCAAGGGTATCCGGATAAGTGAAATTGGTGGTTCGGGTCACATCATAAATTATGGTGGCACTCACTTTATCCGAAAATGAGCGTGTATAACCAAAAAGTGCAGTACTCAGTGAAAATGCGGTATTGGGCGTTGTATTTCCCGCAAGATCATGATAAAAAGCCGTATGTATATCGGCAAAAAATTTCGACTTATCTTTAGGTTTCAGACTATCGCTCTGGGCTTCTGAAAAGAAAAAAGATATAAGAAATACTGCAAGAAAAGCTATTTTCTTCATGGCGGAGAATTTCTAACAAACGTACAATTTTTTGCTAAACAATTATACAAGGAAATAATTATTGAGATTTTACATTATTTATCATTTTTATAAAATTTCCTTTCGCTGTTCACGAAAAATATGTTATTTTGCAAACGATTTTATGATAAACAGCGGCAATGCAAAAACTACTATTCTCAGTTTTGTTTCTATTCGCCTTTGCCTTTACGCATCCTGTGCTGGCTACGGAAGAAGAGGCGCATAGCGAAGAAACAACACAACACGAAGAGGGCAGTGAAGAATTTGACCCCACCGAGGCTATATTTGAACATATCCTCGACTCTTACGAATGGCATATTGTAACCATCGGCGAGAAACACATCAGCCTTCCGCTTCCCGTGATTCTCTGGGATCAGGGAGAACTTCACGTTTTTTCCTCAGCAAAATTTCATCACGGACACGACAGTTACAACGGGTATTATATTGCCCACGAAGGTGATAACGAAGGGCGTATTGTTCGCATCGATGCAAACGGAGAAGAGGTAACGCCGCTCCTCGATCTCTCCATCACCAAAAACGTTGCTGCGTTGTTCTTCAGCATCTTTTTATTGTTTATCATCTTTGTACCTGTTGCACGCAAGTACAAGAAAAGAGAAAACCAGGCACCTAAAGGTTTTCAGGCCTTTATCGAGCCCGTTATTCAGTTTGTTATCGACGATATAGCCAAACCCAATATCGGCGAAAAAAGATATATGCGTTATACCCCGTATCTACTCACGGTTTTCTTTTTCATCTTCATCAATAACCTGATGGGGCTGATTCCGTTTTTCCCGTTTGGCGCGAACCTTACCGGAAATATTGCCGTGACTATGACTTTGGCGGTATTTACGCTACTGATTGTGAATTTCAGTGGAAACAAAGGATACTGGAAGCATGTTTTTGCCACACCGGGCGTACCATTTTGGCTGCTGCCTATCATGATTCCGGTTGAGATTATTGGCATTCTGGCTAAGCCTTTTGCTCTTATGGTTCGTTTGTTTGCAAACATTACAGCAGGTCACATTGTTGTACTGAGCCTGGTTTCATTGATTTTCATATTCAAATCTCTGGCGCTTTCACCGGTGTCTGTTGCTTTCGTTCTTTTTATGGACGTGCTCGAATTACTGGTGGCGGCACTACAGGCATATATATTCACACTTCTTACAGCTCTATTTATTGGACTGGCTGTTCAGGAAGCAGAACATCATTAAACTTGAAACTTTTGTCTAACTAAAAATACACAATTATGGTTTTAGCAGGAATCGGAGCAGGACTGGCAGTTATCGGAGCAGGATTAGGTATTGGCCGCATTGGTGGTTCAGCAATGGACGCTATTGCACGTCAGCCTGAAGCTACAGGTAAAATTCAGACCGCTATGATTATTGCAGCTGCGCTGGTAGAGGGTGTTGCCCTTTTTGCCGTTGTTGTTGCACTGATTGCAAAGTAAAAACTTGAAACGCCCTGTGGCGATTGGCTTCAGGGCTTTCTTTTGGAACTTATTAAAAACAAGATATTATGTTAACAACACCCGGACTTGGATTGGTTTTTTGGACCACCATTGCGTTCATTTTGCTGGTTGTTCTTTTACGTAAATTTGCATGGAAGCCTATTATCACGGCTATTCAAAAACGCAATGAGGCTATTGATGAGGCATTGAAAGCGGCTGAAATTGCACGGGCAGAAATGGCCAACCTGCAGGCAGAAAACGAAAAACTACTGGTGCAGGCAAAAGAAGAGCGCGACATAATTCTGGCAGAGGCCCGCAAAATGCGCGATAAAATTGTGGAGGAATCCGGTGAAAAAGCCAAAGAAGAGGCAGAGCGTATCATTCAGGCAGCCAACGAAAATATTCATTTCGAAAAAATGGCTGCCATAACCGATCTGAAAAATCAACTGGCTACGCTGAGCCTTGAAATTGCCGAGAAAATTCTTGAAAAAGAACTGGCCGGCGATTCCAAACAAAAAGAACTGGCCGAAAAACTGGTCAACGAAGTTTCATTTAACTAGCCCATGTAGATGAAGTATTCTCAGATACATAAGCGATATGCAACGGCGCTGTTCGAGCTGGCTACAGAAATGAAGGTGGTGGATGCTGTGGGCGAAGACATGAAAACACTTCATGTGCTTGCTACTGAAAGCAAAGAGCTGAAGCTGATTCTCAAAAGCCCGATCATTAAGTCACATGTTAAGGATAAAGTGCTTTCCAGCCTTTTCTAAAAGGATTTTCAGAAGCTTAGCATGCAGTTTCTGCGTTTATTGGTTCGCAAAAGCCGCGAGTTGTATGTAGGAGAAATTGCAGTACAGTACATCAAAATCAGTCGCGAAGCCAAAGGCATTGTAGATGTAGATGTCAGTAGTGTAATGCCTCTCGACCCCAAAGTACTAAAAGTGATTTCCGCTCAGGTAGCGGAGTATACGGGTAAAAACCCCGAAATAGCAGAAAAAACAAACCCGGATCTAATAGGCGGTTTTCAGGTTTCATTTGGCGATGCCATGCTCGATGTGACCATTCGCAAGAAACTGAATATCATTGCTCAGAAGTTCCAGGATAATATTTACAAAAAAGGTTTTTAAAACAAAATAATTATGGCAGACATAAATCCATCAGAAGTTTCTGCAATATTACGTCAGCAAATTGCCGGCCTCGAACTCGATGCTTCACTGGAAGAAACAGGTACAATTCTCCAGGTGGGCGACGGTATTGCCCGTGTTTACGGACTCCTAAATGCCCGCGCAGGCGAGATGGTTGAGTTTGAAAAAAACAGTGTAAAAGGTATCGTGCTGAACCTCGAGGAAGACAATGTGGGTATTGTACTTCTTGGCGATTCAACTGAAATTAACGAAGGAGATATTGTAAAGCGCACCGGTTCTATTGCTTCTATCGATGTTGGTGAGGGCCTGCTGGGTCGTGTGGTGAATACCATTGGAGAACCCATCGATGGAAAAGGCGAAATACAAGGCGATCTTTACGAAATGCCGCTGGAGCGCAAAGCCCCGGGTGTTATTTACCGTCAGCCCGTAAGCGAACCGCTGCAAACAGGTATTAAGGCAATTGATGCCATGATCCCGATTGGGCGTGGACAACGTGAGCTTATTATTGGTGACCGCCAAACCGGTAAAACCGCGATTGCGATAGATACCATCATCAACCAAAAAGAGTTTTACGACAGAGGCGAGCCAGTTTACTGTATTTATGTGGCCATCGGGCAAAAGGGTAGTACCGTTGCTCAAATTGCTAAAACACTCGAAGAAAAAGGCGCCATGCCTTATACCGTGATTGTTTCTGCTACGGCTTCATTACCTGCTGCACTACAGTTCTATGCACCGTATGCCGGAGCATCTATTGGTGAATATTTCCGTGATACCGGACGCCCTGCTCTGGTTATTTATGATGACCTTTCAAAACAGGCTGTAGCGTATCGCGAGGTTTCACTTCTGCTTCGTCGTCCTCCCGGCCGTGAAGCATACCCCGGCGATGTTTTCTACCTCCACTCGCGCCTGCTTGAGCGCGGAGCGAAAATCATTCAGAGCGATGAAGTGGCCAAAAACATGAACGATTTACCCGACTCACTAAAGCCTTTGGTAAAAGGTGGCGGTTCATTAACCGCGCTACCGATTATTGAAACTCAGGCCGGTGATGTTTCTGCGTATATTCCCACCAACGTAATTTCCATTACCGATGGTCAGATATTCCTGGAAGTGAACTTGTTCAACTCGGGTATCCGTCCTGCGATTAACGTGGGTATTTCTGTAAGCCGTGTGGGTGGTAACGCTCAAATCAAGGCGATGAAGAAAGTGGCGGGTACACTCAAGATTGACCAGGCACAATATGCCGAACTTGAGGCATTCTCGAAGTTTGGATCGGACCTCGACGCAGCCACAAAATCTATTTTGAACAAAGGTGCACGTAACGTAGAACTCCTGAAGCAACCTCAGTACAGCCCGGTTTCAGTTGAAAACCAGGTGGCTGTAATTTTTGCCGGAACAGAAGGACTATTATCAGAACTTCCTGTTGAAAAAGTAAAAAACTGGGAAACAGAGTATCTGCATCACTTGCAAGATCATTATGCAGACACCCTTGAACTGTTGAGACAAGGTAAAATTGATGACGATATTAAGGCGACTCTTAAAAAAGTAGCTCAAGAGATTGTCGAAAGACATAAATAAAAGCTAGCGTATGGCTAATTTAAAGGAAGTACGTATAAGAATAGCATCGGTTAACAACACCAAGCAGCTTACCACTGCCATGAAGCTGGTGTCGGCATCGAAGCTAAGGAAGGCTCAGAATAATATTCAGAAGCTTCGTCCTTATGCCGGCAAGCTAAAGGAGATCATGAACAGGATCTCGGCCAGCATGGATGAACTGCCTGAAGGTGGAGTTTTTGATGTGCGTAAGCCCGAAAAGATTCTTTGCGTAGTTTATTCGTCTAACAAAGGCTTGTGTGGTGCCTTCAACTCCAATCTTGGCAAGCACCTGAAAGCTTTCGTAGAAACTGAATACCCGGAACAACTTAAAGCCGGCAACATAGACTACTACAGTGTGGGCTCAAAAGTGCCGGTATTCATGAAGAAATACGGTGTTGTTTTTTCGAAGGCATATAATGACCTGATAGATAAACCGAATTACGAAGACCTGGAGAAACTCGCTTCCGAGCTTATACAGGAATATATCGACTCCAGGTACGACGCCATTCACTTGTTCTATAATGAGTTCAAGAATGCAGCTACTCAGAGGCCTATAGAGGAGACTTTTCTTCCGTTTGAAATGAGCGATGATGAGGGTGGTGTTGCTGAAACGGATTACCTGATGGAACCGGAAGAGGAAGAAATGTTTAAGACTCTTGTTCCGAAAACGCTGAAGATTCAGATGTTTAAAGCTCTGCTGGATTCTGTTGCCAGTGAGCACGGAGCCCGTATGACTGCGATGCACAAAGCAACCGATAATGCTACAGAGTTGCTGAAAGAACTTAAGCTTTCATACAACAAGGCACGCCAGGCAGCCATTACAAACGAAATTATTGAAATTGTAAGCGGAGCAGAGGCGTTGAAAGGTTAATAAATATCATGAATTAATGTTGAATTAACCTTATATTCTTATTTTTGAACAGAAACATAAAAACAAAAACACTATGAACGAAAAAATGTTAAACGCACTGAACGAACAGATCAACGAGGAGATGTTTTCATCATATCTGTATCTTTCAATGTCAGCATATTTTGAAGATATCAACCTCAACGGTTTTGCAAACTGGATGAGGGTTCAGGCTCAGGAAGAGCTTGCCCATGCCATGAAGTTTTTTGATTTCATCAATGAAAGAGGTGGACGAGTTCATCTGAAAAACATTGCTGAACCCAAAAAGGAATGGACTTCTACCTTAGAAGCAATGGAAGAAACTCTAGAACATGAGAAGCATATTTCCGGATGTATTGATAATCTGGTAAATCTTGCGCTTGAAGAGAAAGACCATGCTGCTAATAATTTCCTGCAGTGGTTTGTTGCCGAACAGGTTGAAGAAGAAGCCAGTGCCGATGAAATTCTTCAGCAGGTAAAAATGACTGAAGGCAAAGGTGCCGGTCTATTTATGATAGATAAAGATCTAAAAGGCAGAACATTTGTGCCTCCGGTTGATGCCGGTGAATAAGAAATTAAAATGCCATCTCTCTTTCAGGGGATGGCATTTTTATATGTTGTAAACCAAAAATCTGACTAAAAAAAGAGGCTGATTATAACCAGCCTCTTTTTTTTATTTAAATTCCAGCATTATAAAATCTTTTGGGATTTTATCTCCTTCTTTCACGTGCACTGTTTTAATAACACCATTGAAAGGGGCCAGAATCTTATTATACATTTTCATGGCTTCCAGTTCAAGCAACATTTCCCCTTCTTCCATTTTCTGACCCTTTTTCACTAAAATCTGACGTACTGTTCCAGGTATTTGTGAAACTATAAGTTTTGGATCAACAGGCTCGTATGGTTTACGGCTTTTATATTTTTCAGTAAGCTTGGTTTCATATACAGCAGTGTGTATTACGAATTTATCAAACTTTTCCTTTTTAGGAGCCTGTTTCTTTGTCTTTTTCGTTGTTTTTGCCTTTTTCTTTTCCATAATAATGGCTTAGAATGGCGGAATGCCATGTTTTTTCTTTGGACGATTCACCATTTTGTTGTCTGCAACACTCAACGCATGAGAAATAAACTTACGGGTTTCTGTTGGTTTAATTACAGCATCAACATGACCATATGCAGCCGCTACATATGGGTTGGCAAATTTTTCCTTGTATTCCAAAACTTTTTGCTGACGTACTTCTTCAGGATTATCAGCTTCTTTTATTTCATTTCTAAAAATGATATTGGCTGCACCCTCCGGTCCCATTACTGCAATTTCAGCAGTAGGCCACGCGAATACAAAATCAGCACGCAGATGGCGTGAAGACATTGCAATGTATCCACCACCATAAGCCTTACGACAAATCACAGTAATTTTTGGCACACTGGCTTCACTGTATGCATACAGTATTTTAGCACCATGACGAATAACACCTGCATGTTCCTGATCAACACCCGGAAGATATCCCGGCAGGTCAACTAATGTAACCAAGGGAATATTGAATGCATTACAAAAACGAATAAAGCGCGCAGCTTTATCACTACTATCAACATCCAATACACCAGCAAGCACTAGTGGCTGGTTGGCTATAAAACCAACAGTATCACCTTCGATGCGGGCAAACCCAATTACAATGTTAGGAGCAAATAATTCCTGAACTTCAAAGAAATCACTGCTATCTACCATTGCTCTAATAACATCTCTGATATCGTATGGCTCTTTCGGGTCAGTTGGAAAGATATTACCAATCGAATAATTTCGCTTTGGTTTTGTCGGCTCAAACGGTTCTGCTTTCTTTGAATTATTCCATGGTATAAAATGCAGTAGCTTAATAATCTGACTAAAACATTCATATTCAGAGTGCGCAAAGAAATGGGCATTCCCGGTTTTTTCGGCATGTACTCGGGCACCTCCAAGCTCTTCCATTGAAATTTCTTCACCAAGAACTGTTTTTATGACTTCAGGTCCGGTGATGAACATTTTAGATATATTATCTACAACAAAAACAAAATCTGTAAGTGCAGGTGAATACACAGCACCTCCTGCACAAGGCCCGAGAATAACAGAAATTTGTGGAATTACGCCCGATGCAAGCGTATTGCGATAAAATATTTCTCCATATCCGGCCAATGAATTTACTCCCTCCTGAATACGGGCACCACCGGAATCATTTATTCCGATCAAAGGGACTTTCATTTTCAATGCATGATCCATAATTTTTGTAATCTTCTTGGCATGCATGTATCCAAGAGAACCTCCTGCCACAGTAAAATCCTGCGCATAAATGCATATTGGATATCCGTTAACGGTTCCGGTTCCGGTAATTACACCATCTCCCGGCAATGTTTTTTTGTCCATGTCAAAGTCTTTCCCGGCATGCTCTACAAAAAGATCATACTCATGAAACGACTCGTCATCAACAATGGCCAGAATCCTTTCCCTAGCTGTCATCTTACCCATGGCAATCTGCTTGGCAATGGCCTTCTGACCTCCTCCCTGAAGTGCGCTGTTCATTCGCTTTTTCAGGTCATTTGATTTTGATCGAATCGACATAATTCTTGTTTTTAATTCGAAATTCGGCGTGCAAATTAACTAAAAAATAATATCATGAAAGACCATGGAAATATCTCATAATGAGGATTATTATTGCTGTTAATTGACTACCAGTAAAATACGACGTCGATTCATTGGGTTTCTAAAAAATAGCTTTAACAATTTTTAACTTATGCAATGCAGTTTATCCCTTTTACAAACACATACGATCATTATAATAAAAAAATAATAGGGATTTTGCTAAAAATTCATTAAACTTGCATATTGGATAAAACCCGCCAATTGATTGTGTTATGAGGATTCTATACTTTTTGTTCATTCAAATTGCATTTGGACTATGTGCTTTTTCACAAAGTTTCAGTTATGAGCCCCCTGAAAACTTTATAAAAAACCAGGATGCAACAGTACTAACTTTTTCAAACAGTGCTGCCGGTGCAATCATTCAAATCAGCACCCAGAATACTGTGAACTTTACCGAATTCTACAATACATTTAACCGGGAGCAGTTCATTATAAATGGTTTGGAAATTATTGCAGAGGACGTAAATATCATTAATAACGTGGTTCAGCATTTTTATTTTAAATGCAAATACACTGTTCAACAAGAACATGAAGGCCAGATTTCTGAGTTCATACGGATAATATACTTCACTCAAAACAAGAATGCTCTCATAATGGCAGTAGCCTCATTTCCTTTGCTGGCAACTGAAATTATTCAAAAACCAATTATGCAGTCATTCAATAATCTGAAATAATTAGAGGGGGCGATATGAGGAAATTTTTATTAGGCTTTATATTGGTATTCAGCATTCTTGCAAACACAAATGCACAGACATTCTCTGTAAACCATCAGATTCCCTGGGCAACAACCAATCAATATATGTGGGGGCCAAACGGCACTCCGTTTACTGTTGATTTTGATTATAGTTTATTCCACTTCCTATATGACACTACCATGACTTTCGGAGATATTACAAATATACTCGGAGGTCAATTTGGAGCAGAATTCGATCTTGCTGCATATCTTGAAATGGGTTCGACATTTTCTATTCACGGATTTGATAACGGATGGGTTGATGTTGCCTACCCCGTTGATATTGAACTCACTTTTCCCTCGGCCGGAACAGCAATTCCCGGACAATATGCTACTATAAATTCCGACTACACTGTTTTACCCGGATGGGACTTAAGCACCCACTTCCCACAAACCGGTGTTATTTCACTCGACCTCGATTTTTGCATGAGCATGGATCTGAGTGGTGAAGTCTGCTTTATAGGATGCGCTCCGATTAATCTTATTAGCTTCAGTTACCCTCTGGATTCGATTGTAATATTTGAAGTGAATTCATATACAGGTTTAGCAACATATCCGTGCATTAATGGTGGAATGCCTGCCATTTGTCAGGATACTGTTATCCCAATAGTGCTAAATAATATTGGCGGAATAGGACTTGATCTTTATGCAGATGTTCCATATATTCAAACAACAGATACCCTGGGAACCATTGATAAATGTTTGTATGCATACGGAGACGACGAATACTTACAAATGCAATTGGACATTGTGCAGTTCTTATTATTTATGAGTGATATTATACCGCCTCCTGCCGGACCGGCTCTTGCAAATTTATTAAGCTACCTCAGCGGGACTATTGATCTGGGAAGCGGTATGACTCTCACTTATGATTTGCTCAGTGCCTTTATTACGCTAACCAACACCCTGCAACAAGATTTTACATTCTGCCCCACCTTATGGACAGAACTGGACTTTCCAATGGATCTGGAGTACCTTATAACGGATCCTCTAAACGGGAACATGCCAATAGATTCCGGATATAATGACACCATAATCTTTCAGGTGGGTCATGATTGTAATATTATTTGGCCCTGTTATGGTGTACTGGATCTGGATGCCGGTATAAGACACTGGATGACCAATGATTTTACCAACCACACATGGGATAGCCTGGCTTTTGATTTTACATTAACAGCCTTTGAGTTTGAATTAAATTTCCCATCATTTCCGGTTGCTCCGGCAACCAGCCTGCCGGAACTCTGTGTTGACTTACCAGTTGATGGATCACAATCTGGAACAAATAATATCTGTGTTCCAATGGCAGAGACCCCTGAAATCGCCAATGAGATGGTGGATCTAAGTATTCATATCGGGCCACTTATTGATTTTACCATTCCAATTGGTTGGGTACCATTAACATGGTTTAATCAAACATGGGAGCTGGAAGGATTTCAGGATAGCATTTTCCCCGATGTGAGTCTTTCAGCAGGACCCGTATTCACCATGTCGCTGGTTGGAGATACAGTAATCTGTTATGGAGACAGTACGGGATTAATCATAGCCAATGGCCAGAACGGAGCTCCGCAATATACTTTTGACTGGTCGGCAGGTGTAACAAACATCAATAACTGGTCTTCCGATAGTATTTTAGTAACCTCCGGAACATATTATGTAACCGTAAGCGATGGTGGAGGGTGCACGCAAACCGATTCCATTATTATAGTTGACAACCCTGAAATGTTCATTCAGCTAACCAGTATTGATGTCAACTGTTTTGGCGACTCTACCGGTGAAATTCATTCCAATGTTTGGGGAGGCACACCGGGCTACACCTATTTATATAACCCGGGGGGAGGTACAAACAATGATTATTTAAATATTCCTGCCGGCTTCTACACTCTTGTGGTTACTGATTCACTTGGGTGCACCAAAGAAGACACCATAACAGTATTCGAATTACACCCTCATCCACCGATTAATTTCAGCGGAGACCCAACATTAGGGTGTCAGCCACTCGCAGTTCAATTTGACGAAACCAATCCCTCAGCAGGAAACACATATTATTGGGAGTTTGGTGACGGACAAACCAGTACTGCTAATGATCCTTTGCACGTATATGATACTGCCGGAACATTTGATGTGTATCTGCAGGTAGTAAATCAGTATAACTGCGCGTCAGAACAATTGCTTGATGATTACATTATTGTGTATCCGAAACCGGTAGCATCATTTTATGCCAATCCGCAAACAGTATATACCAGCGATGATCCAACAATGACTATCGATTTCTTCAACGACAGCTATGGAGATATTGCATGGTTCTGGGATTTTGGTGACAATGGAACTTCGGCTCAGGAAAGCCCAACTCACTCCTATGGAGAGGAAGGTGAATATAATGTTATGCTGATTGTAACCAGTGATATGGGATGCCTTGACACTGCATATTTATGGGTTGAGGCCATTGACAACGTACTTGTTTTCCCAAATGTTGTGACTCCTAACAATGACGGATATAATGATGTGTTCAAAATTTTGAACGTAGAGAAATATCCCGAAAGTGTTCTAATCATATACAATCGATGGGGAACAAAAGTCTTCGAAGCTTCACCATATTTAAATAACTGGAGTGCAGATGAAGTTGCTGACGGCACATATTATTTCGTGTTTAAATATGAGCAAAACGGAGAAGAAGTTCAGGGCACCATTACTGTTATTAAGTAGTGCGGATATTTTGCAGATTTAAGGTAAATTCATGATGATATAATGAGCCGCAAATATTAGCAGCAAATAATTTGCGGCATAATCATTGTGTGAAATAAAAACTATAAAAATTTAATGTATCTTTGAAAAAAATCACAGCTATGAAAAACATATTTTTGTTTGCACTCGCTCTGGTATTCTCTGCCACGCTTTTTGCGCAGGAGGAAGAGTTTGAAACATCAAGCCGCTTTGGAAAATCTGACCGATTAATGATAGATGTATATTCTGACATCTGGCTGGGCGCACCTGATTCAGCATCCATAAGAGGGTATTGCCCCGGCGCATCAGTTAGCATGATGCAGGATTTTGCATTGGGAAGCAGCAATTTCAGCCTGGCCGTTGGCCTCGGTATCGGAACGCATAACCTCCACTCAGAATCATTTATTATGAAAGATGCCAATACCGATTATATGGTATTTGAAGCATATCCAAACCCCGATGATATTAAAATGAATAAGTTGGTGCTTTCATATATTGATCTTCCAATTGAATTGCGTTTCAGAACAAAACGTCAGAATGTATTTCGTTTTGCAATAGGAGGGAAATTCGGTTATAACATCAATAACCACACAAAATATATTGACGATTATGTAAAAGTGAAATCATTTGGTGTAGATTATATCAATCCTCTCCGCTATGGAGTTACCGCACGAATTGGGTATAAAATGTACAATTTCTACGTTTTCTATGGAATGTCAGAGCTTTTTGAGGCCAATAAAGGAACAGAAATGGCACCTCTGAGTTTTGGAATTTCATTTATTCCTTTCTAAACGAAATTAACGTAAACAAATATAAGCGGCTCATTATATGAGTCGCTTTTTTTGTCTGAAAAATTCTATTCAAAATTAAATGAAACCCAGAATATTTTGGAACGAAGACTTTCGATACTGTTGACATATGGTGTATCTTCCCTTTTAATCACATCGATTAAACCGTATGACATACGCAACTCAATACTAAACTTGAAATATTCGAGATAGAAATCAAATCCAACACCAAGGTCTGCAGTAACATCATGGGGTAAAAGCTTTAATGTAAGCTCCTCATCATGCTTTTTCTTTGCCTGAGAAGCCAGATCAAGACTGTATTTACCTCCGAAAAGAACATATGCTCTAAAGTTTGTAAGCCTGTCGGTTTTATATTTAAACAGCAACGGAAAATCCAAAAAAGTAGATTCAGCGGTTTTTTTCACATTATACACCGTGTCCCGGGTCGGATAATAAACCTCGTACATCATATTTCTATCGCCAAATGAAAGAGATGGAATAAAGCGCAAATTAAGGTTGTCTGTAAGCTTAAGATCTGAAATAATCCCGATCTGAAACCCATATTGAGAAGCCGGTGTTACCGTTAGCACAGAGTCCTGCGGGTTGATATTGGGATTGCGTTTCATGTAGAAATCCATCTCGTTAAACCCAAGGGTAAAACCAAAATGAACCTTACGCATGTCAAAGCGTGGCAGGTTCTCAATACCATTTTCCTGGGCAAAAACATCCGTAAAAAGCAGCAGGAATGGCAAAAGGGTTAGTATCTGATATTTGAGTTTTTGTCTCATTAAGTCCCTCAAACGATGTAATTCGTCTTTTATTATTAACTGCAAAAGTAAGAATATATTATTTTTGACTCACTGATATACCGATTAGCTAATTAGCAGATTAGCCAATTAGCTAATTTTTGAATCAGCTAATCTAAAAAAAAATACCATGAAGCTACAGGCCAGTGCAGCCATACTTGCCGGCGGAGAAAATAAAAGAAACAAAGGTTTTCCAAAGGTTTTTGAATTGGTTGACGGGCAAAAACTCATTAAAAAGCAACTGGAAGTACTGGAATCACTTTTTGATGATATTATGATTGTGGCTGCAAAAGACCTGGAATTTGATCCCGCCTGTCGGCATAGAATTGTTGAAGATATTTTCCCCGGCATGGGACCGTTGGGTGGCATTCATTCCGCTTTATATCATGCAAAAAACGAATCTGTTTTTATTATTGCCGGCGACATGCCCTGGCCCGATGCTGATATAATCAGGAAAATGTGGAGTCGCTTCTCAGAAAATGAAATCGAAGCATTGCTGCCGGTACATAAAAAAGGGAGGGAGCCGCTCTATGCGTTTTACAGAAAAAGTACTATTCCCCCCATAGAAGACTGCCTTAAAAACACGCCCCATCCGAGAATTGTCTGCATACTCGATTATGTAAAATACGAGGAAATGCAGTTTGAGACCGTGATGAAATGTTTTGAGAATGTGAATAGTTTTAGGTAACCTCAAACCTATCCCAATCCCTTGCCACTGGAAAACGGTTACGATAGTGCTTAAGTTTATCCAAATCAAAGCCTGCAATAGCAATGCGATCTGTTTTATCATCGGGTTTTATGATAAATTCACCAAGTGGATCCACGGCCAACGATTGTCCGTTAAATTCCCATCCGTTTTCGTCTGAACCAACACGATTTACTGCAGCCACATAGCTTTGGTTTTCAATAGCTCTTGATATTAGCATCTGCCTCCACTGATATGATCGGGCGGCCGGCCAGTTGGCCACATACAACAGCAAATCGTATTCAAAAGAACCGTTTTTGTATCCATTTTTGGTCCACACAGGGAAACGCAGGTCATAACATATCATAGGTCGAATTCTCCACCCTTCAAATTCAATGGTGATCACTCCTTCGCCAGGGCTGTAATCGCGGTTTTCTTCGCCCAGGCTAAACAAATGTTTCTTGTCGTATGTAAATGTTTTTCCGTTAGGATTAACCCATAAAAAACGGTTGAGATATTTTCCGTTCTCACGAATCACTATACTTCCTGCAATGGCCACTTTATGTTTGTTTGCCTGTGCCTTCATCCATTCATGTGTAGGACCATTCATGGTTTCCGCCACATCCTTCGGGTCTGTACAAAAAGCAGTGCTAAACATCTCCGGCAATACATACACTTTTGCCTTATCTTTTACATGATCGAAAAGCGCAGTGAATTTCTCGCGATTGGCTTCCGCATCAGCCCAGAATAATTCAGTTTGAAAGAGAGCTATCTTAAGCATGGGAGTGATTTTTTACAAATATAACAATTTGAAAATTGTGCTTCGTACGTATTATTTTGAAGACCATTTTAAGGCTGGTGAAGCAGAAACCTTGCGCCATAAATTTTTTGTATACTTATTGAACTTTGTGGAAAAAATCAAATAGAACTCAAAATTTCACAGGCCTTCTCAAGTGTTTCCTCATGTTTGGCAAAACAAACTCGAAGCAATTGCTGATCGGGCGCTATTTCATAAAAGGGCGACAGCGGGATAGTGGCAACACCAAATTCTTTAGTAAGCCAAATGGCAAAATCAATATCTTTTTCTGTACTGATATCTGAATAATCTAGCAATTGAAAAAAGGTTCCTTCTGTAGGATAGAATTTAAACCGCGAATTTTCAATTCCTTTCAGAAAGAAGTCTCTTTTAGCCCTGAAAAAATCAGGTAATTGAAGATAAGTTTGAGGGTCTTGCATATACTCGGCCAGTGCATGCTGCATAGGATGATTGGACGCAAAAACCACATTCTGGTGAATTTTAAGAAATTCTTTGTTCATTGCTGCCGGAGACATGCAGTATCCAATTTTCCAGCCTGTTCCGTGATATGTTTTTCCGAAAGATCCCACCAGAAAAGCCCTTTTTCTCAAGCCCTCATATGCTGCCACACTTTGATGTTCTTTTTCGTAAAATACATGCTCATGAACCTCATCGCTAAGAAGCAATAAATCATGCTTTTCCAGTAAAACTTCAAGGCGCAGCATGTCATCGCGGCTCAATACACTTCCGCTTGGGTTATGCGGCGAATTGATAATAATCATTCGCGTTTTATCAGTTATGGCGGCCTCCACTTCTTCCCAGTCGGGTAAAAACGCGGGAGCTTTCATCTGCACAGGAACTGCCTTTGCTCCGCAAAGTTGAATTCCGGGCACATAGGTGTCGAAGACGGGCTCCAATACAATGACTTCATCTCCGGGATGCACTGCTGCCGTAATAGCACAATAAATAGCCTGTGTGGCGCCTGAAGTAATGGTAATTTCAGTTTTCCAGTTATACTCATGTCCGTGTAAGGTAGCATATTTTTGTGCCAGCCTTTCTCTCAGTAACGGTAAACCCGGCATGGGAGCATAGGCATTTGTTCCGCCGGAATAGTATTTGTTTATCAGCTCAAGCAATTTAGGGTTAGCATCAAATTCGGCAAAACCCTGCGAAAGGTTAATGGCATTATGTTCTTTTGCCAATGGTGTCATCACGGCAAAAATCGAACTCTCAAATTCCGGCAGTCTGCTTTTCATTGTCCGATAAGTATTAATTACGTATTTTTGTCAGCGTCTTACAATAATTTCAAAAGTAAACAGTTTTTATCACATTGCTTATGTCAGTCTGGAAATTCATAAAAAGCATACATTTCTGGAAGCACCTGGGTCTGATCATCCTGTCTTTCGGCGTGCTCCTATGGCTCACCCTTCAGTTTCTCAACCTGTACACTTTCCATGGCCAGTCTATTGAGGTGCCTGATTTTACAGGTTATACCGTTCAGGAAGTTGAGAATATGGAGGAAAGCAAACACTATCGTTTTGAAGTGGTTGATTCGGTATACGACAATACCAAAATCCCCGGCTCCATTGTTAGTCAGCTACCATTGCCCGGCTCCAATGTAAAAAAAGGAAGACAAGTATATATTACCATCATTGCTTTGCTTCCTGAGAAAACCACCCTGCCTAATTTGATAGACTTCTCAGAACGTCAGGCTATTGCGCTCTTAGAAACCCACGGTTTAAAAGTAGGTCGTCTTGAGTATGTTCCGGATATCGGACAAACTGTACTGAGGGCAAAATATAACGGTAAAGTTATTCCCTGGGGAACTGAGATCAACAAAGGAGAAAAAATCGATCTGGTTATCGGTCGCGGGCGTGGAGATGCCGACACCTATATTCCAAATGTTATGGGTGAATTACGCCGCGATGCAATCAGAAAAATCAACGATGCAGGATTAAATGTGGGGGCCGAAATTTTTGCACATCCGGATGATACCGTAAACGTATATGTTACCAGGCAAAACCCTCCATACCGAGAGGATGCTGAAATTGGTCTAGGCGAGACTATCGACCTCTGGTACGAATAAAAACAATGAATATGAGATTGTTCTTTGCTGTTTTACTCATTTGTATTTTTAGTTCCAACCTTATGGCTCAGGAACATTTGCTGCCACTTACTAAAAACCCTGCAATAAAAACAAGTAAGACTATACAGATTAAAGGCAGCAGAGCTTCCTTGAATATGCCTTTCATTGAAGATTTTTCTGCCAGTTTCGTCTACCCCGATCAAAACAAATTCAGCGATAGTCTTGCTTTTATAAGTGGTTCTTTTGCTTATAATCCTTTTTCAATCGGTGTTGCCACTCTCGATGGTTTCGATCAATACGGAGAGTTTTATGCGCATGGCAGTAGCTTTGCTTTTATAGCAGACTCCCTTACTTCCCAAAACATCAATCTGGATTCTGTATTTACAGGAACACCTCATTTGGCAACACCGGCCGACTCCATATATTTCAGTTTTTGGTATCAACCTCAGGGGCTTGGGGAAAAACCCGACGCTGAGGATTCACTTGTACTTCAGTTTTATGCAGCTGAACAAGGAGTGTGGAATGATGTATGGAGCACGGAAGGAATGTCTCTGCTTCAATTCCAAACGCTGTACGGAGACGACTGGAAATGTGTTATGATTCCTGTTACCGATACTATGTACCTGAATAACGGTTTCCGTTTTCGTTTCTATAACTATGCAAGTTATGCTGATCTTTCTTTTCCAAGCTGGGCTTCAAATGCCGATTTCTGGAATATTGACTACATTTATATTGATGCTGATCGTAACATGAACGACAGTCTTCCTGAAGACTTGTGTTTCAGAGCGCGAATTGGCACCATGCTTGAAGAATATTATGTAATGCCCTGGGATCAGTTCCTGGCCAATACTGCAGGCGAAATGGCATCTGAGGTGTCTGTGCCCTACAGCAATTACTCCAATGCACTGGTAAACGGAACTGAAAGACTAATAGTTACTGACCTGAGCGGAACTACGAGCACATATAATTCAGGCTTATCAGCAGCAAACCTGCCGGCATTTACCGATACATCATTTTACAGAAATCCCGTTCCCTATACTTATAATTCACTGGTCACAGAAAATGCGGAATTTCTTATTCAAATGTGCATCAATACTGCCACAATAAATGATATGATTGCCGAAAATGACACGCTGGCCTTCTATCAAAGGTTTTATAATTATTATGCCCGCGATGACGGTATTCCGGAAGCAGGATATGGACTCAGTGTTGATGGTTCTTTGCTTGCTTATCAGTTCTCTTTAAATGTAGCAGATACTGTTCAGGCCGTTCAAATGTATTTCAATCGGGTACTCGACAATGCCAATCAGGTGTATTTCAATTTAACTTTCTGGGATGATAATGGCGGTATACCGGGTAATATAATTTATCAGCAATCCGGAGTTTTACCTCAAACCGATACCGGATTTTACAATTACCACACCTATGTTCTCGATAATCCGCTACCCGTTACCGGAATTTTCTATGTGGGCTGGGAACAAACCAGTGATGAAATTCTGAATATTGGTTTTGACATGAGCAGCGACCGAAGCGACCGCATCTTTTTCAATACCGACGGCAATTGGTATAACACATTGTATAAAGGCGCATTAATGATTCGCCCTGTAATGGGTGCTGATCCGAATGCCCATATCGGAATTGAAGAAAGTGAAATGGATATCACTTTATACCCCAATCCTGTACAGTCAGGATCGACGATTTACATTAAGGGGCTAGATGAAACACCTGTATCTGTTTCATTGCTGGATTTAAGCGGACGCTTAATTATGACCTCCTACCAGCAATCATATATGAACGTACCTAATCTGGACGCAGGTTTGTATTTCATAAAAATCGCATTGGAAAACGGCTCTGTAAGCACCAAAAAAATTATCGTTAGGCCTTAGTCATGGCAGATATCGAAAACGATCTTCCCGAAGAAGAACAAGAACTTCATGAGCATCATCGTGTTGTAGTGGACAAAAAGCAAAGTCCGCTTCGCATTGATAAATTCATGGTTAACCGTTTGGAAAGTGTTAGCCGGAACCGAATTCAGAATGCGGCAAAGGCCCAGTGTATCAGGGTGAATGATATAGCTGTAAAATCAAATTACAAAATAAAACCCGGCGACATTATTACACTATTGCTGCCACACCCTCCAAGAGATACAGAAATATATCCTGAAGATATTCCGCTCAATATTGTGTATGAAGATGCATCTCTTCTGATTGTAAATAAAAACCCGGGCATGGTTGTCCACCCCGGATACAATAATTACGACGGAACATTGCTACATGCTTTACTCTACCATTTTCAGGAAAAAGGAGATAAAGACACCCAACCATTACTGGTTCACAGAATTGATAAAGACACCAGCGGATTAATGGTGGTTTGTAAAGAAGAGTATGCACAAACTTTTCTGGCAAAACAGTTTTTTGAACATACGCTCGAACGACGGTACCAGGCATTGGTATGGGGCGATGTAAAAGAGAATGAAGGCAGTGTTGAAGGTTATCTTAACCGGTCACAGAAAGACCGTCGCATTACTGCGGTTTTCGAAACCGAGGATGAGGGTAAATTTGCACGAACCCACTATAAAGTTATTGAAAGATTTGGCTGGGTAACACTGGTTGAGTGTCGCCTCGAAACAGGCCGTACCCATCAGATTCGCGCCCACATGAAACATATTGGCCACCCTCTTTTTGCCGATGAATGGTATGGCGGTTACAGTATTGTTAAAGGTGATCCCACCACCAAATTCAAACAGTTTATTCAGAATTGCTTTGCTATTTTGCCGCGACAGGCATTGCATGCAAAGACTCTGGGTTTCATTCACCCCGAAACCAAAAAGGAAATGCATTTCGACTCGGATTTGCCTGATGATTTTACTGCGGTTTTGGATAAGTGGCGGAAGTATGTTGCAGCAAAACAGATGTAAAACTATTTTTCCTACCTTTGCTTTATGCTATTCCTGCGCCTTATAAAGGAGAGTTTTCTCTTTGCCATTTCGGCCATTCTGGTGAACCGTTTACGTACCGTGCTTACCATTACAGGAATTACCATTGGTATTTTCAGTGTAATCATTGTTTTCACTGTGGTCGACTCTATGAAAAACCAGATCACCACCAGTATTGAAGAACTGGGATCTAATGTGGTTTTTGTCCAGAAATGGCCATGGGAATTCCGATCTGATTTTGAATGGTGGGAATATATAAAACGTCCGGTGCCGAAGTTCGCCGAAATGGAAGACTTGCAAAAGCGCATGCAAACGGCAGAGGATATTGCATTTATGTCTTCAACTTCCAGCGACGTGGAATACCTGGATAATAAAATTTCACGCACCGGAGTGGCAGGAATATCAGAAGATTACAATAAAGTTTTTGTTTTTGATATTGCCCAGGGAAGATATTTTAGCTCAAGTGAGTTTAATAATGGTGTCCCGGTTTGTATTATTGGTGCAGCTGTAGCTAAAAACCTGTTTTTTCAAACCGACCCTATTGGC
>PKSX01000175.1 GCA_002869435.1 Marinilabiliales bacterium | reverse complement strand
TTCAGATAGTTCATAAGTGTACTGACTTCGGCTGCACGATCATCTTCGTCAGACTGATACGAACCCGCTTTAAGGTGCATCACAATACAGGTTACCCAGACAGTATCACCCCCTGATGCAAGGTCTGTTGATTTGTAATACAGATTATAAATATTGATATCGCGCAATGAAGTTACTACAACATCTTGCGAATGCAGGGCAAGCTTTCGGGTATCGTAATACATTGCATTTATGATGTCCGAACTGCCATAATTTGTACGGTTTGCCCTCGCATAATAGGTGCGCCCGTTTGAATTCATCACAGTATTCAGCAAGTGGTCAAGAGTAGCTGTACTTTCCTCAATCTCGTTTACACAAAATATATCGGGCAATGTATAATCAATAATGGTTTGCAGATAACCGTCCTTATTGGTAACGTTATTATTACTGGCTGTGCAATAATACGTGTAGTTATTATAGTTCAGCAGGTTATACTGCATTACTTTCAATGTATCCTGAGCCAATACCAGTTGATTCAATACAAACACCAATGAAAAAATCGCAAAAATCCTCATAACACAAATTCAATTACGAATTACAAAGATACTGATATTAGTGGAATGTGGAATGTATTGATTTGCTAATGTGCTAATCACACCTGCTGCGTGACAGGTATGCTAATAAGGACTCGTTGTTATTGAGGGTTTTGCTGTAGGGTAATACGTAGAACGTGATTATTACTTTCAACTGATTTTGAAAATTCTTCCGATAATAAAACAGACTGTTCGGTTTCATCTTCATATTTACAGCATTTGTTCAGAGCATATCCTACTTCTCAATCCTTATCCTCGCATCCACAGCAACCACTTTTTCAGCAGTACCAAGAAGAGGATTCAAGTCCATTTCAAAGATTTCGGGAGCAGTATGAATGAGGGCACTCACTCGCAAAACAATTTCGCGGAAAAGATCTTCATTTACGCCTTCCTGTCCGCGCGCTCCTTCAATAATTCCATAGCTCTTCAGATTGCGGATCATGCTTCCGGCCTCTTTTTCTGTTAATGGAACCAGTCCGGCATTTACGTCCTTGAGAACCTCAATGAAAATTCCACCGAGTCCGCAAAGAATAAGATGCCCGAATTCACCTTCCTGCTTTGCACCAACAAATAATTCGGTTCCGGAAAGCATGGGTTGAATGAGAATGGCCGTGGTGTCTTTAATCTGCATCATGCGCTCGAATTCTGCCGCTACGGTTTCTGTGTCCTTCACATTCAGAACAACACCTCCCACGTCAGACTTATGCACAGGCCCAACTACTTTCATAACTACAGGGAATCCAAGTTTTGCAGCCTCAGTAATTGCAGCATCCCTGCTTTCTACAACGGCTTCTCCGGCTCTGGAAATGCCTGCGGCATCGAGTAATTTAACAACGTCTTCGGGTTTCAGATATCCGTTTTCCGAGCCATCAATTACTGAGCGAATCGTCGCTTTATCGATTTCCGGAATGGCAATATTCTCAGGGGCAGGTTCTGAAGTATGATACACTTTCACCAGGCTGTTTCCAAGTGCCACTTCATCAGGAAAATTGATTCTGCCTTTGGCCAGAAAACCACTGATCTCCTTTTCTGCATTAATAATGGATGGCAGTGCAGGATAAATGGGTTTTTGGCAGTTCTTCATTTTCTCATCCAGAACATCGTATACCTCTGAAACATCGAACAGACCGGGACTACCAAAAATAACCACCATTGCGTCGATATGATCGAAATCGTTTTCGCAGGCATCGATAATATGTCCGAGTTGCTCTGCAGTGCCTGTGGCCAGAAAGTCGATCGGGTTTGCTACTGAAGTACCCGGAAAGCATTTTTCGAGCAATGCATCTGCCTTTGGCCCCTCAATCGGTGGAATTTCAAGTCCACCATTTGATAAAGCATCGGTGAGCATTACCGCGGGACCACCAGCATGTGTAATTACTGCAATATTTTTGCCTTTAAGTTCTTTATGCATAAATATTGCACCCACATTTGCAAGTTCTTCTCTGCCGTTGCAACGAACAATACCAGCCTTACGGAACAATGCATCCACTGCAACATCTGAACTTGCCAATGCTCCGGTATGCGATGAAGCAGCTCGACTACCCGCTTCTGAATTTCCTGATTTGATCGCAGCAATTTTACATCCCTTTCTTATCAGAGATGACGCATGCTTCAATAACATTTGCGGTTTGTTGATGCTTTCAACATAAATAAGCTTCACATTTGAGCTGGTAACAGGATCATATGTTTCATCCCAGTATTTCACTACTTCTTCCACACCCGTTTGGGCAGAGTTTCCTACACTATACAAACTGCTGAATGTCAACCCCTTTGGCATAGCTGCTTCCATAATAAAAACAGCAGTTGCCCCTGAACCGGATACAAAGTCTATTCCTTTTGGGTCGAGCTTTGGTATTGGAGTTGTGAATACTCCGTTATAGTTTGGGTTGAGGAATCCAACACAGTTTGGTCCAATCAAAGAACCATTTACATCATTGATCAATTTCACAATCTGATGTTCCAACTCAGCTCCTTCTTCACTTTCCTCACTAAAACCTGCAGAAAGTATAATAAATGCCTTGGTGTTTTTTTGTTTGGTAAGGACTTCAACAGTTGGAACGCAATATTTGGCGGCAACAGCAATGATTGCCAAATCTACCTGAGGTAAATCCTCGGGAGAATGATAGCTTTTCACGCCCTGCACTTCATCCTGTTTCAGGTTAACAACATACAGATCACCTGCAAAATTTCCGTCAATTAAATTCTTGAGTACTTTTCCGCCGGGAGCATGAATATTGTCAGTTCCACCTACAACAACAATACTTTTCGGGTTGATGAGTTGTTCGTTGATCATGATGTTATATTTTAATCATTCATATTTACTTTCGATTTGACCTTTTTTGTTAATTTTTCAGGCCATACTTGTTTGGAAATTTACATTCTCTCCAATTTCACGGTAAAATGCCGCATAATTTGTGCCTCCTCAATAATCTTAAAACCTCTGCTAATGCTATCGCGACGATCCCACAAGTTTTTCATTGCAGTGGCAACAACATCCATATGGTTATCGGTATAAGTTCTGCGTGGAATAGCCATGCGAACAAGTTCCAGTGCAGGATATCGATCTTCTCTGGTTTCAGGATCACGATCAGCCAGAATGGTTCCAATTTCCACACCTCGAACGCCGGCCTCAATATAGAGCTCAACAGCAAGCGTTTGGGCAACATATTGTTCACGTGGGAGATTAGGTAAAAATTTCAATGCATCCACAAAAATAGCGTGACCACCAATGGGCTTCTGAATTGGAATACCATACTCAATAAGCTGATTTCCCAGATACTCCACTTGCTTGATTCTCGCATTCAGAGTCTCAAATTCGGTTCCTTCATCAAGACCAACAGCAAGAGCATTCATATCACGTCCCGCCATACCACCATATGTTACATAACCTTCGAATATAATATTGAACATTGAGATTTTATCCCAAAGTTCCTTGGAACGACAAGCAATAAATCCACCGATATTCACAATCGCGTCCTTCTTGGAACTCATGGTCATCATGTCGGCATTAGCATACATTTCTCGCACAATTTCCTTAATACTCAAGTCAGCCGCTGAAGCTTCGCGCATTTTAATAAAATAGGCGTTTTCAGCAAAACGGGCTGAATCATACAGTACAGGCTTTCCTACAGAGTCGGCAAAAGCTTTTACAGCTCTGAGGTTTTCAAGGCTAACCGGTTGCCCGCCGGCAGTATTATTGGTTACCGTTACAATGATAAAAGGAATTTTCTCATGCGGATATGTATCAAAGACTTTCTTTAATTTGTTGATATCAACATTTCCTTTAAATGGATGAACATTCTCAGTATCAAAGGCTTCATCTATTGTACAATCAATGGCTTTGGCTTTACGAAATTCGATATGGCCCTTTGTGGTATCAAAATGAGAATTTCCGGGTACAATATCACCTTCCTTAATGAGGGCTGAAAAAAGCACATTTTCTGCTGCGCGTCCCTGATGCGTAGGCATAAAATAAGGGAATCCAAGAATTCTCTCGATTGAATTCTTCAGATTATAATATGATTTTGATCCTGCATATGATTCGTCGCCGGTCATAATGGCTGCCCACTGGCGGTCACTCATGGCTCCTGTGCCGCTGTCGGTTAATAAATCAACGTATACCTGCTCGCTGGAAAGGTTGAACAGATTATAGTTTGCTTCTTTTATCCATCTTTCGCGTTCTTCACGGGTGCTTGGGCGGATGGGTTCCACCATTTTTATTTTATACGGTTCTGCGTAAGGCAATTTCATTTGTCAAAAAGTTTTTATTGAAACAATAAATAAAAAAGAAAGAAATAGTGTGCTTTCAGATACTAAAAAGCATCGCGCCGCTTGATATTGAGGTATAGCAGCAGTGTCAGAATATGATATTTGAATTGCAGCAATATCATTTTTGAAATTGTGGCACCAAATTAATTATTTTTTAAACACAAAACAGGTAAAAAAAAGTTGAAATGAGAATTTTTCGACTAAAAAGAAGAATTTTTACATAAAATGACATTCAAAATGTTGAAATGACTTTGGTAAGCAGAAGATATTAGTTTATCTGAAAAAGGTCCGAATTATGCAGAAATGGCCATAGAATTAATTGCTTAATTTTGCAATAATAATGGCTTGAACAAAATAATAACATCTAAACCCTACCTAAGAAATAATGGAGACATTCCTACAATCCAGTCTGCCGGAAATTATCGGATATTCTGCATCGATACTCATTGCCATTTCCATGCTAATGACCTGTATCCTCAGGCTTCGCTGGTTTATTCTGGCCGGTAACTCATTATTTATTGCTTATGCCATTCTGATTCAGGCATATCCCATTTTAATTCTTAATAGTTTTAATGCAGCAGTAAACATCTGGTTCATATGGCAAGCCTATCATTTGAAAGGGAACTATGCTGTACTTCATGCAGAAAATAATGCTCCAATGCTTGAACGGTTTCTAAGCTATTACATTGATGACATTCATAAGTTCTTCCCAAAATTTATCAAATTCGAAGAAAATGATGTCGTGTTTTTAATTGTGAAAGGAACTGCTGTAATAAGTGCGGCCGGATTCAGAAAGATTAATGATAATACATATGAAGCGGTTATGGACTATGTTGCCAAAACCCATAGAAATCATAAGCCGGGTAAACTTATTTACGAGCAGGAGAATATTTTTGATCGACTAGCATGTAAAAGTATTACAGCTCACAGCTATAATAAGAAGCATGACAAATACCTAAGAAGAATGAAGTTTAAATCGGTTGGAAATCACAAGTTCGAGCTCAAGCCGGAATATCAGAATAAATCCTGAAATCGTTTTCTTAGAATCCAGAGCACCCTCTTATAATTACTGGTGTATATTATAAGAGCGATAAATGAAAGTGCAACTGAAATAAATACTACCCAGCGAACATTATAAATATCTGCCAGTGCACTTAATACGATAATTCCGATAGGAGTAATGGTCATAAAAGACATTCCGTAAAGAGATATCACACGTCCCACTTTATCGGGGTCAGAAACCGTTTGCAACATAGTATTAACTGAAGTATATTGCGTAATCATTCCAAATCCGCCAATATAAAGGGCAACCAGCGAGAGGGCAAGAATATCAGACATGGAAAAAACAAGCAGGCACACAGTGTATATTAATGCTGCCAGCATAATCACTCTAGGTAATGTTTTTACTGTTTTACGACTGGTAAGATATACTGAACCGGACAAAGCACCTACTCCATATACGCCTACCATAAGTCCGTATAATTCACTCCCGCCCGAAAAAAGATCCTTGGCATATACCGGAAGAAAAGTCTGAAATGGGAGACAGAACAAACCGGTACTTATTACCAAAATAAGCATATACCTGATTGGGATGGTCTTGTATGAGTATTTTATTCCTTCAGCCAAATCGTGTATTACAGACTTCTTCTGAGCATCTTTTTTTACAAAAGTAATTCTCATCATAAGCAACGAAAAAACCACAGCAAGAAAACTCACACCATTAAAGGCAAAACACCAGCCTTCACCCACCAAAGCAATAAGAAACCCACCAATAGAAGGACCAATAACCCTTGCTGTATTGAATAGAGTTGAATTCAGTGCGACAGCATTCTGAAGCTGAGCCTGATCATCGACCATTTCTCGAACAAATGCATGACGGAAAGGCGTATCTGCAGATGATGCAAATCCATTTAAAATGGCCAGAACGATAAGATGCCATACCTCAATTGTTTCAGATAACACAAGAAACGCGAGAATAAATGCAAAAACCATCATGGCAATTTGTGTGGCAATGATAACTTTTCGACGGTTCATCCGATCAGCATATACTCCTGCCAATGGTGTAATAATTACTGAAGGGATATGACCTGCAAAAGCCACAACACCAAGCAATAAAACATCGCCGGTTAATCGATATACCAACCAGCTCATGGCAACTACCTGAATCCAGGTTCCAATTGTTGAAAACAACATTCCTGACAAATAAAGACGGTAATTTCTGGCCTTCAATGCAGTAAATGCAGTTGCAGCTCTTGAAAAATACGATTTAATGTCGAGAATTTGCGGAAGCATGATGCAAAGATAATAGATAGTGGAAAGTAGAAAGTAGAAAGTAGAAAGTGGAAAGTAGAAAATGAAACTAACTTTTAACTTTATACTTTCAACTTTAAAACAATATGAAAAGCCTCCGAAAGACAAATCTCCCGGAGGCTGGGTATATGAATTAACGGTGAACAGACTATAGCTTATTCAATTACAAGACGAAGTACCTGTGGCATTTTACCAGCTTCATAAAACTGAAGCAAATAAACACCTTTTGGCAAATTATCTTTATAGAGAATGAATTCTTTTTGTGTAACCAATGCATATGTCCACATCATATTGCCAAGCAAATCGTATAATACGAGTTCACCACTCGTTTCATTTTCAAACTTAATAGTAGTGAAGCTACTGAATGGATTTGGATAGCAGCTCATGGTATTCATTTCATTTTGATTCAGACCGGCTGCACTGGTGTCAATAATTTCAAAAAGTGCATTACTCAATTCATTTCCAAATATTTCCGGGTTGTGAATTTCATTATCAACTTGCGCAAATAAAGAGAAAGAGAGTAACATTACAAAGAGAGAGAAATATTTTTTCATAGCAGTGTTTTTCAACGATTCCTAAATTAATTTGCAAAAACCAATCCAAAGTATTTTGCTCATTTTCCTATCTTTGTAAAAAAATCAGCACTATGAAAAGAGTCATTCATTCAGACAAAGCACCAAAAGCAGTTGGGCCTTACAGCCAGGCAATTGAAAAAGATAATACCCTGTATATTTCAGGGCAAATTCCTGTGGATGCAAGCACAGGTCAGATTGTTGAAGGCGGAATTAAAGAACAAACGCGTCAGGTTTTGGAAAACATGGGATATATTCTTCGCGAAGCAGGTTATGATTACCATAACGTTTTGAAATGTACCTGCCTGCTCGACAATATGGAAAATTTTGCCGCCATGAACGAAGTTTATGCTGAGTTTTTTAAAGAAAACCCACCTGCACGTGCTGCATTTGGTGTTGTGAAACTTCCACTGGGTGTTATGGTGGAAATTGAATGTATAGCCGGTAAATAATCAAATTATTGCTTATGTCATTACTATCTGTTGTATGGGATGTAAATCCTGTAATGGTTGAACTCGGTCCGCTGCAAATTCGTTATTATGGATTGCTTTTTGCTATGGGATTTCTCATAGGGTATTTCATTGTTAAACATTTCTTTGTTTATGAAAATGCTCCTCTGAAAGAAATAGACAAAATGTCGATGTACATTATTGTGGGAGCAGTAATCGGAGCCCGACTCGGACATTGTCTTTTTTATGAACCGGAAGTTTATCTTAAAGATCCCATTCAAATCTTATTCATCTGGAAAGGAGGACTTGCCAGCCATGGAGGTGCTGTTGGGCTTCTTATCGGGCTTTGGCTTTATTCGCGAAAATCATGGAATAAATCAATGCTGCATGTTTTAGACCGTATCGCTATTCCAACAGCCTTAGCAGCATCTTTCATCCGACTCGGCAACCTTTTCAACAGCGAGATTTATGGCCATGAAACCGATTTACCCTGGGGGTTTATTTATGTCCGAGAAGGAAATACTGCGCCTCATCACCCAACACAGATATACGAAGCACTCTCGTACCTGCTAATATTTATATTTCTCTTTATTCTTTATAAGCGTTACAAAGGCATTATCAACCGCGGGCTTATTGCCGGGTGGCTGGCCACACTTATTTTCGTGCAACGTTTCTTTGTAGAATTCCTCAAAAACGATCAGGTTGATTTCGAGTCTGACATGTTATTAAATATGGGGCAGATATTAAGTATTCCATTTATTATTGCTGGTATTGTACTTATCATTCGCAGTAAAAAACTTGGCCCTGCACCGCGGCCGGAGTTTAAAAAGTCGGAGGAA
This sequence comes from Marinilabiliales bacterium, assembly GCA_002869435.1. Lineage (GTDB taxonomy): Bacteria > Bacteroidota > Bacteroidia > Bacteroidales > DTU049 > BM518. The sequence continues at coordinate 20,852 of PKSX01000175.1, read as the reverse complement.
AAGAAGGCAGATAAGAAAGAAGAATCTTGAAGTTAGAATCGTGAATCCAGAATCTGGAAGCGCAAAAATCACTTCTCGATTCAAAATGCGGAATTCAAGATTCAAGATTCAATAAAGCCTTCGTAAACAAAATACTCATTGCCGGGGAAGTGATTCTCCGGTTTTTGTATGTATAAACCGAAACAGGCTGAACCGCTACCGGTCATTGCTGCATAATGCGCACCTGAATCGTACATTTTTTGGATGATTTCGCCAATTTCAGGATATTTTTTCGCAGCATAGGGTTGAAAATCGTTGTGCAGAATATTTTTCCATTCACCAAGCGGCTGTGATATGAGCTGCAGGACCGAGGGGCGGTTTTCGTCGGGAACTATTTGCGCATATGCTTCTGGAGTTGGAATACCGGTGCTTCCGTCGTGAAGGGTCTTCTTTTTAACAATCTGAATATACAACCCAGCCAGGCTAAAATCAATATCTCCGGTAACATCGCCACGACCTGTAACAATTTGCGCAGAGGAATTTAAAAAGAACGGGCAATCACTACCAATCTCAGCAGCCAGTGCAAACATATCCATGTCAGAAATATCGAGTCTGGCTACTTCTTTACATATTTTCAGAGCCGAAACTGCATCTGATGAAGCCCCGCCAAGTCCGGCCTGTGATGGAATGCGCTTAACCAAATGAAATTCCTGTGCAGGCAAATTGTATTTATCGTGCATTAATTTCCATGCTTTATACACCAGATTTTTCTGCAATGGAATTTCTTCGTCACTTTGATGCAGAATCACTTTGGTCTCATTTGAAGGCAATGCTTCGAGAGAATCGCGTAATGCTACAGGATAAAAAACCGATTCAATATCATGAAATCCATCTTCGCGCTTTCGCAAAACATGGAGTCCAAGATTTATTTTTGCATGTGGAAAATGCAGCATGGAATTGTTTTAGGCAAAGGTATTTAATTTCACGGAAAACAATATTCAGTGAAATTCTGCGTATATTTGTCATTACACGGCATATTAATTGTTGAATCAGGCCCATGCATAAAAAGCTCATACATATTATAATATTCATTTTTCTGCTGCTTCCGGGCTTTGGAAAGGCTCAGGATTTTAAGAAAACTAACGAATATTCTTGCGGCGAAAACGTTGTGTATTTTACCGGCGATGCTTTTGGGAATATGTTTATTCTGTATGAGAACGGAAATTTTGTACGCATAGACAGTATGCTTACAAAGTCAAGTCTCCCGGGTTCAAAGATCATTGGCGAGATTTCAGTTGACACAAAGAATCCTTTTAAAATTCAGCTTTTCAATGCTGATGAACAAAGTCTTACGTTTTACAATCAGGAATTTGCTCCAAGCAACACCATTTCTTTTCTTAATCTGGACATAGGTGAAATTATTTTAAGCTGTGCTTCGTCGGAAGATGCATTCTGGGTATTGGAAGAAAATGGATTAAATCTGATTCGGTACAGCAGCGATTTGATAAAAATTACTGAAAGCAGGGGCAGTGAACTCTTCAATGATGGCTTTAATGCTCCAACAGGCATGCAGGAGAACGGTGAGTTTTTGCTTGTTTGGCAAAAAAAAGGTTCTGCATTTGTCTTGGATAAATTTGGTAATCTGAGATGGGAATTTCCTGAAAATGCAGATTATTATGCATTGGATACACCCTATCTCTATTTCTTTAAAAATCAAAAACTTACTGCATATTCTTTACTCACACACAAAGAAATTACAATCCGCTTGCCACTTGATGAGTTCAATGAAATGGTTATTTGCGAAAAGCATTTCTATTTTCTGAAAAAAGGAATGATTTATCATTATAAATTGCAATAAGATTTTGATTTTAATTTAAAAAAGCAGAAATTAGCAGCAAATTAAGTTTGAAATATGCATATAGCCATTGCCGGAAATATCGGAAGCGGAAAAACTACGCTAACTGGCCTGCTGGCCAAACATTACAAGTATACTCCACAATTTGAAGATGTGGACGACAATCCTTACCTGCAGAGTTTTTATGAGGACATGAAACGCTGGTCATTTAATCTTCAGATTTACTTTCTGAACAGCCGATTCAGACAAATTGTTGAGATACACAATAATGCAAAAGATGTTATTCAGGATCGTACCATTTATGAAGATGCGCAGATCTTCGCTCCGAACCTGCACGATATGGGACTGATGTCTTCCCGTGATTTTGAAACATACAAAAGCATATTCGAACTGATGGTATCATTCATAAAACCACCGGATCTGCTCATCTATCTCAAAGCCGATATTCCCACTTTGGTAAATCAGATCCAGAAACGCGGACGCGAATATGAAAACTCCATCCGGCTTGATTATCTGAAAAGCCTGAACGAGCGCTACGAAAAATGGATTGAAACCTATGATGCGGGGAAATTGCTAATCATCAATATGGAAAACCGTCATTTTATTGAGAATAAAAAGGACCTTTCGCACGTAATTGAAAAAATTGATGCCGAATTATTTGGCTTATTCTAATGAATACTTTTTACGGTATTATTCCAGCACGTTACGATTCCACGCGATTTCCGGGCAAACCGCTGGCAGCTATTGGTAAGAAACCAATGATTCAATGGGTATATGAAAACAGTGCTAAAGCTTCAATGCTTAACACTGTATGTGTGGCAACCGATGATAACCGAATTGAAAACACTGTACAGGAATTTGGAGGAAGAGTTGTTATGACGTCTATAGCCCATCCAAGTGGAACTGACCGTGTTTTTGAAGCTGCTGAAAAAATTATTCCCACCGGTACTGATCTTGCATCGTGTGTAATAATAAATATTCAGGGTGATGAGCCATTTATCAACCCCGATATTATTGATCAGCTTTGCCGGATGTTTGAAAGAAAAGAAGTTCAGATTGCAACACTTGTAAGGGATTTTGATAATGATCGTGATATTTCTTCCGCTACAACGATAAAAGTTGCACTAAATAAGAATAATGAAGCATTATATTTCAGCCGGTCGCAAATACCATTTATACGTTCAAATGAATTGAGGGATAAACATACCTTATTTCCATTTAAACAACATATTGGAATTTATGCATACCGATATTCAGTTCTGGAGAAGATTACTACTCTGGAGCCAAGTTCACTTGAAAAAGCAGAATCACTGGAACAGCTGAGATGGCTCGAAAACGGTTACAAAATTCATGTTACACATACTAAATACACAGGCCATTCGGTTGATTTGCCTGAAGATATAGATGATTTAAAGATATTATTTCCGCAACACTTTTAACGATAATGGGTGGGGTATTAGCATTTTTTATTCTTGTTTTTATCATTTATCTGGTTGGCAGATCAATTAGCAGTAGTTCATCCACACCGCATTTATTCATCAATAAATTAGGTCGCAGATTGAATAAAAAACGCGAATATGTTCATCAAACCCTTATTAAGTATTTCGATTATTATAAATACCTGAGCGATCCACAAAGGGATGTCTTTCTTAAAAGGGTTGCTTATTTTGCCGGTACAACAAAATTTATCCCAAAGGCCGGATTTAACTTAACTGAAGTGCACATTGTGATGATTTCTGCAAGTTTTGTGCAGTTGACTTTCGGACTAAGGAAGAGTGTTTTAAGACATTTCAATGAATTTAATATTTACCCTAAGCATTTTATGAATTTCCATACACATCATTATCATAAAGGTGAAATAAACATGAGTGGTTCATTGTCACTCTCATGGGAAGATTATCTGGAAGGCCAGAAGGACCCAAATGACGGGCTTAATGTAGGGCTGCACGAACTTGCACATGCTTTTTCTATGGAAGTTACACATTCTGGAATGGGTTACCGGCATTTGGTAATGAAGCTACAGCCAATTTATTACAGGGCCAAAAGAGAAATAAACGACAGCAGATACCGGATAATGGAGTTTCGTGGATATGCCTATACAAATATGCATGAGTACTTTGCAGTGGTTACTGAAGTCTTTTTTGAGCAGCCACAATTGTTGCGTGACGAACATCCCAACCTTTATGAAGAATTATGTGTTTTATATAAGCAGGATCCGGCAAGTGGGATATACCAATTAGCGAGTGGAAAACCAATAATGTAGGATTTACTCTGCAAGACGTTGTGCCGAAATTTTTACCGACGATAATCTGCCGGTTTCAAAAGCTTCATTTTTTTCTGAGATTTCAAACAGTTTTTCAATTGATAAAGGAATATCTGCCACTAAATCATCGAATGACTTATCATTGTCAACCACAAGGATATGTAAAACATCACCTTTGCTCACACAGATCTTTGAACTGTATGTAGTCCATTTTGCCACATAACTGCTTTTCACCTTCTCTGATTCATAGAAATAATCGTTCCGATCATCGCCAAATGCAACTACTTTCCATTTCAGATCCGGTGCCAGCCTAGAGTTCAAAAAATAGTCCCAGCCACGACCATCAAAATCTGTTTCATATGCCGCTGCATAGCTCACCAGAACTTTAAAATATTCCTTCTCCGGAATATTCACATCAACCTCCTGATTAAGATCTTCTCCTACAATTACAGCCTGAACCTTCTCTTCCCGGGAGTATTTTATCTCGGCAGAAAACGCAAAAGAAAGCGTATGCAATCCGGATGACAAATCCATTGAATAATATGGTATATGTAGAGAAATAAACTCTTTGTAATTACCCTTGGGATACATATCACAACCAACGTATTTGTAATCGATTATATATTGTCGTGTTGAATAAACAGCCTTTACCGGCATTTTATCAGACAATACTCTCACTTGCGCATTTATACCAGGTAAAAAATCAGTTTTGTGCAGAGTAGTATCAAACACAAAGTCAATTGAGAAAATAACTGACACACCCTGAATTCCAGCAACAGTAGCATCAGGAGTGATTCTCAGATCACTGATAAAAAGTGTATCCTTTTGAGCGAAGGAATTTTGGACAAAAAAGACTGAAACAAAAAGAAATAATATTGTACGAATTTTCCTCATGGTCATTTATATTTTATATACAAATGTACACGATAATTTTAAACCTCACATCTTCAAGTGATTGTATATGCAAAAGTACCCGCCAAGAAGAGAACCCGGCTTACTTAATAAAATCCCCAATATCAGTTGTAAGTGTAATTACATTGGGCGAGCCGGCCAGATGATATGCACTTCTGGAATAAGAAAAATAGAGCTTTTTAATTCTGAAGCCAAAACCCCAGCTGAAGCCAACAGTACTTAGCTTAGTTGGAACCACCATTTCCTGACGGCGCTGATAATTATAACCCAAACGCAAACTAAAAGAGCGCGAAGGAGAAAGTTCTGCACCAATTACTATATGGCGCATCAGTTTATCTGAAAACTCAGAGAGCTTCTTTTCTTCAATAATTTCACCGGTTAGCGGATCCACTTCAATATCTGAAGCATCCTGATATCTGATATCCCATTTATGCAAGTGATGTACCAAGAAAGAAAAGCGGAGCGGAACATGCATTAAGCGCTTACTCACACCAAGCTGCACGTCAAACGGCAGTGGTTCAGGGTTACCGCCGGTATAGGGATCAAGCTGGCGCCCGGCATTACGTACAGCCAGGGTAGTACTGAAGTATTTATCGTCATTATAATAACTGGCCGCAAAATCAACAGCTACACCATTGCTGTTTTGAAGGTATAAATCCGAATAAATGAACTTTGCATTGGCACCAATGGTAAATCCAGGATGAAGTTCTCTTCCCCATCCAATAACCACAGCCATATCGTAGGCATTGAATTTTCCCAGAGTGTTTCCATAAATATCGGTTTCCTGAAATGTTCCATAATTAAGATACTGTACGGTGGCAGCAAAAGAACCAATCTTGTTTATGGTATGTGAGTATGTAGCGAACGCATAGTTAATCCCACTAAAATAATTAGTATAGTTTAATGCAAGATTCTGATGCAGCGAATCACTAATGTATGAAGGATTAGATAAAACCAGACTCACATCATCATCGTGTATACTCGACATATTTCCACCCAGCGCAGTAATGCGGCTCGAATTGGACAGCTCAAGGAATGTAAAAACCTTGTTTATTCCGTTTTGTCCAATAGCAAAAACGCTGCTGAAAACAATAAATAATGAAAGGACTATTCGCTGCACAAGTTTTAGATTTTCCATTCAACGCATAAAAATAGATATTATTTTAATTACCCTCTTAATTTATATTAATTTGAAAATTTGAAAATGAGGGAATTTGAAAATTCATGTAGTAATACTCCTATTTAGTTAACATTCTACATTATACTTTCCAATTTCTACTTTCCACTTTCCACTAAATGATTTATCTTTACCATTCAAAACGTATTAAACACTTTACTGATATGAAATTCAAAGCGTTGATTTTAGTCCTTTTTCTTTTTACTCAAAACCTAACTCAGGCACTGGCTGACGAAGGGATGTGGCTTCCAATCTTGTTAGAAACATTGAATGAAGACGAAATGCAAAGCATGGGCTTTAAACTCACAGCCGAAGATATTTACTCCATTAACCACGGTAGCATGAAAGATGGTGTGGTTTTATTTGGCCGTGGATGTACTGCAGAGATTGTTTCCGACCAGGGACTTATCTTAACCAATCATCATTGTGGTTATGGATCTATTGCAAGACACAGCTCTGTAGATAATGACTTACTCACCGATGGTTTTTGGGCCATGAGCCAGGAAGAAGAACTTAAAAATGATGGTCTCACTGCTACCATTCTTGTTCGCATGGAAGATGTGACAGCACAGGTAATGGAGTTTATTGAAGACGGGATGACTGAATCGGAACGACAGGCTGCGATAGAGAAAGCCTCGAATAAAATTGTTGCAGAAGCTACTGCCAATACTCATTACGATGCTAAAGTTAAAGCCTTTTATTATGGCAATGAATTCTACCTGTTTGTTTATGAAGTTTTTGAAGATGTGCGCCTCGTAGGAGCTCCACCTTCAAGTATAGGGAAATTTGGTGGTGACACTGACAACTGGATGTGGCCTCGACATACCGGAGATTTCAGTGTATTCAGAATATATGCCGATAAGGATAATAAACCGGCAGCCTATTCAAAAGATAATGTGCCGTATAAACCCAAGTATTTCTTTCCAATTTCACTAAAAGGAGTTCAGGAAAATGATTTCACATTTGTTTTCGGATATCCGGGCACCACACAACACTACACGCTGGCCGATGGTGTGCAACAGATAACGGAAGAAGAGAATCCGGTAGCCATCAGTCTTCGCAGAACACGAATGGACATCATGGAAAAATACATGGCTCTGGATAATGCCACACGAATTCAATATGCATCTAAAATTGCCGGAGTAGCAAATTACTGGAAAAAGATGATGGGTGAGAGCAAAGGAATTCGCCAGTGGAACGGAATCAGAAAGAAAACTGCTGAAGAAGAAGAATTTGAAAAACGGGTACAGGCCAATCCGGAACTGAAAGCCAAATATGGAACACTGATGGCAGAATTTGACAAAGTGTATGAAGAAATTCGTCCCTACAATGCCGCTTTCAATTATTTCTTTGAAGGAGTCTGGAGCATCGAGGCCCTAAAATATGCATGGAGTTTCAATAATTATATTTCCGCTGCCATTACAGATCCAAACTCTAATGAGCTACCCAGGTTAAAAGAAGATCTTGAGAAAAAAATGGAAGGTCATTTCAATGGAGTACATAATGATATAGACCGGGAAGTATGTGGCGCCATGCTGGCAGAACTCGAAGGAATGGGAAAAGACTTTCTGCCGGAATATTATTTCACTCTGAAAGACGAGTATAAAGCAGACTGGAATAATTGCGCCAACACTATTTATGAAAACTCATACTTCACATCTGCGGAAAATAACACCAAATTTTTTGCACTGAAAAACAAAAAAATCAAAATGGCTGCTGAAGACCCGATGTATAAGCTTGCTACAGGTTTTATAGGTATTTATCTCACCAAGATTCAACCAGGTAGGGCCAAATATGAAGCAAAACTCGACAGTCTTTACCGCATATATGTTCAGGCACTTTCAGAAGTATTTCCTGAGAAAAGAATGTGGCCCGATGCTAACAGCACGCTGCGTGTTGCATATGGGAAAGTTCAGGGATACGATGCCACGGATGCTGTTAAATACGATTGGTATACTACTCTGGCCGGGGTAATTGAAAAGGAAGATCCTGCAATTGCTGACTATTATGTAGATGAAAAGCTCGAAAATCTTTATTACAGCAAAGATTATGGCATGTATGCCGATTCTGACGGAACCATGCATGTTGGTTTTATTGCCACAAACCACACTACAGGTGGAAACTCCGGAAGCCCGGTTCTGAATGCAAATGGAGAGCTTGTCGGTATAAACTTCGATCGTGTATGGGAAGGAACCATGAGCGATCTGATGTTCGATCCGAATAAATGCAGAAATATCTCTGTGGATATTCGCTATGTATTATTTATCATCGACAAATACGCCGGGGCAAGTCATCTTGTTGAAGAAATGAAGCTGATAAAATAATATGTTACCACAGGTTTTCATAGATCATAAAAGAGTAAGACAGAATTTAGAGCGGGTTTTTCATAATCCGCTCTTTTCAAATATCAATTTCCGTCCACATTTTAAAACACATCAATCTGTAGAAACCGGCAGAATTTTCAGGGAATTTGGTATTGATAAAATTACTGTTTCCTCATTTCCGATGGCCGAGTATTTTGCAAACGATGGCTGGCAGGATATCATGATCGCCATTCCCATAAACCCTGCAGATTCAGGCTCATACTCAAAGCTTGCTGATAAGATAAGTCTTCACTTTTTGGTTGATTCTGCTGAAGCAGCAGAGATAGCTATGAATCAAATTCAAAATTCCGTTACATTTCACATCAAATGCGACTGTGGATATGGCCGGGCCGGGATTCCGGTACAAAACAAAGAGCGTTTTTCTGAAATAATTAAGCTTTTCAGCACTTACACAAATCACGATTTTGGTGGATTGGTCAGTCATTTCGGAAACAGTTATCACCTCGATGAAAAAGGAATATTCGATATCAACCTGAGTGGCACCAGCGATCTTAGAAATCTAAAAACATATCTAGAAACCTTACATGGCCTGAACTGCTCTATCAGTATTGGAGATACGCCATCATTAAGATTATATAATGATGAGATTTTGAATGAAATCGACGAAATTCGGCCCGGCAATTTTGTGTATTACGATGTAATGCAATTTTTGGCCGGGCACTGCCGAATAACAGATATTGCAGCAGCGCTTGAAGTTCCGGTTCTAAGCCTGTATCCGAAAAGAAACGAGGTGCTTGTACATGGTGGTGCAGTACATTTATCAAAGGAATCCTGCCCTATGCCGGATGGAAAAATCGGATATGGAGTAGCAATAAGACTATCGGAAAATGGAATTGGTGAAGTTATTCAAGGCGCATTTGTTGACCGACTTTCACAGGAGCACGGGATTTTGCGTGTGCAACCCGGTTTTTTCAACGAATTCAAGCCCGGCGACAGTATTGGCATATTGCCTGTGCATAGTTGTTTGATGGTGTCGGCCATGAAATAACCTGAATATCTCATCCTACGAATCCCAAGAGATTTGCCTGACAAAAAAAGGCGACCCAAGGGTCGCCTCTATTTATTTGTGCACAAAGCACGCTGAATTCATATTATTATCCGCATTTTGAGTAACCGCAATTGCTGCAGCTTAAGCAACCCTCTTTAAACTCAAGAGAATCAGTACTACACTCCGGACAGGTACCTTCTGCTTTTGTTCCGTCAGGAATAAACGCTTTCAATGCACGAACCACACCGTTTTTCCAGGTATTGATCGTGTCGCGGTCAAAGACCAGATTCTCAATTAGGTGAATTACATTAGGCAGCGGCATTCCGTGACGAAGAACTCCACTGATCAATTTTGCATAATTCCAGTATTTTGGATCGAATGTTCTTGAAAGTCCTTTGATCAGAACCTCATAACCGTCTTTATCCAGAAACTCAAAATCGTAACGGGCACGCTGATTTGGTTTTTTCTCACGAATAACCCATCCTTCGTTAATAAATTCAGGAACAATAAAACTATCGGCTTTACCGGTAAAAATTTCATAAGGTCTGCCATTCAGGATACCTACAACGGCCACCCATTTCTCCTCACCATTATTAAAACGAACTACTCTGCTTTCAAGTTTGTACGGACGTACAGGAGCATGAGTTTCAGTAAACTCATCGTCTTTCTTTTTCTTACTGTCGTTGCTAACCAAAACACCTGAACGCGATCCGTCGCGATAAACAGTAACACCTTTGCATCCGCTTTCCCACGCTGTGCGGTATACTTTATCAATCAGTCCTTCTTTAACATCGTTGGGAACGTTTACAGTTACACTAATACTGTGGTCTACCCATTTCTGTATAGCACCCTGCATTTTCACCTTGCTAACCCAGTCAACATCGTTACTCGTAGCTTTGTGGTATGGTGATTTTGTAATAAGTTCCTGAATCTGCTCTTCGGAATAATTATTCTTAACTTCATCTACATCATAGCCGTTTGCTTCGAGCCATGTTTTAAAATGATGATGAAAAACAGTGTACTCTTCCCAGCTGTCGCCAATTTCGTCCACAAAACTTACTTTGGCATTTTTGTCGTTGGGATTGACCTTTTTTCTGCGTTTATAGCTAACCATAAATGCAGGTTCAATGCCGGAAGTTGTTTGCGTAAGAATACTTACAGATCCGGTAGGAGCAATGGTAAGCAGAGCAATATTTCTGCGGCCATATTCCTTCATATATTGCTGCATCTGCGGCTCAGCTTCAAAAAGACGTTTAATCAGCGGATTGTTTTTCTCACGATCATATTCGTAAATTGGAAATGCACCTCTTTCTTTGGCAAGATTGACAGAAGATTTGTAAGCTTCCACGGCCAAAGTTTTATGAATGTTTACGCTGAATTCAATTGCTTCATCTGAACCATACTGATATCCTAATGCTGCCAGCATATCACCTTCAGCAGTAATACCAATACCGGTACGGCGTCCCTGAATCGCTTTTTCCTTGATTTTATTCCACAGCTTAAGTTCTGTTTCTTTAATGTCAAATGACTCTGGATCATTTTCAATTTTTTCTATGATTCTATCCACCTTTTCCAGTTCAAGGTCAATAATATCATCCATCATGCGCTGTGCAACCCAGATATGTTCTTTAAAAAGCTTCAGGTTAAAACTGGCTTCTTCAGTAAACGGGTTCTCAACATATCCGTACAGATTCATCGCCAATAATCTGCAACTGTCGTACGGACATAATGGAATTTCTCCGCATGGATTTGTACTTACGGTTTCAAAACCCTGATCGGCATAGCAATCAGGAATACTTTCTCTTTGAATGGTGTCCCAGAATAATATGCCCGGCTCTGCAGATTTCCATGCATTGTGAACAATTTTACCCCAAAGATTGGCGGCATCAGTAGATTTGCTGCTTGTGGGATTATTGCTGTTTACAGGATATTTCTGTGTGAAAGGTGTTTTGTTTATCAGAGACTGCATAAACGCATCGGTAATTTTTACCGAAACATTTGCTCCGGTTACTTTTCCCTGCTCCATTTTTGCATCAATGAAATCTTCAGAATCGGGGTGTGTTACCGAAATACTGAGCATCAATGCTCCGCGGCGACCATCCTGTGCTACCTCACGGGTACTGTTGCTGTACCGCTCCATGAAAGGAACAACACCCGTAGATGTTAATGCAGAATTTTTAACCGGACTTCCTTTCGGACGAATATGGCTAAGATCATGGCCAACACCACCACGGCGTTTCATAAGCTGAACCTGCTCTTCGTCCACTTTCATGATGCCACCGTATGAATCAGCATCTGAGTTTCCAATAACAAAACAATTTGAAAGGCTGGCAACTTGAAAATTATTTCCAATTCCGGCCATGGGGCTTCCCTGAGGAACTATATATTTAAAATTTTTGAGTACGGAGTAAATTTCTTCTTTGCTTAAGGGATTTTCGTAGCGCTTTTCAATACGTGCAATTTCTGATGCAATGCGTTCGTGCATCATATCAGGAGTACTTTCGTAAATCTTTCCTTCGCTGTCTTTCAGGGCATATTTACTCACCCACACACTGGCTGCCAGTGTATCTCCATTAAAATATTCTGTTGACTTCTCAATAGCTTCTTCGAATGAAAAAGCCTCTTTCTTCTCTGATTCCATTCCCATCTCCTTCGATTCCACCTCTTCAAAAATATTCGGACGACTCCTCTTCTGAGCTATATCTTCATAAGTATTTGATTTTGAATCTTTTGTCTTTTTTTCATCTACTGTTGAAAACAAACTTTTCTCCATTTGCAATATCCCTTTTACGTTAAAACTGTGAAAATCAGACGGCAATCAAACTTCTTGCGCCTAATATTTGAGTTTGCTAAATTAAAGACTACTATTTTTTAGTCAAAGTCGTTTTTATTAACAATCAATGATAGTTTTCAACTGACAAGCACTAAATATTTGAAGAGGTGCGGTTTAGAGTTTTAAAAAATCATTACCTTAATGTTAAGTGCTTCATTTTAAGGCCAGAATAACTTTTTTCCAAAGCCCAGACGGTTGTCGGTCATTTTGACATGTTCCGGTTTTACCGCCCACAATGCGGTATTGGTAAGAATCGCGTAAGGGAAGCGTTTCAGATATATTTTTTTTGCCTTTGATCTTTCTTTTCCTTCCAGTAAAATAATTTTCCCGCTAAACTGTATACCCTGAATTTTGCCGACAGATTTAGTCTCCAATGCCACAGTACCCGCTACTGAACTATTCTTCAAAGCCTGTTTTCCATGCCTTGTATCCAAATCTGTAATGATAATGAACTGCAGATTTTCCTCATCAAATACATAAAAGCAAGATGATGCCCATAGCCCGCTCTCATCACTGGTAGACAATGACAACACATGGTGGCGGCGAATAAAATTAAGCATCCTTGAAGGAAAATCCATATTGATTTTTATACAAAGCTAATATTTTAGTATTATTGCTATTGAAAAAATGTAATTATGCGCATACTCCAGATTTGCGGAGGTCCCAGTTGGGGCGGAATGGAAATGCAAACCCTTCAGATAGCCAGAGAGCTTCGCGAAATGGGTGAAGATGTGCATATTTTCTGCTCGGCCGGGTCTGAACTTGAAAAACATGCTGCAGAAGACGGAATGGATTTCACTTCGGGGCTTTTCGATCCTGATACCGGCATTTTCCCATCGGTAAAAGCCTGCAAAAAACTGCTGAAAGATTTTCGTCCGGACGTAATTCATTGCCAGCGATCGCACGATCTTTCAGTTATTTCAACTGCATTACGCAGAGTGGGCAGCAAAGCACCTTTGTTTTTTACTCAACGTATGGAGCTCAGAAGAAACAAAAAGTCAATTATACATCGCCGCATATACAGCAGGGTAAACCGGTTCTTTTGTGTTTCTTCTTTTGTTCGCGAGGGTTTTATCAAATACAGCCCGGCAAAGCCCCATAAAACCTTTGTAATGAATAACGGGGTAAATCTTTCAAAATTTGATCCCGGACGTCATAGAAAAGACATGATGATTGAAAAGTTCAACCTTCCCGAAGCAGATCTGTATATCGGAATGAGTGGCCGCATCAGCCCCATGAAAGGGCATCAGGATTTTATTGAAGCAGCTGCTATTGTTTCTGAAAAGTCCCGGCAAAAGATCCATTTCATCATGGCCGGACCGGCAAGTGTTGGCGAAGATGATTTTGCAGCAGAGATTTACCGTTTTGCCAAAGATAAACTGAATAAGGGTAATTATACGTTCATTGGCTTTCAGAGCGATCTTTCCGAAATTCTTACCCCACTCGATATTTATGTATTTCCTTCTCACCGTGAATCATTCGGCAATGTGCTCATCGAAGCTATGGCAATGAAAAAAGCTGTGGTGGCAGTCAATGCCGGCGGTGTGAGCGATATAGCTGATTGTGGAATAAATGCACTATGTGTACAGCCACAGGCTCCTGAAGAAATTGCAGAATCGATTCTTACCTTCATAAATAACAAGGAACAACGAGAGCAATTTTCAGAGGCAGCACTCAAAAAAGCGCAAACATTCAGCCGTGAAGCGTTTATAGAGAATTTGCTTAAAGAATACCGGTCATTTACCTCACAGTAAGAACACTAAGAATTAGGAGCACGAAAGAATTTTGCTCCATAAATAATTTGTGTCCATTACTTTTTACTTTTCTACTTTTTACTTTTTCAATTATCCATATTCGAATCTTGCAAATACTGGAATCGTGCTCTCAGCCTTGCTTTACTTTTTGATTTTTCGTAATTTTGCAGTCACAAAAATGATTAGATTTTCGTCAGCGCAGGGTGATCATCGGTGAAATGAAACGATAATTCCTTGAGGTCATCAAATCACATAGCGATAGAGATCAAATGAGAAAATAACTTCTTACTTTTTACTTTTTACTTTTTACTTTTTCAATTTAACTTAAAAACAAGCTTACAGGTTTTGTGTATTTTTGCATCATGGAAAGTATTCGACAGCAAAAAATGGCTCGTCTTATTCAAAAAGAACTGGCCGCCATTTTCTTAAGAGAGGTAAAAAGTCTTTTTGGCAATGCCATGATTACGGTTACGCGTGTACGCATGAGCCCTGATCTGAGTATTGCACGGGTTTACGTTAGTGTTTTTGCTGTAAAAGACAAAAGTTCACTTTTTGAAGACATTGAAATATATAGCTCTGAAATTCGCAAACATCTTGGAAATAGAATCCGTAAACAAGTAAGAATTGTTCCTGAGTTGAAATTCTTCATTGACGATAGCCTCGATTATATTGAAAACATTGAAAATGCCTTAAAAGACTGATTTTGAAAAAGCTCTTTTTCTTTTTCCGGGTTGCCATGAAATACTGGAGGTCAAAAAAATCCTTCAGTATCATTAATATAATATCAGGAATATCATTTTGGGGCATTGCTGTGGGTACCATGGCACTGGTGCTTGTACTATCGGCATTCAATGGACTTGAAAGCATGGTAGATGGGATGTATAATGCATTTCATACCGATTTCAAAATTGAACCTGCAACCGGAAAATTCTTTCATCTGAAAGATATCGACACCGATGCCATCGAGGAAATAGAAGGTGTGGAAAACTGGAGTGCGGTTATTGAAGAAATTGCCCTGCTGCGCTATTCCGACAAACAAAAAGTGGTAAAACTGAAAGGCGTTCAGCCTGATCGTGGGTATGAAGAAAGATTTGACACCTTGCTTATCGACGGTCGCTTTCTGCTGCAGCGCGATTCGGTATACTATGCCATTCCCGGAGCCGGAATATATTATGATATGGGTATGATATTGCACGATCAAACCACACCCATGTCTTTTTATACGCCCAGAAGAACGGTTAAAGCATCGGCTGATATTACCTCATCGTTTGTAATCATGAATGCCATGCCCAGAGGCTATTTCAGCGTGCAGCAAGAGTTTGACGAGAATTACGTGCTGGTTCCATACGATTTATGTGCTCAGTTATTTGAATACGAAGGAGCAGCTACATCTCTTGAATTATATACAAAACCCGGTGCAGACCAGAATGCCATTGAAAGAGCGCTGGAAGAGATAACCGGAAAGAATTTTATCGTGAAAAACCGCTATGAGCAGGAAGAAGCCATGTACAAAATCATGAAAAGCGAGAAACTTATCGTTTTTGTCATTCTGGCTTTCATTATTCTCATTACTTCTTTCAACCTCATTTCTACGCTGACTCTGGTTATTCTCGACAAAAGAAAAAACCTTGCGGCATTGCATGCCATGGGAGCCCGGGTTCGCGATATCCGCAGAATTTTTGTGGTTCAGGGCTTACTCATTGGATTTGCCGGACTGCTGGTTGGCTTGTTCCTGGGTCTTGCCATAACATTTGCGCAAATAAAATTCGGCCTCATCAGAATGGAAGGAAGCGGGTCTTTTGTTTTTACTGCTTACCCTGTAAAAATAATATGGATGGATATCTTACTGGTCTCCATTACAGTAATGCTTATTTCATTCTTTGTTTCCCAAATTCCGGTTCGGCGCATCTCAAAGAACTGGCTGAGCCTGAGGTAAACCACTCTCTTCTTTTTTGATTAGCTAATTAGCTAATAAACAGTATGTTTTACGTTCTATGTTTTACGTTCTACGTTTTACTTTATACTTTCAACTTTATACTTTCCACTGTCCACAACTCCATTATTTCATCCGTGAAAATCCGTAAATGCACGTTTGCCGCGTAGATCTGCGTCTAGATCCTACATTTTACGTTCCACATTCTACGTTTTACGCTTCAGCAAAACCCTAAAAAACTACCAGTCCCAATTAGCACATTAAATAATTAGCACATTAGCACATTACCCCCTATATTTGCAAAAACTTTCAATCGTGACATATCTCTGGCATTTTCTTAAAGGAGCGGGCATTGGTGCCGCAAACGTTATCCCGGGCGTTTCCGGCGGAACAATCGCATTGCTAACCGGCATTTTCGAACGCCTCATCAATGCACTCAAATCGATGAATATCAAAGCGCTCAAACTCTTATTCACCGGTAAATTTAAAGACTTTGCCAAACACATTGATCTGTTTTTCCTTATCGCCGTTTTTCTTGGTGTTGGCCTAAGCATTGTTAGTCTGGCATATTTGCTCAAATATCTTTTCAGCTATTATCCTATTTTCGTCTGGGCCTTTTTCTTTGGCCTCATACTGGCTTCGGTGTATTACGTGGGCAAATCGGTAAAGAAAAAAAATGCGGCAAGCATCATCAGTTTCCTCGTAGGGGCAGCAGTAGCAGCTTCCATTGCTTTCGTAAAACCAGCCACCGAAAACGATGCTTTATGGTACCTGCTTATTTGCGGTGCCGTAGCCGTGTGCAGCATGATACTCCCCGGTTTATCAGGTTCATTTATTCTTATACTTCTTGGCAATTACCGCCTGGTTATGATCGATGCCGTTACCGAAATGGATCTCAAAGTACTGCTTCCCGTAGTGGTAGGTGCAGTAGTTGGTTTACTTGCATTTTCGCATTTCCTCGCCTGGTTATTCAAAAAATATAAAGATCAAACCCTGGCCTCACTCACAGGTTTCATCCTCGGGTCACTCGCCATTCTCTGGCCCTGGAAACATTCATTAAACCTAAGCGGTGGCATTATTCCTGCCAACCAAAACGGCGCTTTCATCAACTCTGCATCTCAGGTCATAACCGAAGAAATTAAGGTTTCAGGCTATGAGTTCTACATGCCCGATCTTGGCAACTCCGTCACATGGCTTGCCATAGCATTCATGGTAGCCGGCCTTTTAACTATTGCCTTTATGGAATTTGCCTCGGGGAAAAAGAGAAATAAGGAGTAGTTCTCATTGGTTACTCTACAACATAGTCATGTAGCACAACCAGTCCTAATTAGCATACCTGTCAAGCCGTAGGCATGATTAGCACATTAATTCATCAGCACACCTGTCAAGCCGAAGGCATGATTAATTCATCACCCTGATTTCTTCACCCGAAAAGTTACAGTCTTTCTCTTTTGCGTACGCTTAAAATCCTTCTTCAGCGATTTTATTTTATCATCACTTTTCTTTAAGTCTGCCTTTAGCTTTTTAAGCATCTTTTCATGATCCTTCTTCGCAGCATCTTTAAGTTTATCTATTTTTTCTTTCAGCAGTTTCTCGTTTTTCCTAATGGCAGTCTCCAGCGTCTTATCAGCACTGGCAAATTTCTTCTCACTTTTTGTAATTTTCTGCTTTAGTGTTCCCAAAGTCTTATTCAGTTCTTTTTCAGCATTTGCAATAGCTTCCTCAAGTTGACCATGCTCTTTCTTCGCTTTAGATCTGTGTTTGCTCACATTCTCCTTCAGCTCTGTATGTTCCCCTGTCAAAACATTAATCTGAGATTCAAGCGCAATGCTCTTTTCCCTGTTCGCAGCTGCAATTTCTTTCAACTCCGATTCCAGATTTCTCAGATTATCCATAAAGAGCCTTTCAAGCAATTCACGTTGTGAATTCAGGCGCTTGCGGTTATGAATAAATGAATAAATAAACACAGCAGCAATAATCAAAAACGCCAATGCCGATATCCACAAAAAATTCTCCAGCAATCCCCCCTGAGTACTTTGCGTCTTTTCAAGCATCTCTATCGAGGAAGCCTGATTCTGAAGCTTTGCTTCACTATCCTCAACTCTTACACTCAAAGCTTCATTGTTTTGCATCAGCATTTTTATGCTGTCACTGCTCATATTCTTAAAAGTACTCAGATCCTGATCAATACTTCCTACTTTAGCCTGAAGCATATAAAACTGATACTGAATCTGGTCCAGTTTTTTATTCAGCATGGCCACCGAATCATTTTGTGCAAATGATGATGAAGCCAGCACTAGAGCAATAAGCACTGAAAATATTCTCATGGTATTGGGTTTTATATCGTAAAGATACAGATATAATCGCCCCAATGCAAGTATTTTACAGTTTTAATTAAAGCTGATCAGCGATACAACATCTTGAAAAACCTCTTTTATGTCACGATGCTGATTCACCTCAAACACCCGGTCCATCTTCTTTACAACACTCTTACCACAGTATTCTGAATCGATGCTGTAGATTTTAACATTAAAGCTTTCTGTATGCTTTTTCAATGCAGTCAGACCCTTTTTCTTCAGCATTGATTTCTTTCGGAAAGCCACCCTTAAAACTCTTAAATACTCATTTCTCTCAGTCCATTCAATGAGCCCAACCAGATAATTGCTTCTCACAATAACATTTTTCTTACTGCAGGCTTTATAGCATTTCCCGCAATCGGTGCAGGCTTCCGGAATTACTGTGACTTTATTGCTGCCTTTTTGCATAGAAATTGCATTATGCTTACAATAATCAATACATTTTCCGCAAAACTTACACTTTTCGTTTATTACCCGCGGCGCAGGCTGGTATATCTCCTCCCTGTTCTCGGCCTGAACACAGGAAATGGCATTAAAAAGCAGGTCGCGGCCGCTTAAGTCAATAAGGGCAGTCTTCAAACCTTCAGCTTTATAGTTCTGCATAAACATTTGCCAGAAGCTATGGCTTTCTTCTTCATCGCAATTGAATCGTATCCCTATTTTAAGTCTTTGAGGCATTTTGTCGAAACGAAACTTTTTTTTATTCAAACTATTGGGCATTACACCCAATAAAAACAGCTTTAAATCTATATGGCAAAGTCAATTAAATTCTCTATTTTTGAACATTGACCAATATAAAGTTAAAACAAAAGTAAAATGAAATTTCTCAAAGCTTGCTTAATTATGATGTATATCACCACTCAGGCCACTGCTCAGGACGAAGCGCGCCTGATGCGTTTTCCGGCTGTTCATGACAACAAAGTTGTTTTCAGTTATGCCGGTGATCTTTACCTGGTTGCTAAAGACGGTGGAATGGCACGCCGCATTACCAGTGGCGATGGGTACGAAATGTTTCCAAGATTTTCCCCTGATGGAAAATACATTGCCTTTACCGGGCAGTACGATGGAAATACAGAAGTATTTCTTATACCTGCCGAAGGAGTAACACCAAAACGACTTACCTATACAGCAACATTAAATCGCGATGATATTTCCGACCGTATGGGTCCCAATAATATTGTGATGGGCTGGACTCCGGACGGAAAAAATATAATCTATCGTTCACGCAAGCAAACCTTCAATTCTTTTGTCGGTCATTTGTTTATTGTACCGGTCGAAGGAGGTGTATCAGAAGAACTTCCCCTGTCTACAGGCGGGTTCTGCAGCTACTCTCCTGATGGAAAAATGCTGGCATTTAACCGTGTTTTTCGCGAATTCCGTACCTGGAAATATTATAAAGGCGGAATGGCCGATGATGTTCGAATTTTCAATACCGAAACCAAAGAGATTACAAAAATCTGTGATAATGATGCACAAGACATCATTCCGATGTGGATAGGAAATACCATTTATTACCTGTCAGACCGCGACAGAAACATGAATCTTTTTGCCTACGATACCGAAAGTAAAGAAACTCAGAAAATAACCACATTCGACGATTACGATATTAAGTTTCCTTCACACGATCAAAACGGAATTGTTTTCGAAAAAGGAGGCTTCCTGTTTTATTTCGATGCAAAAACAAAGGAAATAAAGCAAATCCATGTTCAAATTGCAAACGATTTCAGCCATAGCAGAGATTTCATTGCAGATGCATCAAAGAACATAACTGCTGTAGATATGTCGCCGGGTGGTGAGAGAATAGTTGTAAGTGCTCGCGGAGAAATATTTTCTGTACCCGTAAAAAGTGGTGTAACCCGCAATCTGACAAAAAGCTCAGGCGCCCACGACCGCAATGCCGTTTGGTCGCCCGACGGAAAATATATTGCCTATTTCAGTGATAAAAGCGGAGAATTTGAAATCTGGCTGCAGGAACAGGATGGAAGCAGTGAACCCGTTCAGCTAACCAAAAAAGCCGACACCTATCCCTTCAGTATGCGCTGGAGTCCGGACAGCAAAAAACTTTTGTGGAGCGACAAGAAACTTCGCTTACGATATATCGATATCGATTCAAAAAAGATTACTGAAGTAGCGCAAAGTCAGGTTTGGGAATACCGGGACTTTAACTGGAGCCCCGATAGCAAATGGATTGTTTTTACCGATCCTATGAAAACCGGCATGAATCAGATTAAACTCTATAGCCTTGAATCGAAAAAAACCATTCCTGTTACCAGCGAGTGGTATGAGTCTTATCATGCCAATTTCAGCCGCGACGGCAAATACCTCGTTTTCATTTCCGACCGTGATTTCAACCCCACATACAGCCATACCGAATGGAACCATGTGTATACAGACATGTCTAAAGTGTATATTCTTCC
>PKSX01000121.1 GCA_002869435.1 Marinilabiliales bacterium | reverse complement strand
GCCCGGTAAAATTATACATAAGTGAAAAACATCCCGGAGGGATGACCCAAAGCCAATTCTAAGAAAATTTTGAGTCAGAAGTCTGTTTTACGAATACACCTTCTCTTCCATCTCGCCTTCAAGAACCATTAATCCGTTCATGGCCAGTGTGTGCATTTCGTCTTCACCGGCAAAAATGAATACCGGTGCAATATGCTGTACGCGTTCAATAATCATATTATTGACTTCCTGATTATAAGCAATACCCCCGGTCAGTAAAATTCCATCCACTTCACCTTTCAAAACTGTGCCCATGGCTCCAATTTCTTTGGCAATCTGGTATACCAATGCATCAAGAATCAGCCTTGCTTTTTCATCACCATTTTTTGATTTGCTGACAACTTCAGACACATCGGCGGTACCAAGATATGCCATAAGACCTCCGTTACCATTGAGCTTCTTCAGAACCTCTTCCTTGGTAAACTCACCGGAGAAACAAAGCTCAACCAATTGTCCGCCGGGCACAGCACCTGATCGTACAGGAGTAATGGGTCCGTCACCATTCAATCCGTTATTGGTATCAACAATTCTACCTTTTCTGTGTGCTCCAACTGTAATTCCTCTTCCCATATGGGCAACAATAATGTTTACTTCTTCATATGCTGTACCGTGTTCATGGGCAAACCTGCGGGCAACAGCTTTTTGATTCAGCGCATGTACTAAACTCATACGAGGCAATTCGGGAACACCAGAAATTCTGGCAACATCATCAAATTCATCTACGCACTCGGGGTCGGTTGTAAATGCAGCGGTGTTTTTTCCGGCATCGCTCGCAATTTCTTTCGCAAGTTTTGCACCCAAATTTGAGATGTGCTCTCCCATAGGCTTCTCGAAATCGCGCATCATCTTATCGTTTATTCTGTACACTCCACTCTCCAATGGTTTCAACAATCCTCCGCGACCTACAACAGCATCTAGTTCTTTAATGTCGATGTGTGCATCAGTTAGAGTTTTTAAAACTACACTTTTACGAAACTCATACTGATCATTGACACCAGAAAAAGGAGCCAGTTCTTCATCAGAATGGGTTATTCTCTTTTGAAAAATCAGTTTCTTCCCTTCGTATACAGCAATTTTTGTGGAGGTTAATCTGGGATTGATTGCTAAAATCATCTTGTTGCCCATGGTAATAAGTTTAATTCATTTGATCAAAAATACTAATAATTATTCAACATAATCATATTTGCTTAAAACATTAAAATTCACTAATATTGTAAATGCTAAAAAGATGAATATGACTAAAAATGTGAACAATCCCAATGATCTCGATAACAGAGAAATAGCTAGTTTAATTATTGACTTCTTTCACCGCACCATGATGCATCATGCCATGTGGTACGCGGAAGTGCAACATCAGTTTGGAAGAGAAAAAGCGCAGGAAGTTCTGAAGAACGCATATAAAAGCAGCTTTGCAATTCAAAAGAAAAGACTGGGGAAAGTTTTAGGCTTCGAGCTGGAAGACGATGTCCCAAAACCCCTGGCAGATTTACCTAAAGAAAAGCTTCTGGAACTAAAAGAGGCCGTAGCTGTAAACTGGCTGGCTACTGACGGTGTTTGGTTTCAGTCGGTAGAATTCACCAGAGGCATGTTCGATGCAAAACGTTGCAACGATACCACCTGGGCACATTTCTCACCATTCGAAGCATGGTCGATAAAAGAGTTCCTTGGGCTGCCCGAAAAACCGGGATTGGAAGGTCTGAAAGAAGCACTGAATTACAGATTATATGGTGCCGTTAATAAGCAATCATTTACAGAAGAAACCGAAAACAGTTTTGTATTCCAAATGAACGATTGCCGTGTACAATCAGCCAGAAAAAGAAAAGGACTCGATGATTATCCCTGTAAATCCGGCGGCCTTGTTGAATACACAACATTTGCAGAAGCCATTGATTCAAGAATCAAAACCGAATGCATAGGCTGTCCGCCCGATCCGCATCCCGAAGAATGGTATTGTGCGTGGAGGTTTAGTATTGAGGAATAATCAAATGTCAGGCTGAGCCTCCTGAGCTAGTCGAAGTGCGAAGTCGGCATTTGATTTATTAGCATTATTTGATTCTGAACTAGTAATAAACTATTTCGCGGGTTTCAGTAGAGAGTTTTATAAAAGAGCTACTTTTATTCAGATGGTCTTTTAGTAATACATCTCGGCTGATCCAATTTCCATTTTTATCAAATTCATACTCATATTTCATTTCTTTCTGAAGGACACCATTGGAATAAATTTTACGATTAACTTCATTATAATAATCATCGTACTCTACTTCCATATGTATTTTTCCATTTTCATAAGTCTCAATTCTTACAAGTATGTTGTCTTCATTAAAAATATTAACTGTTTTTAAAGTACCAATTATATTAGATGTATTGATAATCTCAACTAGATTGCCATTATTATCATATTTGTATGTCCTTGTTTCATTGATCTCTTCAAAATCATCTGACTCAAAATGAGTTGATTTTATAACTCTGTTTTCAGAATCGTATTCATACTCATTGTGTTTTATTATAGTATCGCCATTCTGGATTAAAACATGTTTTATTACAGAGCCATGCTCATCATACATGAAGAATATTGTTAGATCAATACTGTCGTTTGTGGTTGAGTTTATTTCCGTTACATTCCCTGATGAATCGTATTTACACTCTTCAATAGACATCATGTTCATCAAAACACTCTGAGTCGTGTTCTTAATGTTGTAATTATTCTCATTATATTCTTTGAGAATAGAATAATCTAATTGCCCTACAGCATCATAATACTCTGCTGAAGTCATAAATCCGGCTGAATTAAACTCTTTTCTGTGTTTTAGAACAGGCTGTTTTGTTTTTCCGCTCTGGTAATCAACAACTCTCTCTACATAAAGTTCAATCGATTTTACATTCCCGATAAGATTCTCTTTTTCCAGATCATTAGCAAAATTCTCATATTTTGGAGTATAATCAGGTCTGCTGCCACAACTGGTAATTATTAGAGTGATTATTGATATAAATGCAAGCTGTCTCATTGTTAATTTTTCTTTTATTTAATCATGTATCAAAGTTAGTAATATATTTCCTAAGCAATAATCTGCATACAGGATTGCTCACTCGCTTGTCAGTTTGAGCGGAGTCGAGAGCTCGTTCGCGATCCATTGGGGGGGAGGTCTCAAAGCAAAATGCGTATTTCTGCGAAACACTATGTTTTTTTATGCCCAAAGCGCCTTTACAAAACAAGTTTGTTTCTGGATTGCTCGTACACTTCGTGTACTCGCGATCCATTGGGGGGAGGCTTCAAAGCAAAATGCGTGTTTCTGCGAAACACTATGTTTTTTATGCCCGCTTCGCTCCGGAAAGCAAGCTTTCTTTCGCTTCGGGGCATAAAAAAACCACCTCTTCGAGGTGGCATTTTGCTTTGGTGGGAATTACTGGATTCGAACCAGTGACCCCCTGCTTGTAAGGCAGGTGCTCTGAACCAGCTGAGCTAAACTCCCGTAAAAACAGAGTGCAAATGTACAATATTTTTTTAATTCCCAAAATATTTTTTAGTTTTCTGAGAATTAATTTTTCTTCTCCGGAATAAGCTTTTGCAGATGTTTTATAACCGATTCAATATCTGATGCTTTCAGAATTTTATCCCTGCGCCTTTTGTCGAGTTTCAAACCCGATAATTCCTTTGCCCACCCTTCAAAAGCATCTACAGCTATGATTTTTTTACCATACTGCCAGGCAAATGCTATTTCAGATAATGTACCTGAACCACCTCCAATTGCAATCACTACTTCCCCACTATTTGCAACAATGCTGTTTCGGGCATAGCCAATTCCGGTAGCCACAGAAATATCAGTATACCTGTTTGAGTTTTCCCGGTCACTATCGGGTAAAATACCAATGGTGCATCCGAAAAAATAGTTTTCTGACTCCTTTGCTCCGCGAAAAACGGCTTCCATAATTCCTTTCTTTCCACCCGAATAAATGGCAAACCCATTGTCGACCAATGCTCTGCCCAATTCTCTGGCAAATACATATAAAGGATCACTTACCAGCGCATAGCTGGGGCCAATAACACTTACAAAACCTCGCGGTTTATACTTCATTATTTCAGGTATTCAGAAATATATTCAAATTCAGGTGTGAACTCGCCTTTATGCAAAATCAGCGCACGTCGAATAGCTTTAGGTAGCCCTATTTCTTCAGTTGGTTTATCGAAATCTGCTTCCAGAATTCCTTCCATAAAAGGACTCAAAGCTTCACTGAATCCGGTACTTGCATCACGTGGCAACTCGCTGGGAAGTATGTCAACAGACATAACCAAAATTCCATTACCATCAAAGCCCATAGTCGGTTTATCTGTTTCAGGATCATATACAAAGACAGGATCCTCAATTTCTGTTCCCTTATGAGTAAACTCTACTCCACCATCCGGATCACAGGAAATATCACCCACTACTACCAGCTTCGGTTTTTCAGATTCATAAATTTTCTTAATATAATCTTTGGTAATGATTCTCGGATAACGCTCATCCCAATATGAGCCGTGTACAAGCACACTCATTTTCGGTGTATAATTATCGAAAACTGATTTATAGTTTTCTGGATTGGCATAATAATCCTGCAGCTCAAATTCGTCATCTGAACTTACCTTCTGAACCATATCCTTTTCTTTGAAAACGGTTTTATAAACCACATGTCCGTTTGATGGATCAGTTTTTAGATTTAGTAGTTCCTCTGGTGAAATCTCTTTTACAGGTAGCAGATTCAGAATTTCCTGTGCACCATTCGATACATTTCCATATCCGGTAATGCCAAATGTAAGAGGAGTTATTTCTTTTGGAAGCCCTTTTTCGATGATTTCAAATCCAACTTTAGAAATTGCTGCTTTCACTTCATCGAGTGAAAAGTACTCTTTGGTTTGTTTCAGCTGCGCAAAAGGAGTGTCGATGCCCAGTTTTTTATAGCGTTGTCCAAGCGACCATAGCGTATTTATCATTCCCGCAAGTCCTGCATAGCGACCAAAGAAAATAATACGGCGGCCAAATTCATCGGTAACTTTTTCATAATCTATAAGATTACATTTTAGCTCTTTTAGTTTTCTAAGCATCGGCATATTATAGGCCTGACCTTTAATAACATGCGAGAAATACATGTAAGTTTTATCAGCCTGAAGATTCGGAATTGGAACTTCTTTTACACCAATGATAATATCTGCAGCCGAAATATCGCTTTGAACTTTTGCTCCCACGGCGCTGTACTCATCATGCTTAAATGTTCTCTTTGGTGATTCCTCGACAAGGATTTCATATCCTTTATCAATTAGTTTTTTAGCATGTTTTGGAATCAGAGGCACACGTTTTTCGGCCTCATATTTATTTTCGTGACGAATAGCAAGTACTTTCTTCATAGCGAGATATTTTAGGATTGCAAACGTACTATTTTTTGATGAAAAATTCATGTATTTCTAGAATGAAAAACACCAATCACCTTTTTAAACACAGATTAGCGCAAAACTCACAGATTATTTCCTCATTTTACTAACTTGGCCCTGTTGCTTTGCTCAACGACGATTCTGACATGATACACCTGATGATTAAATCCACCGCGTGACGCTATGCGTCACTGGTGAGGATTTACACAGAAAAGAATTTCAGCACCGTGAGCAGAGCGAACCCGGTGCATCTGTGAGAATTAAAGGTGTATCAATGTGTCTGACATAAATCTGTGGAATCTGCATAATCTGTGTTTAAGTCGTTATAGAATGTCAATTGTCACTTAGGCATGTAATTTGTTTCATACGTCTTTCGGCAAATATTCCTATCTTTACACCAAATTTAAATTGTGATATGATGAAAAAAATCGTTCTGTTGACAGTTGCAGTTTTCTTTTTTGTTTCCGGACAAATGCTGCAGGCTCAAACTGCTGATGCCAAAGAATACAAAGTGTACACTTTAAAAGTGAATTTTCATTGTCCGGGGGGAAAAGCTAAAATCGAATCTCAGATGCCCGAAAAACGTGGTGTTATTAAAGCCATTGCCGATTTGGAAACCAAAATGGTTGAAGTAACTTACGATCCTTCATTAACCGATGAAGAACATATTGTTGAGTATTTTCATCAATTGGGTTATCTGACCGAAGCTTCACCTGAAGGCACTGAAATCAAATCTGGGTGTAGCGGAAACCATGGTGAAGGCGAAGGCCATAACCACGACCATTAATAGGTTTCTATAAAGAAATTAAGGCTTTATGGCTTGATTTTTGCTTATATTTGTGCTTAAATCAAGCCATATGTTTTTTACCAGATCGCTCGCTAAGTTCCTTTCTTTCATAGGATTATTCATCGGTTTTTCTGCTGAAGTACTTGCTCAATACGGAGCACCGGTTTACTTTTTCACTTTCAAAGGAAAAGTGAAAGATATTGAATGTGATCAACCGGTGAAAAATGCCAGTGTAAAACTGATAGACCGAAATACCGGCTATGAATATGCTGCTACAACTGACAGTCTCGGGAATTTTGAGTTTATTCAGGAAAGATATCGTTACGATAATCAGTTCAGGTTAATTATTTCAGATCCTGACAAAAGAAAAAACGGCTTTTTTAAACCTACAAGTTCTGACGTTAAGGTTGTGGATACGAGGGGGTATTACGATCAGCCTGTTTCAGACACCATTCAACCCGATATTTATTACGTAAAATATGTAAATGGCGCCCCATGCGATGATCAGCCTGAAACTCCGGATATTCCCAGACCAATAAAAAATGAAGCTTCGCTGAATCAGAAAGTAATTCTTCCTGATAACGATAATCCTAAAGAGGTCATCGGTGGTGATAGTAATAACACAGAACCGGCTAAAATCATCGAATTTTCAGCATTTAACCTCTACCCTAATCCCAACGATGCCAATTTTTGGCTTGAATTCGATAGTGAAACTGCTGAACCTGTACAAATTCAGATTTTTAATGCCAATGGCGCACTGGTTCACTATGAATTGTACGATTGTATTATTGGTTCAAATAAAGTTGACCTGATGATGAAAGATGTTGCCCCCGGTGTTTACCATTGTGTATTGCGTTCATCGGTGGCCATGAGTGATAAACCCTTTATCGTACAATAGTGCGAAAGATAAAACCAAACTTTTCCAAAAAGACAGCCTTAAATCTACATGCTGCATGGGTAAAAACCCAAATTAAACTGCATGACCTCACCTATTTATTCTGGGAATGCACCTTACGTTGCAATATGCAGTGTCTGCATTGTGGAAGTGACTGCAGAGTAGATTCGACTATGGAAGATATGCCTGCACAGGATTTTCTTCGTGTTACCGAATCCATTAAAAAACAATATAAACCGGATAAGGTAATGATTGTCCTAACCGGAGGCGAACCACTAATGCGTAAAGATCTTGAAGAAGTGGGTTCTGAACTTCAGAAGCAAGGATATGCATGGGGAATGGTCACCAACGGATATGCATTGAGTAAAGACCGACTAAATGCTTTACGGGCCTCGGGGCTTAAATCCGTTTCACTGAGTTTCGATGGCATGAAAGAAAACCATGAATGGCTGAGAGGCGCTATAAACGGTTGGGATAAAGCGGTTCAGGCTATGGAGTTTATTGTGGAAGCTCCGGATATGGTTTACGACATCGTTACCTGTGTGAACCGCCGAAATATAAATGAATTAGGAGAAATCCGTGATTTTCTGATTGAAAAAGGAGCAAAGCGCTGGCGGCTTTTCAGTATCGATCCTATTGGACGTGCAGTTGATTTACCTGAACTGAATCTTACAGGGCAGGAACTGAGGCAACTTATGGATTTTCTGGAAGCTACCCGCAATGAAGGTAAAATAAAAGCTTCCTACGGTTGCGAAGGCTACCTGGGTTCATACGAAGGCAAGGTACGCGATGGTTTTTTCTTCTGCCGTGCCGGTGTGAATATCGGCTCAGTATTGGCCGACGGAGGTATTTCTGCTTGCCCCAATAACGACCGTAGCATGATTCAGGGCAATATCTATAAAGATGATTTTCTTGAGGTCTGGAATAACCGTTATGAAGCATTCAGAGACCGCAAACGATATAAAACCGGCTTATGCGCCGATTGCGATATGTGGAAATACTGCCTCGGTAATGGTATGCACCTAAGAAATCACGAAACCGGTGAGGTGATGCGGTGTCATTATGGAATGTTGAGTGAAAATATCCTGCCAACTACTCCATGACAACTTCGTACCTCGTTGACGATGGAATGTCGACCGGGCTTCAACACTTGTCCTGAGCCTGGCCGAAGGGTTCCAAGATTCGTGAGCGAGAAATACTGACAAAGGCGAAACGGACATGGAACCGTTGAAGGCATACTAATCCAGAATTTCAATCTGGCAGATTAAGCAAGAACTCAGGAGTAAAAAAAGCCCACTTATAAAAATGGGCTTTTCATTATTATCTAAAAACTCATCTATCTCACAACTACAAAACTCCGCTGCATCACTTCCCCACTTCGGGTTGAGATTTGCAAAGTATAAATTCCGGCTTCGGTATTCAGAATCTCAATAGCATTTACGGGCTCAGCACTGAAATCACGGTTTTCGGCAATCACACGTCCGAAAACATCATAAACTTCCCAACTGCTGATATCCTGCAGCAATGAGTACTCTGCCTGAATTCCAAAACTAAATGATCCGTTGTTCGGGTTCGGATAAAGTACAATGATTTCATCCAGATCATATTCATCAAGGCCGACACCCAATGTGTAAATGGGAGAATTACCGCTGCATCCGTTGGCAAAGGTTACTTCCACATAATAATCGCCCCATGCGGAAACGGTAACAGAGTTTGAAGTAGCACCCGGAATAGGGCTGCCGTTATAATACCACTGGTAGGAAACGCCAATTGCTGTGGTTGAAAGCATAAAGCCATTGGCAATGATATCAATATCCGGAATAGTATCTACCGTAATGACTTGAGCATTTGAAGAACAACTATGTGATGAAGACGGAATAATGGCCATATGATCATTACCGGCATCAAATGAATACACTTCAAAGGCCTGGTCTACTATTGTGGCTTTTTCGGTATTGGTATTATTCTCAATTCCAAGCTGTCCACTGGTATTAAATCCCCAGGCAACAAGGTTGCTGTCATTACGAAGTGCATACGAAGAATTTAATCCGGCACGAACTTCAACAACAAATCCGGTGCTGTCTACAACAATTGGATATAGTGATTCTGAAACACTTTGTACACCAAGTTGTCCATATGTATTATTACCAAAACTGATAACATATCCGTTGGTATCTGCAGCGATAGTATGAGACTGACCTCCGTCAACAGAAACTATTTTATAAAACATCTGAACCTGTTCGGGTTCAATGGCACCATTATAGGTCCCGTTTCCAAGCTGACCGCCGGCATTATTTCCCCAAACATATAGGTTTCCGTCTGCATCAAGGGCAAGACTATGGTTTGCACCTGCACTAATATCAACAATATTAGACAGATCATGAACCTGAACCGGTAAAGTTTTTTGTACCAGCGTACTGTCTCCAAGCTGACCACTCTGATTGCGCCCCCAGGCCCAAACAGTTCCATCAGATCTTAGTGCAAGACTATGGTTTGCTCCTGCTGCAATGTCAATAACATTGTCTATCCCAACAACAGCAAACGGGAAATTGCTTGTACTCAGGTTCCCGTACCCAAGCTGTCCGTAGGTATTCTCGCCCCATGACATGAGGGTACTGTCTTCGAGGATAGCAAGAGAGAACCGCTCACCGGCAGCGATCTGCACAGCATTATTGATACTGCCTGACTGCACAGGAATATTATAATCTGTATAGTTTCCGCTTCCAAGGGCTCAATATTCATTGTGTCCCCAGGCATAAATTTCTCCTGTTTCAGTAAGTGCCATTGTAAACTCAGCACCACAGGCCACCTGAGTCATAACAGAACTCAAATCTGCTTCGATAAGGTAAAGTGAATTATTATTGTTGCCGTTTCCGAACTGCCCGTAACCGTTATTTCCACATGAAAGAACATTCTGATCTGCTCCATAATCAGAAGAAACATAATAATTGCCTGTTTCATAAACCCAGAGATCCGGCATCGTGGCTCCGGCAATGAGGCCGCCATCATCAAACCATTGATTTCCAATAGTTATACTACTACTCAGCATAGCCGAATCGCCCTCGCAAAATTGTGCTGCCGGACTTACAGAGATAGTAGGAATATCGAAAATGTGAATATAATAATCGGCATGTGCCAGTTGTGTACATCCGTTTGAAGTACTTGAACCTGCAACAGATACTACCTGTCCGTTTGTGAGTGAACTGTTCTGATAGGTATTTGTAGCAGACGGGCTTCCCTGTGAAATTCCATCAACAAAGAACTCATACAAGTCAGCACCATTCGCCGTAAATGTAACCTGAGAACCATTACAGAATGCTGTAGATGGACTCAGATCAAGGGAAACATCCACATAGTTTACATTGAGGGTATAAACCGAATCGGCCCATAGTCCACAAACTCCGTTAATACCCCATAATTCAACTGTTTGACTATCATGAAGATTTGTTGTTATCCACATTGAGTCATTACTTACAGGAATTCCATCCAGATAGAAAGTATAGTTTTGGGCACCATCTCCGTCGAATATTACAGTATCGCCGAAACAAATAGTACCTGATGGTTGGTTATTGGTAAATACTAAAACAGGAAAATCATTTACTGTAACAGTATATGCAGTATCCCCATATCCAAGGCACCCGTTTAGAGTTCCTTCCACTGATACAGTTTGTCCGTTGGTCAGAGTTTCGCTGGAGAACAGATTGTTTCCGGTTGGGCCACCGAATGGCGAACCATCTACATAATACTGATATGTGCTTGCGCCACCTGCAAGAATTTGAATGGTATCACCTGAGCAAACAGATAATCCGCTTACAGGGTTAAAAGTAACATTAGGAATTCCGTTTACAACATAGGTATATACATTAGTAGAACTTGCAGTACAATAGCCGGTTGTTCCTTCTACAACAACAACATTTCCATTAGCAAGCTGGTCATAAACAAAGGTGTTCCCCGGTCCGTAGCCCTGAGAGTTACCGGATACAAAAAATTCATAGTAATCTGCTCCACTCGCAATGAAAGTAACTGTATCACCATCACATATTGTTGAGTCGGGGTCACTTTGTATCATAGTAACGATCGGATAAGGTGCCACCTGCACCGTAAAACTGTCGACTGCAACAGAATGGCAACCCAATGCAGTATTTGCCTGAACTGTAACCTGCTGCCCATTTGTTAGTGCTGATGTATTGTATGTAGTAACTGTTGAATATGGACCTTGCTGAATACCGTCAACAAAGAAAGCATACTGATCTGAGCCGTTGGCGGTAAACATCACATTGTCGCCATCGCATATAGCCGTATCAGGATCTGAACATACCACAGTGACTAATGGAACGGGATTTACAGTGACTGTAAGCCCTGCCGGAGTACATGCCCCTGCAGTTCCCATAACCGTAATTACTTGTCCGTCGGATAAACCGGTAGCAATATATACGGAATCGTATTGCATGGGTGTAACCGGACTTCCATCTACAAAATACTGATATATACTGTCGCCATCGGCCTCAAGGATTATGGTATCTCCATCACAGATCTCATCAGTTGAATAAATCCACGTAATGGTTGGACGTACATCGATGTGGAATACGGTGTCGGCAAAATTATAGCAATCACCCAGTTTTCCTTCCACACTTACATCCTGAGAATAAGTAAATGTCTGGTTAAGTGAGTTTCCGAAACCGAATACACCCTGTGGTACTCCGTCTATGTAAAACAGGTACTGCTCTGCCCCTCCGGCCTGAAACGTAATATCTTCGCCCGAACAAATAATATTGTCATTGTCATCACTCAGGAAGCTTAATATCGGAATCGGATTCACAGTAAACTCAAGGTATCCTGCACTGTAATCTCGACAGCCGGCCACTGTAATTCCTTCAATGGTAATAATATCATTATCATTTAATCCTCCGACAACAAGGCTGTCTGTCGTAGTAGGACCGGCAATAGGAACGCCGTTAAGATAGAAAATGTACTCATTTGCACCTGACCCGTAAACCGTTACAGAATCTCCGTCGCAAATAGTGGTATCAGCATCCGAACAAGTGAGCGCCACAACCGGTAATGGCAATACAGTAAATGTTATGGTATCTGAGCTCATGTTTTCGCAGCCGGTTAAGTCGTTATAGCCATAAACCGTAAATTCATCGCCATCGGCAATATTGCTCATGGTCCAGCTGTCATTTGTACTCAACGGAGCATACTCCACACCGTTCTTAAATAGTTTATACTGATCAGCCATAGCTGCAGTAAGAATCACGGTATCTCCTAAACAGATGATCCAGTCAACATCACTACTGGTGAGAGTTGGAACAGGAAGCGGATATACTTCAACGGTAAACTGATTACTGGTATCAATACAACCCTGATAGGTTTGAACCACATATACAAAATCACCATCATTTAAACTGTCGGTCGGGTACTCGTATTCTGTGGGGCCAAGTGGCACAGGAATATTATTAACGTGATAAACAAAACTACTATCCGGATTGGTTGTAGAAGAACTAAAAGTTACCATATCACCATAACAGAGTGCGGTGTCTGCTTCACTGAAACTAAGGTTCACAACAGGTTTATAAATACTGAAAGTATCCACGTATGTATCTGTACAACCATTGGTATATGTTGAAGTAAGACTAACTACATACTCTCTGTTATTATCATAATAGTGAACAGGATCTTGCATTACTGATGTAGAATCATCACCAAACTCCCAGTCGAAAGTGAGGTCACCCATGCTTCCGCTGAAAGCTGTAGAGGTATTGGTAAAATGAACAGAATCACCGAAACAGGTTAAAGCCGGAAGCGTAAAACCGGCTGTAGTAGCCGGAACAGGATCGAAATACCAGTTCACATTACCTCCTCCATCTCGGCTAAAGACAGCAGAAGCGCCATTGGTTGCTATCAGGTCTCTTGCCACAACACACTGAACCCGAATGCTGTCGGAAGAGTTTTGTGTAAGATTGGTCTGATCACCATCAGAAGATGTGAACAGGTAAATGGAATCCAGACATGTACCATCTGCAATAAACAAACTATCAAATGTTTGTGTTGTGCTTTCTTCAAACATCATATACATTCCGGGCTCGGTTGCCAGAATATTATATGTATTTGAACCCCTGATTTCAGATGTATAATATACCCCTGCAGAATCAGAATATAGAACAGCAATATGGACATCGAAATAAGTTTGTCCTCCTCCGAAAAACTCACTATTGAAAGATTTGTTTCCGGGCATCATTATCAGCGACGAATCTGCATGTAGTGTAAGCACCGAATTATCCTGAAAATCTACCTGGTACTTCACTTCCATATAGGTCTTTTCCAAATGAACGGTTTTATCAGAACTCTGCCCCGACATAAGAATGCCGGTGTAAATAGAATTCTGTCCCGATTCAAACACCCCACTGATAAAACCAAAGGTTGTAACACTGTCCATGACCAAACTATCGGTCATAAACAAAGTATCAGTAGTGCTTAACCCGGCAACATAGGTATTCACATCATAGCGTTTGGTTAAAGGCATAAAATCAGCCTGTGCATAAGCTGGACTTAGAATAAATACCGGTACATTCTCTTCATATGCATTAAAACCTTCAGCATACATAAAACTCAGTGAATCATCCAGTATTACATCATCATAAATCTGAAGATCGGCATCGAGCATCAGAGCCGGGGCAGATGTGGTCACTCCTGACCAGTCCATTACCCTTACGAAAGAACTTTTATCAACAACAACAGTATCATATGTTGCCAGCGTTAAGTGAGCCTGATCAAATATAACCGTGTCCATCGGTCCCGGAATACATACTGCCGGGAGTGCATTCTGTTCCCAATTGCCCACATCACTCCAGTTCTTACTGGAGAGACCTGACCAGTAATAGGTTTTTCCGGCAGGACCAGCTGAAAACGTCCACCCATTAGTGTTTCCGATTCCATAAGAATTGGCAGCATTGTATTCTTTTCCTCCGCTGGTGTCTGCAACAAGATTCTGAATAATAAAATCTGAAATATTCAGCGTATCATAGCCTCCTTTTACAAACGTGGCCGTATCTAATCCATCGCGGTAAGATCCCAAAAACACGGGTCCTACACATGATGATAAGGCCATTAAACTATCAGTGGTCCAGGTGGAATTCGGTTCAAATTCGAGTGATACACCATCCTGCATTGTGATTAAAGCACTGCTGCCCCCGCCTGCTATCCTGCTATTGACATTAATAACATGAATAGTATCAAAACTCTCTCCTGCAGCATTAACCAATGAATAAGCTCCTGTATTATGAGCCAAAACCACTGAACCCGAATCATGATTTATGGTTAGGTTACTTCCACTGCTATTCCAGACGGTATCCATGCCTGTAAGTGCAATGACTGCGTTTTTATAATTTAATGTGCGTGTTTCACTTCCTTGTGTATTCAGAAAATTGGCCATAAGGCCCATTCTGTTCAGATTGAAGGTTCCTTTCACATGCTCAATTCCTGCATTAGAGAATAATGTATCAGCCAAAACCCTTGTACTGGTACCATCAATATAAATGTTGGTATTGATTTCTGCATGGCGGCTTGTAATGGAATAACTGGCTGCACCATCTTTCACCAGATGCAAACCTTCGTTAAGGTCTACTGCAGTGCTGTCATGAAGTAACAGACTGTCGGTAACAATAACAGATCCATCACCTGACAGAAAACCAAGTTCATCAATATTAGTCCAGCTCATATTGGCACAATATCCAATATCAACCAATGTTACAGTATCTTCACTTGAGAAAGAATTAGCATCGAAAACCACAGAGTTTCCACGCACCGGAATACATCCATAGGAACCACCTCCAGAACTCAGAGACCAATGAGTAAAATCATCCCAGTAACCCGTTCCGCCTATCCAGTACAAAGTATTGGTATTATTGGGTTCATTTATAGTCCATCCGGTCAGGTAGTCCTGATCAAAGGAATTATTTGCTGTAAATATTGCACCTTGGGCTTCATTGTCGGTAAGTTTCACATAATCCACAATAATATTCCCACCCGTTGATGTAAATACCGGTGTAGCTGATGGGCAGTCCTCCGCAGGATTTTCTACAGCTGCTTCCCTACAGAAAGCGTTTATAAAAATATAGTGTCCGCAATCTCCAGCTGCATCAATAGTATCCATATTGATTTCAATTCCATGTGCCAGATACAAATAGGAAGATGCATTAATAATCAGTTCTCCTGTATTAAAGGACGTATATACTTTTGATACGGAAACAGGCAGATCAAAAGTGTTAAAATGATAAACTGAATCACGTCCGGTATAAATAGAAACAGTATCCTGTCCTGCATATGAGAATAAAATATCAGCATTATCAGAAATAAGATCTGTTCTGGTGGAAACAATATTCATTGCCGAGCCAGATCCAGTGATATTCAGATATGAAGTTCCAAGATCAATTATTTTGCTCAGTGAGGAGGTGACTTTAAATGCACTTACTGTTATATTATAATCATTGGAATAAAACTTCGCACCTGATTCATATGAAATTTCCCCTGTTGTTTGAAGATTGCTTAAGAGAAACATTTTTTTACTACCCTGCATATGCAGGTCGGCAATCATACTGTTGTTATAAATGTTTATATAATTGCTGTCCAGATAGGAAAATTTAAAAAATACAGGACCGCTTTGAGCAAATAGCATTGTATTGTTTAATGCCATACTACCATTTACATATACAGAATCTAATCCGAACCATCTTGGGTTCGCAATTGCAACTGAAACTTGTAAGCTGCTGTCGACATTTAAATGTCTGCAACTCACATTATTATTATTGGTATTGAAATCCCCGCTGGTATGATATAATCTGTTATATGGCAATAACATGGGCGATGCCAGAAACATGGAATCGGCCGCAAGCTCAATATTACATTCCAGCGTTTTACCTTTAAAATCAATTTCACAAATATTGCCTGAAACAAAGAGAAATCGAATAAGCCCCTTGAAATTGAATGTTACATCATCATGTAATAATAAACTTCCGTAAATATCTAAAGTATCTGCATTTGCAGAAAGAAATTCCACCTTCTGATCTATTGCTGTCCAGTCCATCATTCTGCAAAAAATCACAGTCGTATCCACGCTCACCAGTTCTCCGTCTGCTGAAAACGATGCAGCATCGAAATACACCGTGTCATTTATCCCCGGAACTGTTGAATAGTATGTGCTCCCCCCTGAGGTGGTTGCCCAATGACTGGTATCGGACCAGTCTCCGCTGTTGCCTACCCAAAAATACTTATCGGCATAAACGCCTTTAACAATAAATATGGAAAAAAGTAGTAAAAGTGTTATTCTCATAACGTAATTTATTAAAAATGGGTACTAAGGTAAAATAAAAAACCAACATAAGAAAAATTATAATAATTGGCCAAAATATGTCGATTATATCTGATTTTTACGTAATTTGCAGCCAAATACATTCTAATGAAAAGACTTGTACTTTTATTATTTATCAGTCAATTATTTGTTAATACCGGCTTCGCTCAAAATACAGCCGATGAACCTGACTGGGGAGATTATATTTCTAAAGATCTTGACACTGTTTACACAGAATTTATTAACTCCGGTGCATCGATTAGGCTTCCTTTACATTTTGAGCCTTTCACTCAGGGGCAGTATGAAGGATTCATCCATAAAGGAACTGCCAGTACCATGATAGCACAGTTTATTGACAGTGCCTCATTCATAAGTGTAACAACCAATATGAATGAGGAAACATTTCTGAAACAGGGCGCTGAATTAATTTCTGAAATAGATTTAAAAACAAATGAAGGCCGACAGGCCAAAGCATATATCATTCGATTTACGGTTAAGGAAACACCTATTAACCGTATCATGTTCTTCACCGGCGATCATCAGTCGACTCTTTTATTAACCGCAAATTATCCCGAATTATTTGCAGGTATACTTAAAAATGTATTTATAGCCAGTTTTCTGACTGTTAAATTTAAATAACTTAAGCCATGAGAGTAATTTTATTCGTAATAATTGCTGTATTATTCTCCTGGCAAACCATTGCTCAGGATACTACGGTTACGCACCATGCAGCATTTCATACAGAAAACCAGAGCCTCTGGCAACAGGGCAGCGCAGGATTTTTTGATATTGATGTCCCGTTTTTTGACCTTAGCTGGGATGAAAGTACTTCTTTTGGAAATATCTCTTCATGGGCCGGAATGGATTTCGGAGTTGAAGTTGAAGCTTCTACATGGGGAGAGATGGGAAGCGGACTGAGAATAGAATTTGGAACAGAAAAAGTAGATATTGATTACGAAGTAGATATTGATCTGGAAATGCCGGCAACCGGCCAATTTGAAAAAGGAGAGGAAATAACTATTTTAACCGACTTTACACCCGATCCCGCTCTATGCGAAA
The DNA here is from genome assembly GCA_002869435.1 of Marinilabiliales bacterium. Classification (GTDB taxonomy): domain Bacteria; phylum Bacteroidota; class Bacteroidia; order Bacteroidales; family DTU049; genus BM518. The sequence goes on along the minus strand of PKSX01000121.1, from coordinate 12,068 downwards.
TGGTTGTCGATACCTACGACGTGGTTCTACAAGTCTGGTTAGCAATGGGATTCGGATTTGAGATAGGTGGTGAATTCTGCTTTTTCGGATGTGTCAACGGAACAGTTATTGACATTGACATGCCTACCGATACATTCGATATTGTCTATCTTAGTAATACTACCGGCCTCTCTCTGCTCAATGGCATGTATGAATGGCCTGTGGGTGACTATTTCCCTTTCTACTGGTCAGATACATATGAAATCATTGACCTGATGATTACATTGCCCAATAATGCCAACGCAACCAGCACGCTTGTGGGCGATAATCTGGTATCTACAATGCCACCATTCGAATATGTGGAGGTATTCTTTAATATTGCTAAATTCATTGGTGCATTAAATATTCCATATGTAAGTGCGTTCTTCGCAAATCTGGAAAATGAATGGGAACTTGGTCCTATTTCAATCATGTATTCGCTCATGCATACAGGATTCGAAATTGGCTTATACCATAATCAAAGACTAACACTTGATCCGGATATCAAAACTACATTTGATTTTCCTGGAATAATAGATTATAAGGTCCTATCGCCATCCAACTCCATTGTTTCGCAGGGCTCGGATTCCACGGTTACATTCAGTGTGGGTAATAAACTCCGCTTTATTTATCCGTGTAATTACGAATTTATGGACATAGATCCATATTACGAAATGGAGAACACCTTTAATAATCATACTTACGATTCTATTGCTTTTGATTTCGTTTTTGAAATGCTGGAGTTTAGTATCAGCATGGATGAAATTGAAGTTATTCCTGAAATCTGTGTTCCTATATATGTACCTTGCGGCCCCTGGTATTGTGTGATCTGTGACTGGTGTCATGAAGGTGATCTTTGTACGCCCGCACTCGTTTTTCCGGGGTTCAGTTACTCCTTTGGTCCTTTGGTTCAGTTTCAGCCCAATTTATTTAATGTCAAATACGACTGGGTAAACAGTACATGGGAAATGCAGGGATTCAACGATGTTGATCACCCGCCGTTCAGAATTAGACCGGCAAAATATTTTGTATCTGCAAACGCAAATGCAAGTCCTTGTTACGGAATAAGTGGAGGATCAATTGTTGCGACAGTAACACACGGAACCCCTCCCTACCGCTATGAATGGTCAAATGGAACCGTTCATAATACAACATCAACAGTCGATTCTGTTTCAGGATTGCCCGCCGGTACACATTATGTAATTGTTACAGACGCTAATGGTTGTGTTACATTTACTGAAGTTGTGGTTTCAGAACCCGCAGCACCTCTTGCTATTAATTCTTTAAGTGGTGATGTAGACTGCTTCGGTAATTCAACCGGTGATATCTCAGTATCCACAGAAGGTGGCACTGCTCCTTATTCATGGTCATGGAGCAATGGTGCAACCAGCGAAAGTCTGATCGGAATTCCTGCTGGAACATACACCCTCACTGTAACCGATAATAACTTATGTACTTATACTCAAACATTCACTGTTGCAGAACCATTTGACCTGGTTTCTGTACCGGATCAAACAGATGTAAACTGTTTCGGAGATACCACAGGCTTCGCTCAGGTTTCTGTTACAGGTGGTACACTTCCCTACTCCTATGCATGGTCTACCGGAGGCTCCGGTTCTTCAATCTCTCCAATAATTGCAGGAGCATACAGTGTTACAGTAACCGATGCAAATGGCTGTCAGGATATTCTAAACTACAATATTACTCAGCCTCTGGCGCCAATCGGTTTAACTTCTACAAGTAATGATGTGTATTGCAACGGAGAATCAAGTGGTTCCATTCAGATAAATGCCACTGGAGGTACTGCACCTTACGAGTATACATGGCTTTACAACTCGCAAACAATAAATGAACACAATTCCTCGCTCGATTCAATCTCTGCGGGTTATTACACTGTTATTGTATCTGATGACAATGGTTGTACACACGACACAACCATATTAATTGATCAGCCAACTGCTCTGCTTTGGACTTCATCAACAGTTGATAATCCATGTTTCGGACAAAGCGTTGGATCAATTACACTCATGGTTAATGGTGGAACCGGACCCTATACCTATAACTGGTCAACCGGAGCCACAACACAGGATATTAACTCGCTGCCTGCAGGAACCTACAGCGTTACCATTACCGACGCTAACGGTTGTCAGCAATTCGGAAGCATAGACATTAATCAACCGGGTGCTCCTCTTACAGCATCTGTTGAAGCTGATCATGTTCGCTGCTTTGGTGAAAGTACCGGAAATGCATATCTGACCTCAGTTGGAGGTACTCCGCTTTATACCTACCTCTGGTCTAATGGAGCCACAACACAGAACCTGACTAATGTGCCCGCAGGAACTTATACGGTTACCATAACAGACAATAATGGTTGCGAAGCATATAGCGGAACTGTTATTAGTGAACCTGCTGACTCCCTGTCAATGCTCATTTCTGTTACAGATCCGAGTTGCTTTGGCTATTCTGATGGAGAAATACTTATTCAGGCTTCAGGCGGTACATCTCCATATTATGTAAGATGGGATGACATAGACTATGTACTTCAAAACAGCGGCCATCAGGTTACGGCTCTTGAATCCGGATATTATCAGGTAATTGTAACCGATGCCAACGGATGTGAAAATATCAGGACAGTTTATATTGACCAACCCGACAGTATCTCTGTGGTTGGAGATATTGAAATCACATCCTGTTACGGTGGTGATGACGGTAGTATTGACATCTTCGTGGGTGGTGGTACAAATCCTTATCTCTACAACTGGTCTAATGGCGACAATACTGAAGATATCAATGGCCTTACCTCTGGTGATTATTATGTAACCATAACAGATGATCAGGGTTGTGAAAAATCCGAACATTACTATGTCGGCACAATGCCTCAAATTGTGATCAGCCCGAGTGTTATTCCGGTTTCATGCTCCGATAATAGCGATGGAAGCATTTATGTATCTGTTACCGGCGGTACAGGCAATTATTACTATGTCTGGTCCAACGGTAGCGATAGTACATCGATTAATGATCTTGAGCCCGGAACATATATACTCACTGTTACAGACGACAACGGTTGTGAGGTAACAGGTGATTATGTTATTCCTGAAAGCCTTACAGAATGTCTGTTTATTCCTTCAAGCTTTACACCAAATGCCGACGGAACAAACGATACCTGGGTAATCAATAATATTGAACTATATCCCGGTCACACTGTTAAGATTTTCAACCGCTGGGGAACTCTGCTTTACGAAGGCAGCCCATACACAGAACCTTGGGATGGTACGTATAACGGAAAACCAGTACCGTCTGAAACATATTATTACATTGTTGATCTCAACAATGGTCAGGAAGCATTTACAGGAACAGTAACTATTGTACGATAAAATAGAAATATGAAAGTATTTAGTCTTTTACTTGTATTTGGTTTTTTATCTGCAGGAGCAGTCTTTGCAGATAATGACCATCCAGAAGAACCGGGAAATAATCCCCCGCCATGCCATACTGCTACTTTAACAGGTACTCATAACGATTGTTATGGCGATAGCGATGGAACAGTTTCACTCAGCATTTCCGGAGGAACAGGCCCGTTTAAGATATATTGGTCAACAGGCGATGTTGATGTGTATTCGCTAAGCAATCTTCCTGCTGGTTATTACGATGTACAGGTCGTTGATCAGGGTACAGGATGTGTGGCTTTCGATATATTTAATGTCACAGAACCCGATGAACTAACCAGTAGTCATAGTCATACAGATATTTTATGTCATGGACAAAATACCGGTTCAATTGATTTGAGTCATAACGGCGGAACACCCGGGTACTCATATACATGGGCAGACGGACCAACTACACAGGACAGAAACAATATCGGAGCCGGTACATATTATGTTACCATTACCGACAACAATACTTGTTTTACTACCGATAGTGTAGTTTTAACTGAACCCGCTCAGGCAATCGACAGAACGCTCATCTCTGAAGATCCAAGTTGTTTTGGTTTTTCAGATGGTTGGGTCGATATCACTGTCTGGGGTGGTACTACACCATATTATTACAACTGGAGTAATACTGAAGCATCTCAGGATATTGACGATCTTCCGTCAGGAACATATACTGTTACTATTACCGATGATAATAGTTGTACATCAACCATATCGGTTACCCTCACCGATCCTCCGCAATTAACATTGGGGGTAACCAGCACCGACAATAACTGTTACGGCGATATTCTTGGCTCTGTCGATGTAACTGTGGGTGGAGGAACGCTTCCCTACTCCTACTCATGGGCAAATTCCGATTATTTACTTTCCTGGACGGAAGAAGATCAGGATTCGCTGCAAAATTATATGTATTACGTTACAGTAACTGATGCAAACGGCTGTACACTCAACGATTCCGCCGAAGTTACGTCACCCGATGAACTGCAGCTTTCATTTACTCATAACGATGTTACTACCAACGGTGGAAGCAACGGCTCAATAAACACAAACATTAGTGGCGGAGTAACCCCATATCTGTTCAGCTGGAGCAATGGTGCTACTACGCAAAACCTCACCAATATTCCGGCCGGCTGGTATATTCTTACGGTTACCGATGCGCATAGCTGTACTATTATTGACAGTGTATTTATTGCAGAACCGGCTAACCCTCTAATGGTGAATTTATCTGCAACCAGAGTCACCTGCTTTGGAGGTTCCGATGGAACGGTTACCGCAGAAGCCGCAGGTGGTACAGCTCCATATACCTATTTGTGGTCCAACGGCAATACAACAACATTCATTGATAGCCTGCCTGCCGGTTTCTACAGCATTACAGTTACCGATTATTATTCCAATACTACTTCAGATACCATTGAGGTACTACAACCCGATAATTTTGTGTTTACAGATACTATAATTGATGTATCCTGCTACGGATTAAGTAATGGAGAAATTGATGTAACCATTACAGGTGGCACAAGTCCTTATTATTACGAATGGCTAAATTCAGATTATGTACTTGCTGCACTTACCGAAGATATTAGTAATATGCCGGCAGACATTTATACCCTTCTGCTGGAAGACACAATGGGTTGTAAGGCCACTCAAACATTTACCATTAATCAACCCGATGAACTGGAACTCGATCTCACCGTAACCGATGCTTATTGCTACGATGGTTCTTCCGGAGCAATCAGCAGCACAGTAGCCGGTGGTACTCCCAATTATGCTTATCTCTGGTCAACTACTGATATAACTGCCGATATTTCCAATATTCCTGCAGGAACATATTATCTAACGGTAACCGACGACCACAATTGCTTTAAAATGGATTCTGCTGTTGTTTCTCAACCCGATAGTATTGAAATCGATTATACGACAACTCCGGTTTCGTGTACCGACCAAAGTGACGGAACAATTATTATATATCCAAACGGTGGTAACGGGAATTATCTCTATACATGGGATAATGGCGAAACTACAGCCGGCCTCGAAGGATTGATTGGTGGAGATTATACTGTTACAGTCACCGATATGATGGGCTGTACAGGAACAGAAACCATTACGGTTAATGTTATCGGAATCGACTGTATTACCATTCCTTCTTCATTTACACCCAACAGCGACGGTATTAATGACCTGTGGACCATCGACAATGCTGAACTGTACGATGCGTTTGAAGTTACAATCTTTAACCGCTGGGGACAGGAAGTATTTTCCAGCATTGGTGCATACGAAGGATGGGACGGCACATACAACGGTGAGCCTATGCCTGCCACCACTTATTATTATTTCATCCGCTTATCGGCCGACAGCCCGATGATGCAGGGAACAGTAACCATTGTCAGATAGAAAAATTACGAAGATGAAAAAGATAGTTTTAGCCCTTTTATTGATGAGTGCATTCGGTCTTGCTAAATCACAGCAAATCTCACTGCACAGCCAGTACATGATGAACCGCTTTACCCTGTTTCCTGCCATCGCCGGAACCAATAATTTTGTGCCGGTAAATCTGAATATCAGAAAACAATGGGAAGGTATTGACGGCGCCCCCATTACCCAAACGCTGTCTGCTCATGGATATATTGGTGGTAATGTTGGAATCGGAGGATCATTCTTCAACGATGTTACAGGCCCTACAAGGCGCACCGGAATGAATTTTACCTTTGCCTACCATGTTAGAATGAATGAGGATTTTAGCCGTAAACTCAGTTTCGGATTATCAGGCATCTTCTTTCAGCATTTTGTCGATGTCGAACAACTCACCACAAATGAACCCGACGATCCGGCCATTATTCAGGGCTTTAATAATGAGTTTTGCCCCGATGCTGTTTTCAGCGTGGTGTTTTCTCAGTCAGGGAAATACTATATTGGCGGCGCAGTTCACAACATTCTCGAAATACGCTCAGATCTACTGAACTCCGATTACGAAATCGATAACCCCATTGAAAGAACATATTATGCCAATGCCGGATATATATTCGATCTCGGCGGAGATTTCAAAGTTGAGCCTTCTGTACTCTTTCAGATGCAGGAAAGCACCCCTATGCAAATGGATTTCAACGCGCGATTTGGCTATAAAGATAAGTTCTGGCTGGGTGGCTCCTATCGCATGGATGATGCCATTGTAGCCATGTTCGCACTTAATTTCCGTGAGTTCTGTTTCGGATACAGTTACGATATTACTCAAAGCGATATCAAAAACTACTCTTCCGGAACACATGAAATAAACCTCACTTACCGCATATTCCAGAAAAACGGATTTCAGCAAAACAGTACCAACATCCCACTATTCAACTAATTCTATATGAAGTATTTTCTTCAGAGCATAGTTACTACCCTGCTCTTTCTGCTGATTTTTACTTCAGCTAACGCACAGTCGGTTAAAGCAAATGAGTTTATTAAAAACGGACAATTTGCAGAAGCCATTGCCATACTCGAAAAAACTACCGATAAAACCAAACCCGGATACGAAGATCTGACCAACCTGGCCTATTGTTATATCATGGTGCATGAATACGATAAGGCAGAAAGCACCTATGTTCGAATCATGGAGCATGCCGAGAAAAAAGACGATCAGCACTTCTATTACGGCGAGGTTTTGCGCATAAATGGCAAGTACGAGGAAGCAAAGAAACAATACAGAATCTACGGCGAAGCTTATCCCTCCGATCAGAAATGGCAGCAGAGAATAAAGTCCTGCGATAGCATTCCTGTCTGGGAGCGCACCAAATCAAAGGCCATTATAAGCAATTATCCTGCGGTAAACAGCAGTATGGAAGAACTGTGGCCATGGTATGTAAACGGAGCGCTGTATTTTACTTCAACCAACAAGCAATTGCTCGAAAAATGCGGGGGTAAAACTACTTTTAAAGACCCGCAAATGTCTTTCGTTTTCAAATACTCCAATGGAAACACCACCTATGTTCCCATGAAATCGAAGGATTCCATCAGCACAACAGCTTATGTTCCCCGCTACGGGAAAGAAGTTCGTATTGTAAAGAAAATTAAGGTTACTCCTGCAGGTGAAGAAATGCAACCCTCCAGAATTGAAATCCTTACCAACGGAACATGGGAAGTATTTCGCCCCGATGGGGTTGATGCTATGGCAACCGTTTCACACCCCTGCCTTATCAATAATGGAAACAGAATTATTTTTGCCAGCGATATGGCCGGCGGAAAAGGCGGTACCGATCTCTATTATTCTGATTATCAGAATGGAAAATGGAGCTCACCTGTTAGTTTAGGTGATAATATTAATACTACTGGTAATGAGATGTTTCCATATGTGTCTGATAACGGAGATTTTCTGTATTTCGCCTCCGACGGGCATCCCGGCTACGGCAACCTCGACATCTTTTGCAGCATGTATAAAAACGGTACATGGATGGCTCCCGCCAATATGAAAAAGCCTTATAATTCCATTGGAAATGATTTTGGTCTGGTGCTGAGCGCTTATAATAAAGGATATCTGGTTTCCAACCGCTGGCCCGATAGCAAAGGCGCCTATGATATATTTAGCTTCGAAATTCCCGAAGACGTCATTATTCCTCCCGACACCACAACACCATTTGTATATAAGGCCGACAAAGATGCACTCTATGTCTTTTACGATACAGAATCCAGTGAAATAGACGCTGCATATACAAGCATACTCGATTCCGTGGCCAATCTTATGAATAAATACGATTATTTATCACTTACCATCAGTGCCAATGCCGATATCCGCGGACCTGAAACACTCAATGATGAACTTATTGAATGCAGAGAATCTGCCGTAGCGCAATATATGCAGAATAAGGGAGTTCCGGCCGGTCAACTTAACCTGACAGGAGGAAATATAAGCGAAGAACGCGAATTCGCAGGTCTCACCTATCATGTTCAGGTGGGTTTTGTTATGGCAGCCGATGCCGAAGCCTGGTACGAAAAAACCCTGGGTGGATCTTATAAGGTTAATACTGTAGCCAAAAACAACGGCTACGCCTATTATACCGGTTCAGGCAGCCTCGAAGAAATGAGAAAACTGCAGTATGAAATTAATGCCCGCTACAATATCGGCGCATTTCTTATCGTAACCTACCGCGGCATTTTGCTCGAGGATACGTATTATGCACCTAATCGTAGAGCTGAGTTTAGGTTGAGTAATTAGTCCTTTTCACAACCTCTCCCTCAACCTCTTATACCCTTCCCTGCTCGCCCGCAGTTTCTCACCGGTTTTGAGTACCAGCAGATGCGTGTCTTTTTCGTACAACTCCACCTTATCCATATAGCTGATATTTACAATATGGCTGCGGTGTATGCGTATAAAACCTTTTGAAGCCAGTGCCGCTTCATAGTATTTCATGGTTTTATCCTTCAGAAAATCACCCTTTTCACTGTAAATCTTTACGTAATCGTCTTGTGCTTCAATATATCTGATCTCACCAACAGGAACCACATGAATCTTCGATCCCTGGCGTATCACCACCCTTTCAAAATCCTGACCGTCATCTTCCTTGGTTTTTACAAGCTTCTCCACATGGTCATTTGCGGTAGGAGCAGAAGCCACCACCTTTTTCAGTGCTTCATCAAAACGCTCTTTCGAAAATGGCTTCAGCAAATAATCTACGGCAGATTTCTCAAAAGCTTTCACCGCATATTCATCATAGGCAGTACAAAAAACCACCATCGGCTTATGCTCGCCTAATACATCCAGCAATTCAAAACCCGAAATCTTTGGCATTTGAATATCGAGAAACATAAGATCGACCTCATTTTCCTGCAATGCTTTCAAAGCATCAAACCCATTTTCGCAAGTGGCTATCAACTCAATATTTTCGTGGTCCTGCAGATAGTTTTCTACAATATCTCTTGCAGGTTTTTCATCGTCAACAATTATGGCTTTAAAAATTTTCATGATTGTGGAAATCTTAAATGAACAAGATAGTTTTCGCCGTCATCTCTGAATTTGCACAGGCTGTCGTCATTGTAAATCAACTTCATACGATCTTTAATGTTGGAAATTCCGGTTTTGGTGCCGGAAGAGGTCCTGCCCTCGGCATCGTATGAGTTTTCAACAAATATCTCTAAAGCATGAGGGCTGCACACGGTCCTTAATTCAACTGTACAGGCTTTTTCCGTGCTGTAAACTCCGTGCTTAATGGCATTTTCAATCAGAGGCTGAAGAATAAGAAATGGCAATTTGGCATCCATACATTCTTCCGGGGTATTACTTTCAAAATGAAGACGTTCTCCAAAGCGGATTTTCTCAATATCGGTATACAGCTTTAAATGCTGCAATTCCGATTCGAGGGTGGTCATAGATTCACTGTCTTTTTTCAATGAGTACCGCAGCAATTCACTCAATTTAATGATCATATTACGGGCTTTCTCCGCATCGCTCATGGTTAAAGAACTGATAGAATTCAAACTATTAAACAAAAAATGAGGATTGATCTGCCAACGCAATGCCTGTAACTCACTTTCTTTCAGCCTGGATTGAAGGCGCAGACTTTGCTCGGTTTTTTCCTTCAGAATGATCATATTATGATACAACCTGAGCATAATCAGGACCAGTAACAGCAATATTGATGCAATAATAACCCGTGGTATGCGGCTTTCCTGAAAGAGTTCTGCATAAGGTGTATTGTTTTCAGCAATGGTGTTTAGTATTGGATCGGTAGTGATATAAAACAACGACAGCGCCACAAAATACCCGAATGCCATCATAAGAAAATGACTGAATCCCTTTGTTTCGCGTCCTTCGAAATGAATCATAAGATATAAACCAAAGGAACTCAGAAACAAGAAAGTATTGCTGATCAGACTATCGCCAACCGCAAGCCTCACAGGAAGATCGTAAGCCAGTATAAAAAGAACAGCATGGCTGCTACAAAGAAGCAACCATGCCAGTAAAGATCCTATCAGTAATGATCGGCGACTCATGGCTTAGTCGAGAGAGCTTTTAATTTCACCTCCGCCAAACACTGCTGTTCCTTTAATGATCAATGTACGGCTTTCGTCAATAGCACCAGAAGAAACGCGTTTATCGGCTACTCCGCCAAACATGTTGGTAATATCAACTTTTACATTCCAATGGCTGGGTACAATTAAGGAGAAACCACCGAAAACTGCAGTAAGATCAATTTCATTATCTCCTTCTGCCAGTTCACATTCAAGCAGGTTTATTTTAGTCCCGCCAAAAACCGCGGTAATTTCTCCACCCTGAAAATTTTTGGAATGCAGGGTAAATTCGCTTCCACCAAAAACATGGGTTTCATCCAAACGGTCATTGCTTTTTTCCCCATCACGCAATTTCTTTTTAGGGCCAATAATTCTGGTAGCTTTTAACGTAATCATCATTCCGACAAGAATAATAAGTGCAGGCCAGAACATTTTTTTGAATTCGAAAGGAATATCGTAAATCTGAGAGTACATAAAAAATCCGCCTACCAATAATAGAATAATTGGAAATCCTTTTTGCTGGCCAAATAATCCAACAAATCCAACAGCAAGAAGTATCATAGGCCATGAGAAAATGATATTGGCTGTAGCATCATCGAGCATACCGCTATTTCTAAGGAGCCATAAAACTCCGGCGGTAATTACAACAAGGCCGAAAATCACTTTTTTCATAGTCGAGTCTTTATTTAAACATTTTCGTTCCATCGTTTTGCTTTTTTGAGATTAATAACTGAAACAAAATTATGTTCAGAATCACTCTCGCAAAAGCAGTTTTCGGTGAAACGCTGCTTATTTACGGTAAACCGACAGCAATTTACTCATTTTCCGGCAAACTGCCTTCAATCGCGATCTCGTAACACATTAATGAAACCAGTTTCACCAGGTCAGTATAGAGGCTAACATTCAAAGTTTCAGGTGTATCACCGGGCAAATGCAGGTAGTCGTATGAATTGGTGGTTACAAAATACAAACCCGGAATACCTTTATTATGGAAAGGTGTAAGATCAGCACCACCTCCACCCCAGGTGGAGTGCACTGTTCTGTTTATATACAGCGAATCCTGCTCCATAGCCATATTCCATAATCCGGGATTGGATTTACCATTCCCTACTTTAATACTGTCACCATACGATATGCAATCCATATTAAACATGGCCACAATCTGAGATGCATCTACTGGCAGATTCTCGGCAAGGTATTCAGATCCCACCAATCCTTTTTCTTCGCTTCCAAACAACACAAATAGTATTGAACGTTTCAAACTTGACTTTTTATTCGAGAAAATTCTTGCCAGTTCCAGCACTGCTGCACTACCCGATGCATTGTCGTTGGCACCGGGATAGTATAGCATATTTCCAACTCCGCCAACATGATCAAGATGCGCACTCACAATAACGTATTCATCTTTAAGTTCAGGGTCACTGCCGCGATACACTCCCACAAGATTCATAGAATGACCAGCTTCGTTATAGTCGGCAAATACCTTAATGGTAGCAATTCTTTTGGTATTAAAACTCTGTGGAATTTTCGAAGAATCAATTTTTGTCTGAATTTCTGAAAGGGAAAGTTCTCTGGTTTTTATTAAGCTATTGGCAATATCTATGCTTACCTGCACCTGTGGCATATCCTGATGCATCG
>PKSX01000108.1 GCA_002869435.1 Marinilabiliales bacterium | reverse complement strand
GCTTTTCTTATTCCGCATGAGGAAGGGTTGAAAGGGCACTGGAATTATATTATAAGTGTGGATTCGCTGGAACAGTTCAGCGGTTATAATTTCTTCAGTGATCTCGATGAAGAAATTGAAGAGGCAATAGAGAAAGAGGTTTTTGAGGGGTGGTAAATAGCCGGTGCTCAAACCTTCAGGATTTCTGAAACCTTAAAGGTTTTATAACCGCACTTTTGATCTTTTTTACTGAAAAAATCCATAAATTCACCGAAATCTTTTAAAATCCTGCTGAAAAGATTTGGTGAGGCATAAACATATAATGTAATTTGCCATCAAACTAAAAAATTCGATTCATGTCTGCTAAAGTGTTTTTTCTTCTGATAGCTTTCACCGGTTTAACTTTTCTTACCAATGCTCAAACTTATAAGATTGTAGATACCGGTCAGGAAACTTTTTACGATTCCACAATTTATGTGCCTAGTATTTCCAGTTCGCAGCCATTTTACGGGCAGGACGCACATTATTCAGGTAATCAGCCATCGTATACTGATAATGGTGACGGAACCATAACTGATAATGTAACCGGCCTGATGTGGACAAAATCACCGGATCTTGATTATGACGGTGACATCGATTATTATGATAAGGTTTCATTTGATGAGGCTCCGCTTTATGCCGATACCATGACCGTGGGCGGATATACCGACTGGCGTGTGCCAACCATTAAAGAACAGTATTCGCTTATTATGTTTTATGGTGTTGATCCCAGCGGGTATATGGGGACTTCTACCAGTGGTCTCACTCCTTTTATTGATACCATGTATTTTGATTTTGGATACGGAGATCAGAATGCCGGTGAGCGCATAATTGATGCACAGTTTGTAACCACAACATTGTATAAAGGCACCACCATGGGTGGAAATACCACTATGTTTGGAACCAATTTTGCCGATGGTCGAATCAAAGGATATCCCATTACTCCAATGATGGGAGACACCGTACCAAAACAGTTTTATGCCTATTTTGTTCGTGGTGGAAATAATTACGGCACCAATAATTTTGTAGATAATGGCGATGGCACCGTTACCGACAATGCCACCGGATTGATGTGGACAAAAGATGATAACGGATCAGGTGTTTTGTGGGAAACAGCTCTGAGTTATGCTGAAGCCTCAACCACTGCCGGTTATAACGACTGGCGTTTACCCAATGTAAAAGAACTGCAAAGTATTGTTGACTATTCGCGCTCCCCTGATTCAACAGCATCAGCTGCTTTGAGCTCGGTATTCAATATTACTTCAATTACCAATGAAGCCGGTCAAATCGATTACCCTTGTTTCTGGTCAGGGACAACACATATTGCCTACATGATGGGGCAGGAAGGAGCTAATGGAGCGTATGTGAGTTTTGGACGAGGAATGGGTTATTTTATGAATGTGTGGCAGGACGTACATGGCGCAGGTTGTCAGCGTAGTGATCCTAAAGTAGGCGATCCGGCCGATTATCCCACAGGATTTGGCCCTCAGGGCGATGCCATTAGAATATACAACTATGTGCGTTTGGTTCGCGATGCCGATAATGTAGGTATTGAGGAAGGGAATATTCCTTCCATCAGAATATTCCCCAATCCGGCAACTGAAAACCTGAACATCGTATCGGATGGTTTCAATAATGGTGATGAAATAGCGCTAAGTGTATTTAATTCTCTCGGGGCGGTTGTTCTCTCCCAAAATATTGATGCCGGAAATGTTATTTCTCTTGATCTGTCATCATTACATGCTGGGATTTATTTCATTATTTTGCAAAGCTCAACTCAAACTGCGCGTACAAATTTTATAAAACAATAAAATTAAACAGGAGTAGCGGTGACCATGTTTTCAAAACATAACAGAATATTAGAATCAACCCTTTATATAGTGTTGTGGTTGATTGTGATTTTCTTTCCTGTTGTGTTGGAAAATTCAAGAGATGTTTTTAACTGGCAAAGGGTATTGAATGATTGGTCGAGAATTTTCCCGCTGCTTCTGATTTTTTGTATTCACAATTTTCTTCTTTTTAAATTATTTGCGCGAAAAGCATATTTGAGTTATTTTCTGTTTACGATATTTTTTATTCTCTTTTTGTGTTTTCTGTCTGTATATATTTTAGACATCACTCCACTCGGGAAGTTCTTTCATAATCCCGATGGCGGACCACCTCCCGGCCCAATGGTTGGGCCACCGATAAAGCCAAACATCTTTTTGAGAATGATCAATATTTCCATGTTTGGATTTATAACCGTGGCCATTAATTTAGGAGTGAAGTCATCGTTTCGGTTCATTGAGCAGCAAATGGCTCATGAGAAAGTGAAGAAAGAAAACCTTGAAAACGAACTTAATTATTTGCGTCATCAGATTAGCCCGCACTTTTTCATGAATACACTTAATAATATTCATGCTTTGGTAGATCAGGATAAAGAAATGGCCAAATCGACTATTATTCGTTTGTCGAAACTAATGCGAGTGGTATTATATGATTCAATGGATCAGAAATATCCGCTGAAGAAAGAAATCCAATTCCTTCAGGATTATATGGATCTGATGAAAGTGCGTGTGAGCGAAAGGGTTAAAATACATTGTGAATTTCCGGATCAGCTTCCTGACGTATCTGTGCCGCCATTGCTTTTTATCAATTTTGTGGAAAACGCATTTAAGCATGGTGTAAAAGCCATTGATGAATCGTTTATTCATATTAGGATATCGGTTAAGGATGAAAAAATATTATTCTTTATTAAGAACTCAATTGCGGAAAGTGGAAGCAAAGATGATGGTGAGAAAGTGGGGCTGCAAAATGTTCGTAAGCGCCTGGATTTGCTTTTTGAAGAGAAATACAATTTGCAAATCTCGCAGGATGAGCATATCTTTAGTGTTGAATTGCAAATTCCGGTTTCATGATATTACGTTGCATAGCTGTTGATGATGAACCTTTTGCCCTGAAGCAGATGGTTTCATATATTGAGCAAACTCCCGTTTTAGAATTGGTAGAAAGTTGCGAAAGTGCTATTGAGGCATTGGAAGTAATTAAGAAAGAGTCGGTTGATTTGCTTTTTCTGGATATCAATATGCCTGAAATGTCGGGAATGGAATTAGCGCAATCGTTGGATGCTCAAACAATGGTTGTTTTTACCACTGCATACGAGGAATTTGCGGTGGATAGTTATAAGGTTGAGGCCATTGATTATTTGCTGAAGCCTATTTCCCGAGAGGATTTTATGCGTGCTGTAAAAAAGGCGGTTGATCGAAAAAACCCGGTATCATCAGTGGATGAAAAATCGGATGAGTTTTTTGTAAAGAGCGATGGCAAAATCATTCGGATTTCACTCGATGAGATAACTTATATAGAAAGTATGAGTGAATATGTGCGCATACATTTCGATGAAGGCAAAAGCATTATGACCCTCATGAGTATGAAGAATCTCGAAACTTCACTTCCGTCTGAAGATTTTATGCGGGTACATCGCTCCTATATCGTAAATCTGAACAAGGTTCAAACCATTGAACGCAACCGTATTGTATTCAATAAAGAAACCTATATACCGGTAAGTGACCAGTATAAAGACGCTTTCAAAGAATTTGTGGAGAAGAGGTTTCTCTAATCCCTAATTGTAAACACCCCGGGATTTCCCTGTACACCATCGAAGGATTCCTGGAATGAACCGCTGGTATCGCTGGTCCAGGTCATTAAATATTGATCTGAACCACCCACGTTGAAGATTAAGGTACTGGTGTTGTTACCTGTTTTTGCGTATGAATATGGGAAATCACCTACACCAATCAAAGTAGCATTTCCGGTATCGCCCTGTGTGGCAAAATACCATTCGTTGGTTGGCCCGCCGGTTTCTTCTACACGCAATGTACACAATCCAAAACTGTCGGTTTCAATAGCATAGCTATTTGTGTTTGGAGTTGGTGATGAATTATTGTCATCATCATCCTTTTTGCACGAAGTGCTTAACACAGCTGCGGCAATAATTGAAATAAATAAAAAGTTAAGAAAGGTTTTTTTCATGGCAGTAAAAATTAATGGGGTAAAAATACAATTTTTACCCCATTAATCAATAAATCTATCTTTAAAACTTCTTATCGCTTCTGTTGCTGACGCTGTTTCGCCGCTTCTTCTAGTCGTTGCTGAAATTTAGACTTTGTCGGTGTTTTTTTCTTATGGGCTTCAATTTTTGCTCTGAGTTTATCTTCATCTATCATTCTGCGAATAATAAACATTTGTCCGAATGTAATAAGGTTGGCAAGCAGATAATAATAGCTAAGTCCGGAGGCATAACTATTAAAGAAACCAAGGAACATGATCGGCATAATATACATTACAGTTTTCATTCCCGGCATCTGATTACTGGAAGCCATCATCTGGTTATTGATCCTGGTATAAATAATTGTTGAGATGGTCATTAGTAATGTAAACAAACTTACGTGATCACCATAAAATGGGATATTGAATCCAAGATCCACAATAGAGTCGTAGCTCGAAAGGTCATCGGCCCATAAGAATCCTTGCTGACGCAGCTCAATAGAAGCCGGGAAGAAGCGGAACATAGCAATCAAAATCGGGAACTGCAACAACATGGGTACACAGCCTGCCATTGGGCTTACACCGGCTTTTTTATACAGAGCCATGGTAGCTTGCTGCTTCTTCATAGAATCTTCCTTCTTAGGGAATTTCTTGCCAATTTCGTCAATTTCCGGCTTCAGAACACGCATTTTGGCTGAGCTCTTATATGTTCTGAAAGCGATGGGTAGAAGAACTATCTTCAGCATAATGGTTAGAACCAGGATGATGATTCCATAACTCATTCCATAACTTTCAAGCCAGTTAAATACAGGAATTACAGCACCTCGGTTTATCCATGCCAAAGGAGCAAAACTCCAGCCCAGCGGAATTTGACGTTCGAGATCTAAATCAAGTTTGCGTAATGTGCGATACTTGTTTGG
>PKSX01000239.1 GCA_002869435.1 Marinilabiliales bacterium | reverse complement strand
TACGACCAGTCGATAAGCGAATAATACAATCCGACTTTCAGTCCTGCATTTCGCAGCTCCTCCACAAAAGGTGTCAGCACATCTTTTGCTGCCGGCGATTGTAGAGGAATACTCAGATCATTCATTTTTGTTGGCCAAAGCGCTACCCCGTCGTGATGTTTGGATGTAATTACTGCATATCGCGCACCGGTGTTTTTAATAAGCTCAACCCACTGTGCAGGATCATAATCTTCCGCCGTAAACTCATCAATCTGTTTCATATAGTCTTCATGACTTATATGCCCATTGTGAAAAGCCCAGGATTCAGATGTCTTTCCTGTTGAATAAATGCCCCAATGAATGAAAATGCCCAGTTTGGCATCGGCAAACCATTGCATTTTGGCAGAATCATTTTGTGCGAACACACCAAAACTGAAATTAAAGGCCAGAATGATCAATACTATTTTTCTCATGCATCAAATATAATAATCAAAAGCTTCCAGATCATCAATTCTTTTGTATTTCAAATAAAACATATTGCCATTCACAACATAATTTCATAAATTTGGTTATTCAACTAATAATCAAACAAGTTCCATCATGAAATATCTATTAGTTTTACTCATCTCATTCACATTTGTGCTTCCACAGGAAACATTTGCCCAGAAGAAAAAACACAAGCTTACGATAAAAATATCCAACATCAGAAATAAGCAGGGCAATATTGTGATCGGTTTATTCAGGGATCAGGAGTCGTTTGACGCTGAACTCTCGGCCAAGGAAGTGGTACTTGACAAAAGAGATGTGAGAAATGGCAGTATCTCCTGGACAGGTTATGTTTCAGAAGATGTTTGGGGCATTTCCATGCTTGATGATGAGGATGAAGACGGTGAGATGAATTTCAATTTTTTCGGCATTCCGCGTGAAGGATATGGCTTCTCCAATTATATTCACAGCGGCCTCACCCGGCCCCGTTTTACAGATTTCAGTTTTAATCTGAACAGAGATTTGACGGTGAATGTGAAAATGCAGTATATGTAATGAATCAAGAATCTGGAATCTAGAATCTGAAAGAGAGAATTAAGAAAGGAAATGATAAGTTGCTTCTCTAGTTTACTATTTGTAACTTTGTGAAAATCAAATTAATAAATCTAAATATATGAGAAAGATAGTTTTTATTTTTGGCGCAATCTCAATTGCTCTGTTTCCCATTGGCGTTGCATTAAAATTATTGCACTTGCCGGGATCTGCGGTAGTATTACTGACTAGTGCAGGTGTATTTTCGTTGATCTTTATACCAATTGCTGCAGTGTATTATTATAAAAAGGGAAAATAAATATGGAATAATTCCCGAAACAGCACCGAAATCATGTAAGTTTGTTTTTAAATCATACATAAATGACAAGAAAATCCAATAAATCCTCAGCCTATATTTTTCAAATTTTAATAGGAATACTACTGATCGTAATGTTTTTCATAGATGATTTTGAAAGCCACAGTACCTTTGATTACATAAAACTACTGTTCGGGCTGATTATTATTGGAATTGGTGTTTTTGGGCTGGTGAAGAATAAAAAGAGGGAAGATGAATCTACAAAACAGGAATAAAAAACTAATTACATGGATTGCCATTTCCGGGCTGATCATCATTGTATTGTTTCCGTTTTTTGTAAACCCGGGTCAATCTATGGTGAGCAAATTTGTAAACGCAATACTTGCGGTTTTCATTTCAAATAACATTGCAGGATTCATTCTGGGGCTTCCTTTTGGCATAATAAAATTCAAGAATTTGCCTTATAATAAAAGATATTTCAATGCCTCTTTGATTAGTATTCTTGTTATAAATGCGTTCCTAGCTGTTGGTACAATCATTGCCTCAATTATCAACATGATTAAAATGATATAGATGAAAAAACTATTATTCCTTCTGGTTATCACATTTTCAGTTTTAATGGCCAAAGCCGATACTATTTCATACTGGCATGTGTATTATAATGATTTATGTATTGCAGAACTGAACGGACATTTTTCTGACACTATAATCTCGATAAAACATGCAGATATTAAGAAAAATGACAGCATTTCAATCATTTTTACCAATGATTATCAATGTTCATATTGCAGCTACACAGTATCTGTATTTTACGGAAATAAATACATCAAATCGGTAACAAATAATAGTAACTGGCCGGGTCGATTCTCATTTTCATTATTAAAACTATTTGAAGCAGTTGACTTAAAAAAATGCCGTCCACTCAGTTTCTATTACGTTCAAACATCGAATGAGGAAAAGGCATCCAAACCGCAACTGCTTTTTGAACTATTTTTTAAATAATCGTCACTTTTTCTGTTTTAAACAGATTCAACCTTATTTCATTATTTTCGCACAATGAAAAATTCAGATTTCCTAAACATTATTTTCATGGCTATTGGCGTCTTTTCCATTATTGCCAGTATTATAAACTGGGACGCTTTCTTCAATAGCAGTAAAGCTGGAATTTTCCTCAAACTATTTGGTCGAAACGGCTCAAGGATATTCTATTTCTTACTTGGTACTACGATTTTTTCGATTGGACTCCTTTCCATACTAAACATTATTGAATAATGAAATCCCCAACTGAAACATACTCCGGGTTACTCGCTCAATTCCAAAACAAGCTTTATCAACTCAACCAGCACTCAGGGCTATTGTCCTTATTCCGCTTTTTATCCATAGCCATTGCTTTTGCACTTACATGGTTTTATTTCAGCACTGATTATGTTGCATTTCTGATCGGCGCAATATTATTTCTCGGCATTTTCATTTTCATGATTCGCCTGCATAATAAGCTGAGTTACGAGCGTAAAATAGTCAAAGCACGTATTGCCATCAATGAAGAAGAGCTGGCTTACCTCAATGATCGGGAATTGCCTTTTAAAGACGGAAAGGAATTTAGTGACAGCAAACATTTTTTCACTTATGACCTTGATGTTTTCGGACATGATTCGCTATACCAGCATTTAAACCGAACCGCCACCTATTCAGGCGAAAACACACTGGCCAAAAGACTTTCCGATTTACTTCCGGATGAAAAAATCGTTGAAAATCAGGAAGCAGTTGAAGAACTTCGTAACAAAACCGAATGGAGGCAAAACATCTATGCCATTGCCCGAAATATAGACGACAGTGCAGAACGGAATGCTCATATTCTCGAATGGGCAAAACGAAAAGATAAAGGCATCAGCAAAGCCATGGTCTTTCTCTCGTGGATACTTCCTGCAGCTTTGTGGTTTTTTATCATTTATCAAATATTTGCCGGCTTCAGTTTTGGTATCACCCTGATCAATGTGTTGATTTTTACGAATATTTTCATCCTATTTTCATATTACAAACGCATTAAAAACATTTTTACCGAATCGGACAATATCAGCAAAACGCTGAAAGGGTATGCCCTGATGCTGACTGAAATTGAAAATGAGAAGTTCGACAGTTCTGAGATGATGCGCCTGCAAAACACGTTGAAAAACAGCAAAACAGCGTCGAATGAAATTGCCCGCTTGTCAAACCTTTTCGGCCAACTGGAACAGGTGCTTAACCTGCTGGGTGCGCTCATTTCAAACGGATTTTTTCTGTATCACATCAGGGTATTGAATCATATTTATAAGTGGAAAGAAAAGAATGCCGGTCAGATTGAAACCTGGCTCAAAACCATTGGCGAAGCAGAAACCCTGAACAGTTTAGCCAATTTTGCCTTCAATAATCCTGAATATGGTTTTCCGAAAATTAATAATGATCAAATAATAGAGTTTAAAGAGGCCGGACATCCGTTGATCAGCAGAAAAGTGCGAATTGATAATGATATTTCGTTCCGCGAACACCCGTTTGTAGTGCTTACCGGATCAAATATGTCGGGCAAATCAACATTTTTGCGCACACTGGGAATCAATATGGTGCTGGCCAGAGCCGGTTCGGTGGTTTGTGCCAAAGATGCCAGTCTGCATCCGCTGCCCATTCTGGTTTCCATGCGGGTTGAGGACTCACTCACCGACAACGAATCGTATTTCTTTGCCGAGGTGAATCGTCTGCATCGTATTTCACAGGAAGTTCAAAAAGGCAAATGTTTTGTTCTGCTGGATGAAATTCTGCGGGGTACTAATTCCGATGACAAACGTAAAGGCACCAAGGAATTCATTAAAGCACTGATGAAATCGGATATCATTGGCGTAATTGCTACCCATGATCTGGATATCTGTACACTTCAGAAAGACTATTCTGACAAGATCATCAATAAGTATTTCGAGGTTGACATCGTCGACAATGAACTGGCCTTCGATTATAAAATCCGTGATGGAATCTGTCAGAACCAGAGTGCTACTTTTTTGATGAAGAAAAAGGGGATAATTTAAATCATCCTCACCTCATGATGATAAAATCCCTGCACGGTTCCATCTTCGAATTCAAGTAAGATTTTGCCATCAGCTTCGGTGCCAAGTATATTTGCATTGAAAGCACCATCTTTGCCTGAAAAGCTGCATTGCTCTCCCCTTTTCCAGAGGCGGGCGTTGTAGTTCTGAAGGAGTTCATCCCATTTTTCATTCAATACATTTTCAAAATGCACATCAAATAGCTCAGCTATGCGCTGCACGGATCTTTCGATATCGCGCTCACGGGCATCGTGCAGAAATAGGCTGGTAGCGTCAGGCAAATGCTCTGGAAAATCATTTTGATTCAAGTTTAAGCCCATACCGGCAATAATGCTATTGATATGATCTCCCATGCTTGAATTTTCCACCAGAATTCCGGCACATTTCTTTCCGTTGATAAGAATATCGTTGGGCCATTTGATGTTTATTTTCGCATTCGTCAATTCTTCAGAAACAAAATCGCACAGAGCCAATGCTACAGCATGACTGATTCCAAACTGATGTTCCAAAGGAATCAGTTGATTTTTAAGCAAAATGCTCATGAGCACATTCTCAGCTTTTTCAGCTTCCCAGATATGATCGCCCTGT
>PKSX01000116.1 GCA_002869435.1 Marinilabiliales bacterium | reverse complement strand
CAGACCAAGTTCATCAAGCAGCTCAAACTCTTACAGCAGGCCTTCAAGCAGTTCATCAGGAAGTTCAAGCAGCTATTCACGCCCAAGCTCTTCAAGCAGAAGCAGTAGTTCTTATAACCGCTCAAGCAGCAGCTCTCGCTCAAGCAGCTCATCAAGTCGCAGCTCAAGCAGTAGTTCACGCTCAAGTGGATCAAGTTCAAGAAGCTCAGGAAGAAGATAAGATAGCTTAATGAATACGAACTATTAAAACTGAGAAAGATGAAAAAGTTATTTCTAACAACTATCGGACTAATGCTGAGCTTCTTCCTGCTCGCACAAAACGAAACAGACGCACTTCGCTACTCATACCTAATGTATGGCGGAACTTCACGCTCCGTTGCCATGGGAGGTGCGTTCTCTGCTTTGGGTGCTGACTTTTCCACCCTCAGCACGAACCCCGCCGGAATTGGCGTGTACAAAACTTCTGAAATGATGTTTGCTCCGCAGATTAATTTCTCCAACGCAACATCTACTTATAACAATCATACCGCTGAAGACAGTAAAGCCGGTTTAGCTCTTGCCAATATTGGAATGGTGTTTACCGGTGATATCAGCAACGGTAGTGATCACCCTGAATGGAAGAATATTCAGTTTGGGTTTGGTGTTAACCGCGCTGCTGATTTTAACAGCAGCACTATTATGGCCGGAAATAATTCTGAAAACAGCATTCTTGATGTTTATAAGTATTATGCCGACGGATATGAATACACAAACCTGAACTCATTTGACACAGAACTCGCCTGGAATACCTGGCTACTTGATACAGCCGGAGGAACCAACAATTATGTTAAGGCTTTTGACGGTGGTGTATATCAGCAAAAGAGCACCATCACATCAGGGGGCATTAATGAAATGGTTCTGAGTTTTGGCGGCAATTACAACGACCGATTTTACCTCGGTGCCACTATGGGATTCCCTTACCTGCGTTATGTAGAAGACTCATATTATAAAGAAATAGATAATGGCGATAGCCTGCCTCTCTTTAATTCACTTTCTATTAATGACGAATTGCATACCACAGGAACCGGCTTCAATTTCAAACTTGGAATGATTTTCAGAGTCAATGACTGGGTTCGACTTTCAGGAGCAATTCATACCCCGACATTTTACAGAATGCATGATACATACAGCAGGGTTATTAAAAGTGATCTTGAAACAAATACATACGAAAGCACATCACCCCAGGGCGTTTACGATTACCGCATGACAACTCCTATGCGTCTTATGGGAGGTCTTGCTATCGTTATAAAAAAAGCCGGTGTTATTTCAGCCGACTACGAAATGGTTGATTACAGTCAGGCTCGTATAAGATCCATTGACCCAATGTATGATTTCATAGATGCCAATGAAAATATTACTTCTCTCTATACCGTTGCCCATAATTTTAAAATTGGAACCGAGTGGGTTTTCAGACCATTTTCAATTCGTGGTGGATTTTCATACTTTGGATCTCCATTTGCCAATGAACTGAACGATATGTCTACTACTTCTTTCCATGCAGGTTTTGGTATACGAGAAAAATATTACTTCATTGATTTTGCATATGTATATTCAATGAGAAGCGAAGACTACTACTTCTACAACCCTGATATTATTGATAATCTGGGTATGACACTTAACCCTGTTACAACAGATTACGTTAAAAGCAGCTTCCTTATTACTTTAGGATTGCGCTTCTCAGACATGAATTAATCATATATACTCTCCAATAAAAAAGGCTGCCCGAAAGAGCAGCCTTTTTTTAGTATGTAAGTACGGTTACATTTCGCTTTCTACCTCATCGGCAATTTCATTGTCAACCAAGATGCGTCCGCAATATTCACAAACAATAATCTTTTTATTCAACTTTATTTCAAGCTGACGTTGCGGAGGTATTTTACTAAAGCAACCACCACACGCATCACGCTCAACTTTCACTACAGCCAGTCCGTTACGTACATTTTTACGTATACGGGTATAGGCATAAAGTAATCTTTCTTCAATTTCGTCTTTTGCCTTTTCAGATCTCCCGCCAAGAACTTTTTCTTCCTTTTCGGTTTCCTCAATAATCTCAGATAGTTCATTCTTTTTGGCATCCAGATTTTCTTTCTTCTCATTTAATTGTCCGGTTGCCTCATCAATTATTGCCTGCTTTGTCTCTATGCCAGCTTTGGCTTCTTTTATTCTCTTTTCGCTAAGCTGAATTTCAAGATTCTGATATTCAATTTCCTTAGCTAGAGATTCGTATTCACGATTATTTCTGACATTTTTTTGCTGAGAATCATATTTTTTAATCATCTCTAGACTTTGATTGATCGCGTTTTTCTGATCTGAAAGTTGTTTTTCAAATTCATCAATCTCATTCTTAAAGTTCTCTATACGAGTCTCAAGGCCTTCTATATCATCTTCCAGATCACGAACCTCAAGTGGAAGCTCTCCTCTAACAACTCTGATTTTATCAATCTGTGTATCAATAACCTGAAGAGAATATAATGTTTTCAACTTTTGACGAATGACATTTTCCGACTTGTCTTCAAGTTCTTCCTGCTCAACAACAGTTTCTTTTTCCACCTTTTTTGTTGTCTTTTTGGTTTTTGAAGCAGTTGTCTTCTTTGTTGTACCAGTGGTCTTTTTTGTCTTGCTGACTGCCATAGTCTATAAATTGTTTATTTTAAATACTTTACGAAGTTTGTATTCGTTTCCGAAATCAGGGTTGCAAAGGTAGGTATTTTTTCCGAAATAAGCTCTTTAATTACTTGTAATACCTGAATTTCTGTCTCATAATGACCGGCATCTGCCAATAGTATTTTTCCTGAGGCGGCCTGAAAATCGTGGTATTTTATGTCGCCAGTTATATATGCATCTGCACCGACAGAAACAGCTGTACCCAACAATGATGCACCTGAGCCTCCGCAAACAGCAACACGCTTAATCATTTTTTCATGAGTACAATACTTAAGCGGCATATTTCCGAAACAACTTTGTAAGCTACTAAGAAAGTCATTTGCACCCATTGCTTTCTTCAAGTACCCAACAGCCCCAAGCCCCGCCGTATGTAATGAATTCTCCAGCGGATAAATATCATAAGCCACTTCTTCATATGGATGATTTGCCAATAATGATTTAATTACTGAGGTTTTATTCCAATCAGGAAATGCTACTTCAATGCGGGTTTCTTTCTCTGAATGAAGCTCACCTTGTTTACCAACGTAGGGATTGGTCCCTTCAAGCGCTCTGAAAGAACCTTCTCCTTCAATATTAAAACTGCAAGAATCATAATTGCCAATATGACCGGCCCCTGCAGAGAATAAAGCATTTCTTAGAGCCGGTGCCTGTGCTGAAGGACAAAATGTGACCAGCTTTCTTAATACTCCTTCCTCGGGTTTCAACGTTTGAATATTCTCAAGATTAAGCTTTCTGGCCAGCGCATAACTCACCCCAAACCTGTATTTATCAATAGAAGTATGCATGCTGTATACAGCAAGATTGTGCTTAACAGCAAATGCTATCAATAGTCCCTGTTCATTTCCAAAATCAAGTTTTTTTATGGGCTTAAAAATCATCGGATGGTGTGAAATAACAAGATCACACTTCTGAGTAACTGCTTCCTCTAAAACACCCATAGTAACATCCATGCAGATTAGTGCTCTGGTGACTTCTTCACCAGTATTTCCAATTTGCAAACCTGTATTATCATACGATTCCTGCATTCCGGCAGGTATCAATTTCTCAAGCACTCCAATTAAGTCTCTTAAAATCATATCTTTCAATTTAACCACCAGATAAAATTAAACATTTCTTAGCACTTCACTAATTCAATTATTTGTATTTTTGTAAAAAATTTTGTGTTATGAAGAAAAGTTTATTATTGATTTCTCTGGTGATGGTTTTTTCACTTCAGGGATTTTCACAATTGATTTCTGACGGGTTTGAAGCATGGACCGGCGGAGATCCTGATGGTTGGATGGGTATAAAATCAAGCATTGAATCTGACAGTGTTATACAATACTCCACAAGTGTTCACGGTGGCACATATGCTGCCCAACTTGTTAATGCTCAAAGTTCTCACAAGAGATTTACTACAGATTCTGTTAGTGTAAATGGTGGAGACTATTATGCGATTTCTTACTGGGTTCGCGGACATGGCAATATACGCACCAACTCTGTTGACATCTCCGGTTCGGGTACTTATGGCACATACAATTCCTACCATAATATTAACTCAGCCACCTGGACACAGTATATTGATACTGTAATGATTCCGAATTCAGGGCCACTGTACGCAGAGTTTATATTCTCTGTTCAGTATACTGAAGCAGACATTGATCATATTCAGATTGATGATGTTACAATCACAGCATTATCTATCGTTACTCCTGATGTTAGCATTTATGACATTCAATACAGTGTTGGAGGAGATTCTCCTTATGACGGACAAGCAGTTAACACCGGAGGTATTGTAACAGCTGTTACTATTGACACAACAGGTTATTGGTTACAGGCAGGATCAGGATCCTGGTCTGGTATTTATGTGCTTGATTATAATAACATTCCTGCCATTGGAGACAGTATTACTCTTACAGGTACTGTTGATGAATGGTATAATCTGACAGAGCTTAAAAGTGTAAGCAATTACACCGTTGTAAGCAGTGGAAACCCTGTTCAGTCATATGACATTGCTGCAACTGCAGCTGACACTGAAGAATATGAAAGTGTTCTTTTAAGTGTAACCAACGAAGAATGTCTTGACACATGGGTAGGATATGGCATGTGGGCCATTGGTGTTGTTGGAGACTCTTTATTTGTAGGTGACGATATTTATGACTACAACCCAACACAGGGAACTCATTATAATGTAACAGGGGTTCTTTATTACTCATATTCAACATGGGAATTATTGCCTCGTATGGCGTCAGATGTTTCTGAATATACAGGTATTGAAGAGAATGGAATTTCAGCAGAGATATATCCCAATCCTGCAAGTGATTTCGTACAAATCAATGCTGACATGAACGGAACCGTTGAGATTTTCAATATTAACGGACAGCTTGTTTACAATGCTGAATTCAACAATAGCTTACGCATCAATGTAAGTGAATTCAACAGTGGTTTATACAATATTGTATTAACAAATGAAAATGGAACCCGCAATACTCAGCGAATTCTGGTTGACTAATACCATTTTAAAATATTATCAAAAGAGGCTCACGAAAGTGGGCCTTTTTTATTTGCTTTCGGTCGGATACAATTCAAACTCCAGTCCTTTAAGACCTCTTGTTATATCAACCGGCATTTTATGCATAACATTCAAAATCCACTCCCCTTCTTCGTTGAATCTAAGGCTTCGATAAAGCGGGAATGAGATTTCAAGATAATCTTCATTACTTTCTCCCCGGGGTGTTCCATCGGAGTTTTTCATTTCTATGGAAACACCTTTATAACGGGAGGAACCAGAAGGGCTAATTAAAGACACACTCATGTTCAATGAATTAAATGTGAAACGCTCATTATAGCGCAGGCTGGCATCAAGCGAAAACATTTCACTGGTATCTTTTATAGTAAAAACGAACTCTAAAGGAGTGTTTTTCTCCCAGGTTTCATTTTCAAATCCATAATAGTGTGACTGTATTTCAGGTTTTTGGCCACAGGATGCCATTAATAAAACCAATGCCACCAAAGAAAATCGATTCATAATCATTACTTATTTTCAGAAAAATGATCCAAGAATTGAATTGCTGCCATTGACATTATGGATGCAGCTGTTTTAAGAGCCTCTTCATCAATGTCGAATGTTTGGCTGTGGAGGTTTGAAGTAATTCCTTTTTCCGGATTGGATACACCAAAACGGTAAAATACAGACGGAACTTTCTGGGAGTAATAAGCAAAATCCTCGGCAGTCATTCTCAAAGGGAGATCTACAAAATCTTTCCCTAAAAATTCCTTTCCGGTATTTCTGAACACTTCTGTCAATTCCTCATTATTTACTAAAAAAGGATATCCGTGAGCAATATTTACCTTGCATTCTCCACCCATGCTTGTTGCGATTCCGGTTGCAATACGTTCTATATGGGCATGGGCATCCTTTCGCCACTCTTCACTGAAAGTTCTGATAGTGCCTTCCAGTTTAACCTCATCCGGGATAATATTTGTCCGTCCATCAGCGAGAAACCTACCAAATGAAAGAACTGAAGGAATTGCAGGATTGTTCTTGCGACTAATCACCTGCTGCAATGAAGAAAGCACCTCTACAGCAATTAAAACTGGGTCTACAAGCAGTTCAGGAGTTGCAGCATGACCGCCCTTCCCTTTAACGGTAAGGTAAATTTCATCGGTTGAAGCCATATACATACCTGACTTTACACCTACTTTACCTGCTTCAAGTGTTGGAAGAACATGTGCACCTAAAACAAACTGAACGTCGGGGTTTTCGAGCACGCCTTCTTCTATCATAAGTTTTGCACCCCCCGGGAATTTCTCTTCAGAAGGCTGAAAAAAGAATTTCAGTCTGCCGTTAAATGAATCTTTTACAGAATTCAATACATATATGGTTCCCAACAATGCAGCTGTATGTGCATCATGGCCGCAGGCATGCATAACACCGGGAATTTTAGATTTATAGGGCACATCATTCATTTCCTGTATGGGTAATGCATCTGTATCGGCTCGAAGTGCACCGCAGGCAGCATCGGCATTAACCCCCTCAATTTGAGCTACAATACCATATCCTGCAATATTCTGAGTAAAACCAACTCCCCAGTCTTTCAATATAGCAGCAATATACTCCGATGTTTTTTCTTCCTGACCCGACAATTCAGGAAACATATGAATATGTCTTCTTATTTCGATCATTTTATCGAAAACATCATTTACTGCTGACTGAATTCTGTTTTTCATAATTAAAAATCGAGACTAAATGACAAATAATACCGTGGTTTATGCCAGCGACCTTCTTCAATACCCCAGGCCACATCAAAACGAATGAAATATCCTAAAATTACAGTTCTGAGGCCGGCACCAACACCTCCAACAAGGGGATTTCTTGGTGTTTTCAAAGTAACCAGAATTGGTTTCTGATAATAAGTTTCAGGCACCACAATATTTTCTTCTGCATAAGGGTTCAATCCCATAAATGCGGAGCCAAGATCTCCAAAACCAATAAGCTGAAAATTATTCAAAATCTCTGACTTTATTGGCCTGTTCATGAGATAGCGAAAAACCGGAAATCGGAGCTCGCTATTCCAAACGGCAAAGGTGTTTCCATTACGAATATTCTGTTTGAAGCCACGCATATTTGTGGCAAGAGTCTGAAAGCCATATTCAACCCTGTCGCTTATTGGATTAGTATAATCAAATGAAGGCATAAACCAGTTATCAACGCCACCAAGATAATAGATTAATCTCGTTGACCCAAAAGACGTTCCGAATGCAAATCGATTGGCCCAAATAAAGGTTCGGTGAATTCTGGAATAATGCCGAATATCTCCGCCCACTGTAATGAGGTTTACGTCTTTATTATTAATTCCCTGATAGTATTCACCGAAAAACTTATACCTCAGTCCATAATAAATATTCTTCATCGGGTTCCTGGTATTATCAAATACCAGTTCCATTCTCAGGCCGGCCCAGTAAGAATGCAGGTCGGGCTCAATAAGGTTATCATAATTAATAGACTGGTAAATCTGATTATTATATTTGAAAATCCCGGTGCCTTTTATAGCCAACGCTTGACTAAGGGGCCATTTCAATATATAATTTACATCATGCAGATGATGTTTAAATATACTTGTTTCGTTGGAATTCTCATAGGATAACCTGTGCAGAACAATCTGCTTATCCAGTCGTCCTTTTAAATTCTCGTAACTTAGAAAATACTCATTATTATCAAGAGTGAAAGACAGCTTCATACCACCAATTAAACGATGATCTTCAAGTAAGTCGCTTACTCCTACCTGAAAAAAACCATTATTTCCGGAATTGATAAACACCGGACCATATCCTGAATAGGGCTGATACGAAGTGTTTAAATAAGAAAAATCAATTTGCGAAACCAGCTGATCAATAGCAAATTCTACATCGTAGTTTTGTTGTTTTGGCAACTTAAACTTCTTTTCTTCATCATCCTTCTCCACGGGTTTAGGAACAGGCTGATCATTGTTTTCAGCTCCATCAAAGCTATAATTATAAATATCCACTTCTCCTGAATCAGGTTGCAGATTAATAAAACCCTGCCGCTTATTTGATGCATTGCTGCTCTCTATTACTACAGAGTTTTTTGCATCGGAATACACCATTGTTTCCCTTTCGCCGGACCATTGAGTGGGAAGCAATTCAGCCGGGGATATGCTTAATGGATTATCCTTTTCATGAACCATAATTACCGACTTTTTATCTACGGTAAAACCTTGCACATAAAAATCACTGTTTCCGTATGATTCAAAATCGCGTATGCTATACTGATAATTGCTTACCGGGAAAGACTCTGTAAAGTAGCGATAATGAATAGTTGTATCAACATATGCAATAGCTGAGTCGAATCGGGCCATATACATATTGTTAATTCCACTTTCGTCACTCAGGTATGTGAAATATCCGTCGCCATAAGGCATAGGGTTTGTTTCATTTGCGTCCGGAGTATTGGTAACACGCATCAAGACCGGGCTTTCCGTTTTGAAATTATAGGCAAAAATATCGAGGTATTCCTGTTTAAACAGAGTGTCAGAATAATCTGTAAGGTACGTTAGCACATCGTAGGAAAGCGTATCACTAATACGGTTTGAGCTAAATGCAATCATGCGTCCATCATCTACAAAACGTGGGTTAAGGTCATCATATGCATCATTTGTAATTCGTTTGAATGATTTTGACCCTGTAGAATACATGAAAATATCACTCTGTCCGTTTACAATTGCCGACATAAGAATCCACAGACCATCCGGCGAATATGCCATATCGGTAATTTTGCTAAACTGATCTATAAAGATCTGCTCACGGGTTTCATCCTCGATATTGTATAAATATAAGACCCGTCGCCCTTTTTTCTCTACTTCCCAG
This sequence comes from Marinilabiliales bacterium, assembly GCA_002869435.1. Taxonomy (GTDB): domain Bacteria; phylum Bacteroidota; class Bacteroidia; order Bacteroidales; family DTU049; genus BM518. The sequence goes on along the minus strand of PKSX01000116.1, from coordinate 28,566 downwards.
GCAAAAAGCTTAGATGTGGGATGCCATGCAGTAAGAGGAAATGTCATATCCGGCATCTCATCTATCTTCGTCCCCAAACGATAAAGTTTTTTACGCTTTCCGGTTTGGCGATCGTATATATAAAGTTTTTTCTTATTGGTTTTATCAAAAACATATGTCATATAACGGCCATCCGGGCTCAACTGCATCTGATAGTAATACGGTCGTTTTTTTACTTTAAAATCTACTCCCTGATTTACGGGGAGGGTTCGATCTTTGATCTGCTTGGTATATAAAAAAGAATAGTAATTATACCAGTCGTCCATAAGATTCTTAAAAGAAATACCTAAAACGTATAGAAAGCCGCTTTCCACATTTCGACTTACTTTTGTCATATAAATGATGTTCGGAATGACTTCCGGGCCATATTTATCACTTACAAACTTCCACACAGAGTGTCCGGCAATGACAGCATCAGTGCCTTCGAGGTGATTGAACTTCCTGTATTTCCCATTCATTACACCATCTCGCATTTTATCATCCAGATCAACACTCCATTTATCAGCGAGAAAACTTACAAGACCATCAGTATACCATTTTGGCAGGGCCAAGAGCGTTGAATTCTTTACATTTGAACTGATACTTTCTCCAAACAGCATCTGGTTCACCATAACCTGAGCTGTTCCAAAGCGGATCTGTCGCTCAAAATCAGCATACCGACCATTAAAATACAGAAATACCTTATTGTCTACAACATTAGTAAGTCCTCCGGTATTATACAGTATTTCGTTATCCAGTCCTATATTTGAGCTCTTCATGTCGCTCATCGAGTTAAAAACGATGAAGTGTATTTTATTTCCGGACTTATAGCCAAGTTTTTCTGTCATCTCATCAAGTGCCGTATATGCATACTTAGCCCCATTAATTGTGAGTTTACGGCCATCCTGATAAAAATAGAAATCAAAATCTTCAAAGCGAAAGAGACTCCATATTCGCTCCTCATTATGCTGAATACGATTTTTGCCAAAAGACATACTACTACCACTGAAAAACTGTGCCTGTGCTGTTTGCAAAAGAGCAAAGAGCATAAAAACAGCCACTCCTGAAAATAGTTTTCGGGCAGTCATAAGAGTAATTCATGAATTCGCTGGTAAAGATACGAAAAACTAAGGGTTTTATTGTGTTGATGGGAATATTTCGTTTTCTCCCTGATTAATTAATTTGAAAATTTGAAAATTATTCTGCTCTTTGAATTTTGACTGCCGAATATTTGAACGGAGCTATTTTCGACATGGGATCGAGCTCATCCCGTGTAAGGGCATTTACCGGTGCTTCGCTAAAATGCCATGGCATAAACATTTCACCGGGGGCAACCTCATCAACTATGCGGGCAATGGTTACAAGCGACCCCCTGGCTGAAGCAATGTGCACATGGTCTCCATCGGAAATATTGTAGCGATCAGCATCCTCCGGATTGATCAATACAAAGGACTTATTTGCATATGCATTTAGAGTATCGTTTTTGCGCGACATCGTTGCCGAATGATACTGAAAAAGCATACGACCCGAATTCATTATAAGCGGGAATTCTTCAGAAGCACGCTCCTTTTGTTCGACATGCTCAACAGGGAAGAGTTTTGCTAATCCATTCGGAGTATTAAATTTTTCGAGAAACAGTGTTGGGGTTCCGGGATGATCTGCTGTTGGACATGGCCATTGAATGCTTCCATTTTCCAGTCTGTCGTAAGAAATTCCGCCCATAATTGGAACTGCCTCAGCAATTTCATCGAAAATTTCCTTAGCAGAATTGTACTCTCCAAGCGAAACGCCCATATGTTCAGCAATATCCATAATAATTCTCCAATCTTCACGTGCACGACCGGGCATTTCAACCGCTTTACGCAACCTAAGCACACGTCGGTCGCTGTTTACAACGGTTCCGTTTTTCTCGGCAAATGAAGACGCAGGTAAAATTACATCGGCATATTTTGTGGTTTCGGTATGGAAAATATCCTGAACCACCAAAAAATCAATGTTTTCCAGAGCCTCGATAGTGTGATTCTGGTTGGGATCGGTCACTACGGGGTTTTCTCCCATGATATATAAGCCTTTTACATCACCGTGATGAATAGCCTGCATAATCTCTACTGTAGATAATCCCGGCTTTGGATCAAGCTTTTCATAATCAACATTCCAAAGTTTTGCCATTCTGCGTCGATTCTCATCATTACCAATCGGAATGTAACCCGGGTAATTGACCGGACTTGCACCTACATCAGTGGCACCCTGCACATTATTCTGACCACGAGGTGGATTAATTCCACAGGCTTCGCGCCCAATCTGGCCGGTAATAAAACACATATTGAGTAAGCTAAACACATTATTGGTTCCAACCGTAGCCTGACTCATACCCATACCCGTGGCTATCATAGCCGTGGGGGCATTTGCATAGATTTTTGCAGCTTCAAACAATTTATCGGCAGGCACATTGGTAATTCTTTCCGTTTCTTCAGGAGTATATTTCTGCACCAGCTCTTTTAGAGCTTCAAAAGCCTGCATTCCACCATCAACACGTGATTCGATAAAGTTTTTATTGATCCATCCTTCCCGAATAATAATATGCATTAGCCCGTTTAGCATTGCCACATCTGTTCCAAGACGAGGTTGCAGCCATACTGTTGCGTATTTTACCAGGGGAGTCCACCTTGGATCCACAACAATAATTTTTTGTCCGTGTTGATAACCGCGTTTAACATATGTTGCAGTAATGGGATGGGTTTCAATAATATTGTTTCCTGTTACGAACAGGCAATCGGTAGTTTCGAAATCTTCAATTGAGTTGGATCCGGCACCATCACCTATTGATTTAAGCATGGCGGTTACAGTAGAAGCATGGCAGAGACGGGTACAATAGTCAACATTGTTATTTTCGAATGCCAGTCGAATAAACTTCTGAAAGATATAATTATCTTCATTGGAAACTTTGGCAGAGCTGTATCCTGCCAAAGCCTTAGGACCAAAATTTGCCTTGATTTCGTTGAATTTTGAAGCAATCAAAGATAGGGCCTCATCCCAGGTAGCTTCTTCAAATTTCCCGTTCTTTTTGATTAGCGGAGATTTGAGTCTTTCAGAGTGGTGAACGAAATCGAGGCCAAAGCGACCTTTCACACAAAGACGTCCATCGTTAGGACTCACACCTTCCACACCGGTGCTGCGCATAATTTTGCCATCCTGAACATGCAACTCTATTTGACATCCCACACCACAATAAGGGCATGATGTAATGACTTTTTTATCCGGCTCCTGATTTTTTATTTCTTCACGATGAGGTTTTTCAACCAACGCGCCAGTAGGACAAAGCTGAACGCATTCGCCGCATCCATCACATTCTGACTCTGACCATGTACCAAAACCGGCAACGATGTACTTGGTTATTCCGCGTTCGGCAAATGATAAAATGCTTTTACCCTGCACTTCCTCACAAGCTTTTATGCAACGAAAACACTTTATACATTTTGACGCATCGTAGGTTAATACAGGAGAACTGTCATCCAGTGGATAATTCATGCTTTCCCACAGTGATGAGAAATTGCGATTTTCTTTTTTGTCGAGGCCGTATTTCACAACGAGTTCCTGCATTTCGTCTTGAAAGGTTCCGTCAGCTTCTTCATTGTGTTCAGCAAGCAGGTAGTCGAGCGTATGTTTTCTATTATTTTCAATTTCTTTATCAAAAGCAATGACTTTCATTCCGTCTTTCACCTCAACAGTACACGACATGGTAAGACCGGGCATTCCATCAATCTTGCACACACAAAGGCGGCATGCTCCTGTTGGAGTTAGTTTTTTGTGGTAACATAGTCCCGGAATATTAATACCATTTTCTCGGGCAACCTGCAAGAGGTTTGCCCCTTCTTCTGTCATTATAGATTTACCGTCAATTGAGATCTTAATTTTTGCCATCCGGAAACACATTTAATAATCAGCAAACTAAAGTACAAAAAATACTTGCAAGTACCTGACATTGATTAATCAGCAAATAAATCTGTTAAATCTTAAGTTTTTTTAGTGTTTTGGTATTAATTATTTAAACCTTATGCCAAGTTATACCTCTAATAGTGTAAACAGGGGATTTTTACCTATAAAGATCAAGTGATTATGCGCATTTTTATTTTATTGTTGGGGGGCATCCTGCTTTCTTCTGTTGCCAGTGCCCAAATGAGTACCAACGCTACTGATAACACACCTGGTATTGAGTGTATTATTGGCGTAATAACAGAAAACCCAGATGATTTTTACAAAATTGTTAACCTCCTTGAATATACTGACGGAATTATAGTACACAGCTACTGTTCTCAGGACAAGTTGATCAACCTCAACTTTGAGCCTTTAAAATTCAAAGAAGAAGCTGATATTTTTGATCTGATAACTTCATACTACGTAGATGCTCAGTGTTTCCGAATGACTATGAGTAAAGAGCTTTATTATAAGCAATGCAAGAGTGAGGTGAATAAACAAAACTCATATTCGGGTACAGATTTTTAAGGTTTATGCACCCTTATGCCGGAGACGAAGAACCCGGAAAACAAGAAAACAAATTAAACTTTGACATAATAATTCCTGAATTATGAAAAGATATATACCTCTGGTGTTTTTAATGATGCTCACATTTACTGTAAAAGCACAATTAATAACAATTGGGACGGCAACAACGACTGAAAACTATGTGCCGTGCTACGGTTATTATGATTATGGTTGGTCGGCTATGCTGTATTTGCAATCAGAAATTGGTCTTGATGGAGATATAACCTCAATTGCATTCTATGTGGATAATGCTCCATCGTCGTATACTATGGTTGATCAGCGCATATACATGAGGCATGTTGCAGCGAATCAGTTTCCAAATGGTGATCAGCCTAACGCCGGATCAATGACATTAGTGTATCAGGGTGATATTACCTGGAATGGAAGTGGTTGGCATACTATTACACTTGATACTCCATTCCCGTACAATAATATTGATAATTTAGGAATTTATTACGAAAACAGAGATGGATCATATGCCTCAGGATATCCTGTTTTCAGGTATACATCACAAACAAACAGGGCTATATACAGATATCTCGATGGAAGCTTTCCTGCTAGTGCCGGAACTCTCTCATCATATTTACCAAATATTCAGCTGAATATTACTCCTTCTACCCCTATGAGCTATGCGTCATCTACAGTAACTCAAAACAATACTACACCGGTAACACCCGGGTCAACGAATCAGGAAGTGGTTGGCATACAGGTTGTCACATCAGGTGGATTAAGTCCTCTTTCAGCGACATCATTTTCCTGCACAACTATAGGTGGTGATGGTACAACTGCTCCTGCCACAGACATTCAGAATGCAAAACTGTGGTATACCGGAACAAGCAGCACTTTTGCCACAACAACACAATTTGGATCAACTGTCGCTGCCCCTAATGGAGTTTTTTCCTTTGCCGGTTCACAAACTTTATCACCGGGCACCAATTATTTCTGGCTCACCTACGATATTCAGGCCGGTGCGACAGACGACAATTGGGTAGATGCCAGATGTACGTCGCTGAATGTTTCAGGGGCCCAAACGCCTTCAACCACCAATCCGGCAGGTGGCCGTCAAATAAAGCGTATATTTAACATGTCAAATGGAAGTGCCACAACCTGTAGTGGTATGTTTTACGACTCAGGAGGAAACTCAGGGAGCTATCAAAACAATGAAGATTATGAATTTACATTTACTCCTTCCACAGCAGGTGCTATGATGAGTGTTGAGTTTACTGCATTCAACACAGAGAGCGGATACGATTATTTATATATTCATGACGGGGGGAGTTCATCAGATCCTTTGCTTATGACTTTAAACGGATCCTCTGTTACTGTTCCTTTCACGGTTACAGCAACAAATGCAAGCGGAGAACTTACCTTTGTATTTCATTCAGATGGTTCTTCAACATATGCCGGATGGGAAGCCAGTGTTTCATGTTTATCTCCTTATCTGATGGACGATGGAATGCCAACTGTAAATACTTGCTCAGGAGTTTTTACCGATGATGGAGGTGTGTCAGGAAATTATTCAGATAATAACGACACTTGGGTTAAAACATTTTGTTCAGACAACGGAGAGTCTATTTTGTTCGATTTTACAGAATTTGAAACCCGTGAAACCGCGGATTATTTGACCATATATGACGGCCCTAATACAGGATCACCTGTTATCGGAACATATAGTGAAACAACATCGCCCGGAATTGTAATATCATCAGGGACCTGTATGACATTTGGATTTACAACAGATGGCAACGGACAAGATCCGGGTTGGATTTCCACAATACAATGTGTGCCAACACCACCGGCAAATAATCAATGTACCGGAGCAATTGCACTCACAGTGAATCCTGATCAAAGTTGTGCTACTGTAACATCTGCCACCACGTATGATGCCTGGGATTCAGGCATTCCTGCCTGTACCGGTAGTGGCGCAGATGATGATGTTTGGTTTTCTTTTGTTGCCACAAGTACTAGCCACGACTTTACTATTGATAATATTTCAGGCACCAGCGTAGATATGGTGCATGAGATATTCAGCGGCACTTGCGGGTCTCTTGCTTCTATTGCATGTTCAAATCCAGATTACAGCCTATGGGGAGGATTTACTATCGGTCAGACGTATTATGTTCGTGTTTACACTTATGGAACAGGTGTAAATGCTGATTTTGACATTTGCGTTGGTACTCCGCCTCCGCCTCCTTCAAATGATGATCCATGTGGTGCTACTCCATTATTTGTAAACAGCGGAAGTTGTACCTTCCAATCTGCGATGCTGGATGCTTCATCAACAATAACCCCGGGTGTACCTGCTCCGGGATGCGGCTGGTTACACGAAGACATATGGTTTACCGCTGTTGTTCCTGCATCAGGGCAGCTCATTATTGATACCGAACACTCCGGTGGACCGGATGACATTGATATGGCGTGGTACACTGCTCCAAGTTGTTCAGGACCTTTCACCTTGATTGAATGTGATGATGCCGACAGCCAAGATGGGGCTATGTCAATGATATGCCGCACAGGTGCTTCATGTACTGTTCCCGGGGATTGTCAGCAAAATGCAACCCTTACTCCGGGAGAAACTATTTACGTTAGGGTTTGGGATTATGACGGTACATTCGGACCGTTTGTCATTTGTGCATACGAACCTGCTTCACCTGGGCCTCCAAGCAATTGTGGTGCTCCAACAAATATTGCTTCATTGCCATTTGCAGAATCGAACACAACCTGCTGCAGGCAAGATGACTATGATTCCGGTGACGGATGTGGCAGCACATATCAGGATGGGGAGGATTTTATGTACACTTATACTCCGAGCGTAGATGAAACCATTGATATTACTTTAACCGGAACATTAACATATACAGGAGTTTTTGTAACTGATGATTGCCCTGATCATGGCGGAGTAAACTGTATTGCAAGTTCCACCAGCAGCAGCGGAAACCCAATGTTGTGCGGTGTAATGCTTGATGCAGGAACCACATATTATATTATGGTTTCTACCCTCCCCGGCCCAACATGTACTCCATTCAATATTCGCATTACTGAATCAACTGCACCATCGTGTGGTCTCAATTACACAGTTTCCAATATTGGTTATGCCCCTGATCTTAATGCCGGTACTACTATTACTCTTCCTATCGATGACCGATTCAGCAACAGTTATATACCTATCGGATTCCCGTTTTGTTTCGATGGATTTCAGTTTACTCAGCTTTTAGTTTCATCTAATGGATATGTAATATTTGATCCTATTGGTTGTGCAACCAATTTACCCAGCACTAATGCAGCACCCGACACATGGTCAGGTTACTCCATTAACCTGGATGTACCCAATACATCAGAAGCACCACGCAATTGTATAATGTTTCCTTGGCAAGACATTGATCCTGCTGTAGACGGCACAATTAAGTATCAAACATTGGGCACATCACCAAACCAAAGGTTTGTACTTACTTTTTATGAGGTTCCATATTTTTCTTCTTCCTGTAATTCACTGTTATTTACTGGACAACTGAAACTTTTTGAGACAAGCAATAATATAGAAATTCATATTGACAATAAAGAAGTTTGCCCAACGTGGAATGATGCAGCTGGAATTCTGGGATTACATAATTATAATGGAACCATTTCTGTAATTCCCGGCGGCCATAATTACTCTACACCGTGGACCGCCAATAATGAAGCATGGCGTTTTACATGTAATTGTGTAGGCTGTGTAGCCTTGCCTGTAGAGTTGGTTGAATTTACCGGAGAAAAAATTTCTACTACTGTCAATTACTTAAAATGGACAACTGCCACAGAATTAAATAATGATTACTTTGAAGTAGAGAGAAGAGATGAATTCAGTGAAGACTTTGTTACACTTGAAAGAATTGACGGTGTCGGAAACTCTAATTCTTTGCAACATTATTCATATACTGATATAGATGCACCATCGGGAGCAGCATATTACAGGCTAAAACAGGTTGACACTGATGGCAAATATCAATACAGCCCAACTATTGCAATTGGTGCATCTCAGGAAATTGCCGACATCAATACTGTTTATCCAAATCCTGCTCAGGACAGGCTCAATATTAAACTCAACTCTGACGGTGGTGATATTAAAATTGCCCTGATTACCATGGGCGGACAGGAAATAGTACTGGAAGAAAGCATAAGCTTATACGGATTCAATGAAGTCAGCTACGATGTTTCTGATGTACCTGCAGGCATATATTATTTGAGGATTAGCTCACTTAAAAACGAAGTTTTTTATAAAGAAAAAATTGTAATCGAGTAAAAATTAGCCTAATGATATAAATAAGCTGCCTAATGGCAGCTTATTTTATACATAACAATCTTTTTTATTGTGATTATAATAACAGTTTAAGATTAAGTAAATTTTATTTAAAATAATTATCATTAGATTTGCCTGCATATAAATAGTGATTATGCGTATTTCTTTACTCGTAATTGCTGCTATTCTGTTTTCATCTCCATTGAAAGCCCAGGTGAATTCAGACGATGTTGGGGGAAATAACATCAGCAGCATAATTGGGGTGGTAACTTCTAACCCGGATGATTTCTACAAAATAAAGAACCTTCTCGATTATACTGAAGGGGTAAGTGTTCTTGATTATTGTTTTCAAGGGAAGTTAATGACAATATCATTTAATCCTGAAATTTTCAGGGAAGAGAATGAAGTGTTTGATTTGATTACTTCATACTATGTTAATGCCAAATGCTACAGAAAAATAATGAGCAGAGAGGTGTATAATAGGCAATGTCAAAATGAGCTTGCAAAACAAAATCAAAATACTAATCATCAAAGCACGAAATAATGAAAAAAAATATATTCTTTTTCTTTTTCGCGATAATAACTGTGATGGGGTATTCACAGACCTATCTAATGGACAACACGTCTGTTACAACCTGTTCAGGAACATTTTATGACAGCGGAAACAGTACAGGTGATTACAGTAACAATGAAAATTTTACAAAAACATTCTCTCCGGGGACCGCAGGCATGATGCTTGAATTTGTGTTTAACTCTTTTAGAACCAGAGATGCGAGCGACTATTTGGTTATATATGATGGGCCAAACACAGGGTCTCCTATAATTGGGACTTATAGTGCAAACACAGGACCGGGAACAGTTACGGCAACCAACACAGGTGACTTAACGTTTGTATTTGTTTCAGATGGCTCAAATACACGTGAGGGCTGGGATGCAACAATCAGCTGTGTAGCTCCTCCGGGTTGTGGTACAGCAATGACTTGTGCAACAGTATACAGTGGCACACTGGGAACTGTCGGAATATATAGCACATATCCTAATTGCACTTACTCTGAGCCTGGAGAAGAGCATTTTTACAGTTATACTCCTCCATTAACAGGTTCTTATACATTTACAACAACAACAATAAGTGGAGATCCAGATTACTTTCTAATGTCTACTTGTGATAATACGGGAACAAACATTCTTGGAAGTTGTTGGGGATCGGGGAATCAGACCCTAACCCTAACCGCCGGTGTTACATATTATGTAATTGTTGACAATTATTACTCTTCAAGTAACTCCAGTTATGAGATTTCTGTAAGCTGTCCGATTTGTGCTCCGGTGTTTACACTTGCAGATGGTGGAAATAACTGCCCATTAGACGAATATTATATTGATGTAGATATCACCTCCCTTGGTACAGCAGCAAGTGTTTTTGTTTCCAATGATGGTGGTTTTCCTACAATTACCAATATTACTACTACGGGAATACAGACCTTAGGCCCATTCCCTTCAGGAACTACAGTAAATGTAGTAGTAGAAAATGAAGCAAACAGTTCTTGTACTGACAACGATAATTATACAACTCCCTCATCCTGCCCTCCGGCAAATGATCTTTGTGCAAATGCAACTTCATTACCATGTGGAACAACAGATCTTCCGGGAACTACAAATAATGCAGTAGAAGAATTACCAAACAACGGATACAGTTCCAATTATGGTGTTTGGTATACATTTACAGGCGACGGAAATCAAAACCTAATTTCATCATATGCAGATTTTGACCACGAAATAGTTCTGTACAGTGGTAACAATTGCAGCAGTCTTACCTATATTGACAATGTAGACTTAGAGCTTTCTAATGACACTGAATCATTACTCTTTTCTTCAACTCTGGGAACAACTTATTATGTATACATTGCTCAATGGTCAACCAGCAGTACTATCACAGGTGATTTCACAATTTCAAGAGCATGTATAACTCCTCCTGCAAATGACGAATGTGCAGGAGCAATATCTTTAACTGTAAATCCGGATCAAAGTTGCACAGCATTTACCTCTGCAACAACTTCAGGAGGAACAGATTCCGGAATTTCTGCGTGTGTTGGTACCGGAGCTGATGATGACGTTTGGTTCTCATTTACAGCAACTAGCTCAAGCCATGAGTTTTCTCTCTATAATATTTCAGGTTCAAGCACAAACATGGTCTTGGAAATATTTGCAGGAAATTGTGGTTCATTAAGCTCAATTGCATGTTCTGATCCGGAAACAAGTACCTGGGGTGGATTTACTGTTGGTCAAACTTATTATGTAAGAGTTCACACATATAATACAGGCGATTTCGCAGATTTTGATATTTGTATAGGAACTCCTCCTCCTCCTCCTAGCAATGATGACCCGTGTGGGGCAACACCATTGGTTGTGAACATAGGAAGCTGTGCTTTCCAAACTGCCAATCTCGATGTTTCAACAACAGCAACCCCCGGGGTTCCGGCTCCGGGATGTGGAAGCCTTAGCGAAGACATTTGGTTTACCGCAACAGTACCTGCAAGTGGCAGATTAATCGTAGATATTTCACCAAATGGTGGACCTACTGACTTCGACATGGCTTTCTATACAAGCTCAACAAATGATTGCAATAATATTGATAACCTTATTGAATGTGATTCATACGATAGTCAAAATGGTTCAACACCAATGATTTGTCGTACAGGCGCTTTATGTACTGTGCCTGGAGATTGTCAGCAAAATGCTGTGTTAACTCCCGGAGAAACTGTATATATCAGGGTTTGGGAATATGGTGGTGGATCTACAGGAGCATTTGATATTTGTGCTTATGAACCCTCTGCTCCCGGCCTACCGAGCAACTGTGGAGCTACTTCAGTAATTGCAAGTTTGCCTTTCTCAGAGTCTAATACAACCTGTTGTCGTGACGACGATTATACTTCTGCAGATGGCTGTGCAAGTTCATATCAGGATGGAGAAGATTTCATGTATGAATACACTCCATCATCGAATGAGACTATTGATATTACTTTAACAGGTACAACGACTTTTACAGGAATATTTATAACAGACCGTTGCCCAGATCACCCTTCTGCTGTTTGTGTTGCGAATACTACCAGTACAAGCGGAAATCCAATGTTATGTGGTGTAAACTTAACAGGGGGGTCAACATATTACATTATGATTGACACTGAGCCGGGGCCGACCTGTACACCATTCAACATTATTATTACAGAAGCATCAGCGCCAACATGCGGTTTAAACTATAGTGTATCAAGCATAGCATATGCTCCGGACCTTAATAATGGTTCAGACATTGCCCTTCCGATTGACGACAGGTTTTCAACCAGCTATATTCCAATTGGCTTTGATTTCTGTTTTGACGGGTTTCAATTTAATCAACTGCTTGTTTCATCAAACGGATATGTTATATTTGATCCAATTGGATGTTCCACCAACCAGCCAAGTGTAAATGCCGCACCGGATGCCTGGTCAGAGTATGATATTAATATGGACATCCCAAATACAACAGATGCTCCTAGAAACTGTATCATGTTTCCTTATCAGGACATTAACCCTGCAACAGGCGGAACTATTAAATATCAAACCCTTGGGACATCGCCCAACAGACGGTTTGTGCTAACATATTATGAGGTGCCATATTTTAGCTGTACTTCGCTATTATTCACAGGTCAGTTGAAGTTGTTTGAAGGGACAAATGACATTGAAGTTCATCTTGGCAACAAAGAGGTGTGTTCTACATGGAATGACCAGGCCGGTATTTTAGGATTACACAATTACAATGGCACCATTGCTGTTGTACCCGGTGGTTATAATTATAGCAGTCCTTGGACAGCGTCCAATGAAGCATGGAAATTCACATGCAATTGTGTTGGCTGTGTAGTACTTCCTGTTGAACTGGTTGAATTTACAGGTGAAAAAATTTCTACAAATGTTAATTACCTGAAATGGGCAACAGCAACAGAGTTTAATAGTGATTACTTTGATATTGAACGTAGAGATGAGTTTAGTAATGATTTCGTTGCAATTGACAAAGTTGAGGCTGCTGGCAACTCAAATGAGCTGATCAAGTACTCTTATACAGACAACGATGCACCTTCAGGGGCAGCCTATTATAGACTTAAGCAAGTAGATAAAGATGGCAAATACAAGTACAGCTCCACTATTGTAATTGGCGATGTTGGTGAGCTGGCTGATATCAACACAGTATATCCTAATCCTGCAAGCGACATGCTTAATGTTAAGCTCAACTCTGATGGTGGAGAAATAAAAATTTCACTTGTTGCCATGAGTGGCCAGGAAATTATTCTTGAAGAAAATGCCAGTTATTATGGCTTTAACGAAGTGAGTTATAACGTTTCTGATGTCCCATCAGGAGTTTACTATCTGAAAGTAAGTTCACTCAAAAATGAAGTTTTCTATAAAGAAAAAATCATTATTGAATAGAAACATAAATACTTAGAAAAACTGTCTCCCCAAAAAGGAGGCAGTTTTTTATATGCGCGTAGCGATTAATTTTCTACCTTTGCACCAAATTTCAGCACCGCATGGATCCAAAAGTAGTTATGTATTCCGGGCAGGCTTCACAAAGCCTGGCAGAACAAATTGCCAAAAACTATGGAATTTCACTGGGTAAAACCAGTTTCACCCGCTTTGCAGACGGTGAATTTGAAGTTTCATTTGAAGAATCTGTTCGCGGAAAAGAACTCTTTATTATCCAATCTACTCATACACCAGTCGAAAATCTATTTGAGTTAATGCTGATGATAGATGCGGCTAAAAGAGCTTCGGCCCATCACATTTATGCTGTTGTTCCATATTTCGGTTTTGCCCGTCAGGACAGAAAAGGAAAACCCAGGGTTGGTATTGGCGCCAAAATGATTGCAGATATGTTACAGGCAGTAGGTGTGGAAAGAATTATCACTATTGACTTACATGCAGATCAGATTCAGGGTTTCTTTAATATCCCGGTAGATCATTTATTTGCCAGTACCATTTTTATTCCTTACCTGAAAAACCTGAACCTTCCTAACATTATCGTTGGCTCTCCTGATACAGGTGGAACCAAAAGAGCCAATTCATATGCCAAGTTTCTTGATTGTGACATGGTAATTTGCTATAAGCAAAGAGCCAAGCCAAATCAGGTAAGCGACATGGTTTTAATCGGAGATGTTAAAGACAAGGATGTTGTTTTACTCGACGATATTATTGACACCGCAGGCACTATTACAACTGCAGCTAATATTATTAAGGAAGCTGGGGCAAGAAGTGTACGCGCAATGTGCACGCATGCAGTTCTCAGCGGACCGGCCTATGACAGAATCGACAAATCACCATTGGAAGAGGTGATCGTTACCGATACTATTCCAAAAGAACATCCCAGTTCAAAAATCAAGGTTTTATCGGTCAGCGAATTATTTGCCGATGTAATTCACAGAAACATCAAATGTGAGTCTATTAGTACTCACTTTAATTTAAACACAATAATCTAAATCACAAAGCAATGAGAACAGTATCATTGAGCGGTGCTCCCAGAGAGCACGTAGGGAAAAAAGATGCGAAAAAATTGCGCAGTGAAGGGCTTGTACCATGTGTAATATACGGTGGTAAAGAGCAAATTCACTTCTCAGTTGAAGAAAAGCAGTTTAAACCTTTGGTTTTTTCACCAGAGGCCGCATTTGTTCATGTCACTATTGGTGACAAAAACTTCACATGTATTCTTCAGGATATTCAATACCACCCGGTAAGTGATCATATCCTTCATGCCGATTTCTTTGAGTTTACTCCGGATATGGAAATCACTATGCATATCCCATTGAGAACTGAAGGTGTTGCACCCGGAATCCTCAAGGGCGGACGCATGATTACCAAATACAGGAAGATACCTGTAAGAGCACTTCCTGATGCCATGCCTGAGAGCATTACTCTTGACATCTCAGGACTTGAAATCAACGACAATTTCAAAGTACGTGATATTGAAACTGATGACTATAAAATTCTTTTACCGGAAGCCAGCTTCCTTCTTGGTGTTGCCGTAACACGTGTAGCTGTCGAAGAAGAAGAGGAAGAAGGAGAAGAGGGAGAAGAAGGAGAAGAAGGAGAAGCCAAAGAAGGTGGAGAAGAAGGAGCCAAAGAAGGCGGAGAAGAGAAAAAAGAAGAGTAGTCGGTCAGACTTACTTATTATTTGTAATTTTGAGGCAGGATCAATTCCTGCCTTTTTTTATGGATAAATATCTCATTTGCGGACTCGGAAATATCGGTGACAAATATGCCGGCACCCGACATAATATAGGCTTTGAAGTCGTCGACTTTATTGCACTACAGAAAGAAGTTCCTTTCTCCACAGGCAGGTACGGTGATATTTCTGAGATAAAAATTCGGGGACGCAAAGTTTCTCTGCTGAAGCCCTCAACATATATGAACTTAAGCGGTAATGCTGTCAGATACTGGCTGGATCAAGAAAAGATTAAGCTCGAGAACCTGCTGGTCATTACTGATGATGTAGCATTACCTCTTGGTAAAATTCGCATTCGTAGTAAAGGAGGAGACGGAGGGCATAATGGACTAGACCATATCATTCAAACTCTAGGAACGGCCGGTTTCAACCGTTTACGCTTTGGAGTAGGAAATGACTTCCCACGTGGCATGCAGGTAGAATACGTACTTGGCCAATGGTTTCCGGAGCAAATTCCTGTTGTGAAAGAGAAGATTGAAGTCGCGGCAAAAGCTGTGGAGAGTTTCATTCAGCAGGGAATCACGAGGACGATGAATATTTATAATACGCTGTAATTATTGTAGAGACAAGGCATGCTTATCTCTACTTGAATAATTCCTCAAGCCCTTCCGACTGAATTTCAACTGCTTTTTTCGCATCTTGTTCAGCCAGATTAGCTGGCGGGCCGTATGGCGTGTTATTTACATCAACAATATAGAGTTTACCGTCGGTGCGGTTGCGCAGCACATCGATTTCGCCAAAGTCGAGACCGATGGAAGTGGTGAACCGGAATATTCTTTGCTGCTCTTCCCGGCTGATGTACTTTTCGGGTTCATGTATATACACTTTTTGGGCACGGGTTTCGAAGCGGGCGCTTTCTTCCTTCAGCTTAATATACACATAGGGAATGGTTTTGCCAATAACGGGTACTCGTATATCTTCGTAAAAGCCGGCTTCGGTTTGATTATCTATCACAATCTGATAAATACAGTCTTTTTCAGGCGTATCAACCGGGCACTCAACTATATTGCCACTATGTGTAGCATTGTATTCACTTTTACATACAGCTTTGCCATGATGCAATTGCGGATCTATACGGGTGCGGTAACCGAATGCTTCATAGAAATACTCTTCTACATAAGTTTTAAGGATGTTGTCATTGTACAAATTCAGCACTGTTATTTTTGAACTCAAGTTCTGCAGTTTCTCGGGCACATCGCGCAGGGTGGAATCTTTCCACGAGATCGCAAAAAGGACTTTCTTTTTGGGGTTATTGGTAATAACCCATTTTTTATGAATTGCAATTTTAGAAATAATGGCTCTTGAGCCGGGTAATTCAGGATAAGCCAATACACGAAGCACCTTCCTATGACAAAACAAAGATTTCAGTACACGAAAACTATAACGAAGCTCTTTACCAAAGCATTCGAACCATGATTTGCTTTTCGGGTAATAATTATTCAGAATTTTTCTCATCTTCCCCACTCTCGTGACCGTTAAAATTCAGTCCTTTCGACCTCTCTTTCCATTTATCGCGCGCTGTTTGCTGAAGATCTGCCTGAGCATCATTCTCATCTAAAATCTCCTGTCCCAACATGGTTTCCATTACATCCTCCATGGTAACAACACCGGCAAATACGCCATATTCATCCACAACAATTGCAATATGTTCATGCGCATCCATCAGCTTTTTGAATAAAACAGGAATGGAGAAATTTTCATACACTACAATAGCATTACGCCTAATAGAAGAAACCTGAATTTTGGTTTTCCCTTCAGCAATTTTAGCCATCACATCAATTTTGAGAATATAGCCGCTGATATTATCAGCATCATCCTTATAGACCGGTATACGCGAGTGTTTCTTAAAGTCATCAGACTCAAAAAACTCATGAATTTTCATGGTTTGAGGTATTGCCAATACCACCGTACGCGGGGTCATCACTTCACGTATCTTTACGTTTTTAAGATTAACCAAATTGCTAATTACACGGCTTTCATCCTCTTCAAGTACTCCTTCTGATTCTCCGAGTTGCGCAATAGCTGCCACTTCTTCACGGGAAACAGTGCTTTGATTGTCTTTTTTTGCCAAAAAGCTGGTTAAGAATTTTGCAATAAGCACAAGCGGATAGGAAATAAAAACAATTACTCTCAAAGTTATGGCCGCGGGAAAAACCAATTGTTTCCAGTAATTTGCCCCTAGCGTTTTTGGAATAATTTCAGAGAAAAAAAGCACAGCAAAGGTGAGAAGCATGCTGGCCAGGCCAAAATAAATATCACCAAAAACCTCAACTGCCTGTGCGCCAACTCCTGCCGCACCAAAAGTGTTTGCAAAAGTGTTCAAAGAAAGAATGGCAGTTAGCGGCTTGTCAATATTCGACTTATAGTCGATCATGATCATGGCACTTTTTCGCCCTTCTTCGCCATATTTAAGTAAGTATGGCACACTAGATGACAAAAGCGTGGCTTCCAGTATGCTACATAAGAAGGATACCACAAGTGTAAGTGCCAGAAACAGAATCAACAATGTCATTTAAGCAGTCTATTATCTGGGAACATCATCGTTTTCAGAATATGAATCAGGCTCCGGCTTTGGTTTAGAAGTAAGAACCTTGATAAAGAAATATGCACAAACTGAAATCACGATTACATTAACGCTGATCATCATTATCAATGCAGAAGTATTCATTAGAAGCCCCTCCCTTCCTTTTTACGTTTCTTGTATGCTTTGCGAACCACAAGTGAAATAGCTACAAAAAGGCCCATCAATAGAATTCTCGATAAATTGGTGAGCAATAATTTATATTTAAGGTCTGAAATCACTTCAGGATCAGTAGCTGCGGCTAATTGTTCACGTAAGCCTGTATTCATTATTTTACCAATAAGACTACCATTGTCAAAATCCCAGCCGCCACCATTCATTAAGCTTTGAAATGCTCCTGCCCAATCATTCCCTTCCGGGGTAATTACGGCACCAACAAATACAATAATTAAAATTGGTGGAGTAATATATCGCAGCAAGAACTTAAAGACAACACTCACTTTAATATCTGCTCCGGCATTTATTTCCCGCCAGCCCTTATTCATTCCAAAGAACCAGCTGAAGAGTATTACTTCAAGTGCTGCGAATACAAACAGAGAGAAGGTTCCCGTCCAATAATCATATTCATCGAAAACCCCTTGGTTAAAGAAAAATACTGTTGGCAGACCGAGCAACAAGATAATAACTCCAAATGCGATCGCTGCCTTAAGGCGTGACCACTTGAATTCATCTCGGAGGAAACCAAGCACAGGCACTCCCATTGCCAGAGATGACGTTATTCCTGCAAAGAAAAGCAGCCCGAACCACATGATTCCGGCAATAATTGACAGAATTGGCCCCCATTGGGCAAATAAATACGGTAAAGTTTTAAAACCCATTCCCAGGCCGCCTGCTGAGGCCAGTTCTACAACACGATCGATGCCAAGATATCCTATAGAGATCGGGATAATTATTGCACCGCCAAGCACCACTTCCACAAACTCATTCATCCATCCGGCTGACATGGCATTGAGGGCAATATCGTCTTTCTTTTTCAAATAACTTGAGTAGGCATGAATTGATCCCATTCCCAGCGACAGCGTAAAGAACATTTGTCCGGCTGCCGCAAACCACACTTTGGGATTCCACATTGAGTCGAATTGAGGCGTCCAAAGAAAATTAAGTCCAACAGAGCCCCCGTTAACAGCACCATCAACACCTGATTTTAGCGTAAACGCTCTGATGGCCAATATTACTCCAAAACCTATCAGCAGAGGCATTCCAATTTTTGCCACTTTCTCGACCCCTCCGCTTAGTCCTCTTGATAAAATAAATACATTTAATGCAAGCACTACCACAAAAAGAACCAGAGATTCACCCTGAAACAGTGTTGCCTGATCAAGCGCAATATATGAGTTGAAAACATTAACCACTCCCTCCTGATCAAGTCCGTTAAAAGAACCTTTAATACTATGTATCAGATAGCCCAGTGTCCACGACTCCATGAAAGTGTAATACGCGGCAATACCGATATTGCTAAAGATACCGAATACGCCAACATATTTCCAGATACGTCTTCTATCGAGGCTTTGCATCATGAATGGCGTAGAGTGGAAACCTTTATTTCCGCCATAGCGACCAATAGACCATTCTACAAAAAGCAGCGGAATACCCATTAAAAGGAAGCTCACGAGATAGGGGATGATAAAAACACCACCACCATTTTGCACAGCCTGCACAGGAAAGCGCAGGAAGTTTCCAAACCCCACCGCATTACCTGCCATCGCGAGTATCAATCCAACTCTGGTTCCCCAGGATTCAGTTTTACTCATAGTTCTTTCTATTTTCTATTTCTAATCGTCGAAATAGTAATTACCTAAGATAATATGGGCGAATTTAATGGTTTTTTTACGGATGGGAAAATTTTGAAGCAAAAACTAAACTGCACCTTTATAAATCGATTCCATTTTCTTTATCTGGTCGGGTGTGCCGAGGACGAAGAGTTTGGTTCCGGCTTTTATCAATGTATCCGGCGACGGATTCACATCGAATGTGCCATCTTCGCGCTTTATACCAATAATATTTGCACCACTGAGTTTTCGCACTTGTAAATCGCCTATACTTACATGTTTCATCTCATCCGGCAGATTATCGCATTGCAATTCTATAAGATTATGTTCGTCGTGTCCGTCGATAGCTATAGCCTGAAGGAATTCCACTAAATCGGGATGCATTACGAGCATAGCCATTCGGGTGCCTCCCACTTTTTCAGGTGTAATAATATGATCAATTCCGGCGAGCTTCAGTTTCTTTTCAGAGGTTTCGCTTGAGGCACGGCTTATCACTTCAATTCTATTATTGAGCGATTTTGCCGTAAGTGAAACATATAAATTGTCAGCGTCATTCGGAAAAGTTGAAATGATAGCTTTTGCCTTCATAATACCGGCCCGAATCAGAGTGTCTTCCTCGGTAGCATCGCCATAAATATATGCATATCCAAGCTGGTCAATTTCTTTCAGAACTTCTTCCTTACTATCAATAATCACCACTTTCTGATTTGAATTTTTCAAATCGTGAACGGCTTGTTTCCCATTACGGCCAAAACCGCAAATAATGACATGGTTTTCCATCTTTTTCAACTTGGTTTTTATTCTGTAGCCAAAAATCAACCTTGACAAATGCCCTTCAATTACATTGCTGGCTATTAAACTCAATGCATATGCAAAAATGCCGAGACTAAAAACAATGAGAATTACCGTAAAGATCATCCCGCCTTCCGACAAAGTATGCACCTCCTTGAAACCTACGGTACCAATAGTAATGATGGTCATGTATAAAGCTTCAAGAAATGAAAAATTCTCAATGAGCATATACCCTACTACACCAGATGCAATGATGAAAAACACCAGCACAAAAGCCAGAATATTCATATTTCTCAAATGATGTCTCGGATTACTCATTTTGGTTTCGTGTTTGCATTAATTCTTTCATAAAGGGGCATTTTAGGCAATTTTTTGAAGAGCAAAGACTGTAAAACAATTCAATCAACCCCTGGCTCTCCAATGCCGATGCAGGCTTATCCTTCAGCTCCTCTACAAATGTAGCAATTATTTTATTCTTTTCCGATCCGATATTTTGCAGCAAACTTAAAGCCTGATATTTATACCGATCCTGAAAAGTGATATCCGCCCAGGCCAACATAAATGGGGCGATGGTGTTGATAGTTATAAGATCGAGAAATGATTTTCCCGGTTTCGTATTCTTGTGTATTTTCTCTTTCCCGTTCAAAGTGTAATGATCAGTCCAAAAAACAGAAACTTTCGTATTGAAGAGATCATAAGCATCTTCTTTTGTTTCTAAACTCAGTACAGCACCTGTAATTGACTGTACAGAATGAAAAAATGCAGCAATTTGAGCCAATCGTAAATCAGGCATAGCAGGAGGACGAACCGGAGAATATTTCCAAACGTTTTTTGATACGGATTGTATTTTGTGCTTATGTTTCAAATAAGAATACTCTTGCTGAAGTTTTTTGAAGTAATCGTGATTAAGCGGTTTGTTGAGCATGCCAGCCTGTCCTAATAATAATGCTTCGAGAGGCAGTAGATTTTCTTTTTCTCTGGCAAGTATGTTCCATGGTAAAGAGTCTGCAAGCATCTCCATGGCTTCGATATTTTTATTCAAACCAAAAGCCCGCATTAGAACTTGATACAGAACAGCATCCCAGTTTTGATTAAGTTTTTGATGCAGTGTTTTAATATATTCGGCTTTTTTCGCAAGCCGTTCTTCTCCTTTTACACACAGTGTTTTATGAATAAATTCTTTTGGAAGCTTTTTCAAATACTCCGCACAAATAAAAGGTGAGTCCAGTTTCAGGCGAACGGCCTCATAGGTTTCTTTCCACTTCAAAACCTGATCTTCACAAAGTTCCAGCACAGGAATTTCGCGTTTATTTATATCAAATACAGCCTTGTCATAATTAAGCACTACATGTAGAATGACTTTTTCATATGCTTCATCTTTATGGTGTTGATGCCTGTACCAATCAGAAGATTTGAGATGAATCTCCACCTGTCCGGCAAGCAAAATACCGTCGATAATTATTCTGGCGTCTTCAAAATCAGGCCCATCACGATTTTCACCACGGCCCGGATGCTGAATTTCGCATTTTTCACCAGATTTCAGCGTGAAAAAGCGCCCTGCAAGTTGCTTTTCCCAAATAAAATGCACAAATTCTTCCGAAATTATCATTTATGGCACAATTTTTCCGATTAAATTAGTAAATTTGCTAAAACGTGTCACAATGAAACATTTATTTTTGTTAACAGCGTTTCTTTGCACCTTTGCTTTTCAAGGTGTTCAGGCTCAGGATGAAGAGCCTTTCTTTGTTGTAGTTGATCAGATGCCCGAGTTTCCTACAGGACAACAGGGCCTTGGTGATTATATCAAAAGTAACTTATCTTATCCCAGAACAGCACTCGATGCAAAAGTTGAAGGTATTGTAATTGCCTCTTTTATTGTTGAGAAAAACGGATCAATTTCAAATGTTGAGATTGTTCGAAGTCTAGGCTATGGTTGCGACGAAGAAGTTATTCGTCTTATTAAAATGATGCCCAAATGGAAACCCGGTAAAAAAGACGGAAAAGCAGTTCGGGTTAAACTAAGTATTCCGGTACAGTTTAAACGAGGCTAAATAATGCGCGCTTTTCTCTTATTTGCACTACTCTCTATTTCTTTTCTGAGTTTTGCCCAAAAAGATATTCAGGGTTTTTGGCACGATTCCCCTCATGTTGGAAGTGGTTACGGTGAATATTATGCCTTTTACGATAATATGAATTTTACATATTCGACAAATTCCATGGATTGCGACCAGCGTCTACAGTCATTTTCCGGTGTGTATTCGGTTGAAGGTGACTCTGTTTTTTTATATATTAGAGAAATTAATATTATTATTGGGGGAACTATTAAAGAGGATGTAACTTCATGCTATAATGGTTTTTATATTGAAGGTGGCGAATATTTAAAAATTGAAACCCGTAAAGACTATGTGAGAAAATACATAATCAGTTTCTCTACCTATTTTGAAGAAGATCTCGAATATACAACCATTTGTATCAACGGAAAAACCTATTACCGTTTAGGCACAGACCCTTCGGTATATATTAATGAGTGAACCTTACGTCATATTGAACAATTATAATTACGCTCTGAACGAAGATTTCGATTATCTGGATGGGTTTGAGCCGAAGTGGAGAGAGTCTTCTGAACATGAAACAGAAGATTCTGAAAAAGAACCTGAAGAAAAAGACAATTAGATTACAATATTCACAATTTTCCCGGGCACAACAATAACTTTCTTTGGTGTTTTACCATCCAGCCATTTGGCAGATTCTTCGGCTTCGAGCACCATTTTTTCCACATCTTCTTTAGAGGCATCTGCCGGAAGGGATAGTTCAAAACGGCGCTTACCGTTGAATGATACAGGGTAGATTATGGATGATTCTTTCAGATATTCTTCATTATACTTTGGAAATTCCGCCTTGCTAATACTAACTTCATGACCAAGTGCACTCCAGAGCTCTTCAGTAATATGTGGTGCAAATGATGAAAGCGTAATTACCAGAGGTTCCAGAATTTCACGTTTATGGCATTTCAAATCATGAAGTTCATTTGTGGCAATCATAAAAGAGCTTATGCAGGTGTTGAGAGAAAAACGTTCAATATCTTCATCTACCTTTTTGATACACTTATGCAAAACTTTAAGCTCAGCCTCGTTGGCTTGATCTTCATTTACAATCAGTTTTTCATGATCGTAATATAAACGCCAGAATTTCTTAAGGAAGCGATACACCCCTTCTATACCTTTGGTATCCCAGGGTTTTGATTGTTCAATTGGACCAAGAAACATTTCATACATACGCAAAGTATCGGCGCCATATTTTTCTACCAGATCATCCGGATTCTGAACATTGTACTTTGATTTCGACATTTTCTCAACCTCATGTCCGCACACATATTTTTCTCCTTCAAGAATGAAGCGAGCATTCTCGTATTCTGGCCGCCAGTTCCTAAATGAATCAATATTAAGAATGTCTGAATCAACAAGATTAATATCCACGTGTATTGGATAGGCAAATTCTTCTCTGCCAGAAATATTTGCAGAAACAAAGATTGGAACCTCTTCCCAGGTCTCTATCTCATCAAGAACAGGAACATTTTCTCCGGCCACTGCTTTTTTAATGCGCTTTAAAACTTTATCGGTGTGCAAAATCACATCAACTATATTAAAAAGAATAATTTTATAGTTGTGTTCCTTAGCGTATTCTTCATATGGAATAGCCAGTTTTTCAAGTGATTTCTGGCGTTTTATTTCAATAATTATTTTAGCTTCTTCCGAGTAAAAATCAAATCTGCGGTGACCTTCTTTAAAGTTTTGTTTAAATTCAACACCTGTTTGTTTTCCACGAATCATTTCCCAAAGAACATACTCAGCCATGTTTTCAGGCTTCACTCTGTATACAAAATTGCTACGACCCTGAATCATACCCTGATTGATCATTTTTTTAAACGGCTCATCTTCAGGAGTCAGCCCCAGATCAAAAAGAAATTTATTCCAAAAACGTGCATAAATGAGGTGTCCGGTAGCATGTTCAGCACCACCTACATAAAAATCAACAGATTTCCAGTAGTTTACCGCATCTTTCGAAAAGTATTCATTTTCGTTGTGCGGATCCATATATCGAAAATAATATGCGCTTGAGCCCGCAAAACCAGGCATCGTGCTATGCTCATATTCAAATTCGCCTTTATATTTCCAGTCTCTCGCTCTTGCAAGGGGTGGATCTCCGTCTTCAGTTGGAAGATATTTATCTACTTCCGGTAGATTAAGCGGGAGTTCATCATCGCTTAGCACGAAAGGAATACCATTTTTATAATAAACCGGGAAAGGTTCTCCCCAATAGCGTTGACGACTAAAAATAGCATCACGAAGACGGTAATTAATTGTAGATACACCAAAACCATTTTCCTCAGCATATTTTGTCATGGCTTCAATGGCTTCAGGCACTAAAAGCCCGTCAAAATGACCGCTATTTATACAAACTCCTTCTTTCGATTCATATGCTTCCTCTTCAACGTTTCCTCCCTTAATTACTTCAATAATTGGTAACCCAAAGTGTTTTGCAAAGGCATGATCACGGCTATCGTGCCCGGGGACAGCCATAACAGCGCCTGTTCCATATCCGCCGAGTACATAATCAGCAACCCAAACAGGAACTGCTTTTCCGCGAAAGGGATTTATGGCATAGGAACCTGTAAAAACGCCACTTATGTTTTTGGCATCGCTAATCCTGTCTCGCTCACTTCTGTTCAAAGCATGCTTGACATATTTATCAACCTCAGATTTTTGTTCTTCTGTTGTCAATAAACCAATGTATGGGTGTTCAGGAGCTACCGACATAAAAGTAACCCCATATATTGTGTCAGGACGAGTAGTAAAAATCTCAAGTTCTTTTTCAGGTTCGTGAGCAATAACAAATTTTAGCATTGCACCACGGCTCTTCCCAATCCAGTTTTTTTGAATTTCTTTTATGTTTTCCGGCCAGTCAATACGATCAAGACCTTCCAGCAGGCGATCAGAATATGCTGTAATGCGCAACGACCACTGCTTCATGTTTTTCTTCTCCACAGGATGACCCCCACGTACACTAAAGCCCTCACTTACTTCATCATTTGCAAGTACAGTCCCCAGTGCCGGGCACCAATTTACCATAGTATCAGCAAGATATGCCAATCTGTAATGCATCAAAACATCAGATTTCTCCACTTCTGTCATTTCCTTCCAGGCTATGGCAGAAAAATCTTCTTCCATGCTAGTTGCAGCATTTATACCGTAGTTACCTTCCTTTTCAAATTTCTCAAGCAATACAGAAATTGGTACAGCTTTTTGGAGATCATTATCGAACCAATGTTCAAACAAACGAATAAAGGTCCACTGTGTCCACTTATAATATTTAGCGTCTGAAGTACGAACTTCACGACTCCAGTCAAATGAAAACCCTAGTTTATCAAGTTGTTCACGATAGCGTGCAATGTTTTTTTCAGTTGTTATTGCCGGGTGTTGGCCTGTTTCAATAGCATATTGCTCTGCAGGGAGTCCAAATGCGTCATAGCCCATTGGATGTAATACATTGTAGCCTTTCAGTTTTTTATATCTGCTATAAATATCTGAGGCAATATACCCAAGCGGATGTCCAACATGCAAGCCAGCTCCTGAAGGATACGGAAACATATCGAGTACATAGTATTTCTCACGTGTTTCATCCTCAATAACAGAATATATTAGATTTTCCGCCCAATACTTCTGCCATTTTGCTTCAATGCTATTGTGGTTATATTCCATTCTTCCCTTTTTATTTTCTGCGAAATTAGCAAAAATGGACGAGATCGCATCGTTGTGTACAGCATAAAAAAAGGGTTGCCAAAGCAACCCTTTTCATTTAGAATATTAAGGAAGATTATTCAATAACCATAATCTGATTGAACACATTATCTTCGAAAGTGAATCTCACATTGTAGAATCCTGCATTTACAGCTCCCAGTGATACAGTGTGTACACTGCCTGAGGTCATGTAAGAGAGGTCTTCAGTGCGAATCAATCTACCGGTCATGTCGAAAATCTGCATTTCAAATGCTGATGTCGGTGTACCATAATAAGTAATATTGAATTCACCATTAGAAGGATTCGGGAACATAGTCAAATATGTATTATCGTCTAATTCAATAACAGCATCAACAACATCGACTAAACTACTTGTGTCATGTGAGCAGATGTCATTATATGCAGTCAGAATCACATTATATGTGTTACTGGTTGGATAGGTATGTGACGGATCTACTAAGTTAGAGTGCGCCGAACCATCGCCAAAGTTCCAATCATATGATGTGGCATTGGTAGAAGTATTAGTAAAGTCAACAACGAGTCCGTTAATGATATAAGAGAATGATGCAACAGGATATGACAGAACATCTATCTGTGCAGTATCTGAATATGCAACAGTGCATATACCATTTTGAACTTCAACCCTGTATTCGTAGAGACCTGCAGGAGTAGCGATTTCAGAATATGTTGCTGTGGTATTTGCAAGATCAGTCCATGCAGCACCATCTATTCTGCGTTGCCATTTGTTGATAGTTCCGGTGAATGAACTCAGAACAATAAGATCTGTAGTTTCGCCTTCACAGATAACTGAATCAACAATACTGAGGGATCCACCAACAGAGTTTTCGAATACTTCGAGGTTCACTTCGTTGGAATAAGCTTCAGCACAAGCTCCACTTTGAACAACTACTCTATAGTCATATGTACCTGATGTTGACAGAACTTCTTCAAGTGTATCTGTGATATTTGCGATATCGGCCCAGGCACCACTATTGTAGCTATACTGCCACTTAGTTACAGATCCAACATAACCAAGAACGGTCATTGTACCGGTAGATCCGCTTGCACATATGTCATTTCCTCCGGATAATGTACCACCGTTACTTGCCTCAGAAACAAGGATACTTACGTAATCCGAAGAATCAAGATCACATGTACCACTTTGTACAATTGCTCTATAATCCCAAGTTCCGGGAGTGGCTATCACTTCTTCCATAGTATCAGTAGTATTAGTGATATCAGTCCATGCACCCATGTCAACACGCTTCTGCCATTTCAAAATAGCTCCGGTATATCCACCAAGTGTCATGTTTCCGCTGCTGGTACCAGCACAAATGCTGATATTGTTTCCGGTGATTACTCCAGGAACAGTAACAGGATCAACAACAATTACTAATGTATCAGAGTATGATGATGAACAAACACCACTGGTAACTACAACCCTATATAGGTATGTACCAGCTGCAGGTATTATTTCATCATAGGTAGCTGAAGTATTCGCAATACTGGTCCATGTTGAACCACCATTATCACTACGTTGCCATTCAACAATAGCACCCGTGTATGATGTTAAGGTCATAGTTCCGGTATTGTTTCCAGCACAAAGAGTTGTTGTACCACTAAGGTCGCCTCCAACTGAGAGAGGATCTACAACTACAGTAAATTCAGTTGCAAATGCTGATCCACAAGAACCACTCTGAACTTCAACGCGGTAATCCCATGTACCTGCACTTACAGGAACTTCGCCATAGGTGTTTGTAGTATTTGCAATATCAGTCCATGCACCACCATCGACACGTTTCTGCCATTTTACAATCGTTCCGGTGTAACCACTCAGGGTCATTGTTCCGGTAGGATCTCCAAGGCAAATCTGTGTGTTGGTTCCGGCAACTGCACCACCAACTGACAGAGGATCTACAACAATACTCACAGTTGAAGAGAATGATGAAGCACATGTTCCATTACTCACTTCAACACGATAGATATAGGTGCCTGCAGTAGCAAGTACTTCATCGTATGTTGCTGAGGTATTGACAATGTCGGTCCATGTTGATCCGCCATCATCGCTGCGCTGCCATTTTACAATCGCACCAACATATCCAGTAAGAGTCATGGTTCCTGTGTTGCTTCCGGCACAGATTGTATTACTTCCGGTAAGTGTACCACCAACTGACAGATCATCTACAGTTACTGTAAATGCTCCAGAGAAAGCTGATGTACATACTCCACTTTGAACCTGAGCACGGAACATATATGTTCCAGATGTTCCCGGAGTGATAGAAAGTGTTGTTGTTGTATTAGCAATATCAGTCCAGGTTGCTCCGCCATTTGCACTAACCTGCCATTTCAGAACTGATCCTGTATGGCCAGAAAGAGTCATTGTGCCAGTACTTGATCCTAGACAAATATTACTATTAGGTCCGGATACCGTACCTGCAACAGTTGCGGGATCAACAACAATAGTTGCTGATGTAGAATTTACACTTGGACAAATACCGCTGGAAACAACAACTCTGAATTGGTATGTTCCAGGAACTACCAGAATT